>NZ_JBVVAJ010000027.1:0-72396 GCF_055792805.1 Microvirga sp. HS2
CCGCCGCCTGGGAAGCCGAGCGCAATCGCAACAGAGCCAAGGCGCATTGGCATTTCACCACCACGCAGGCTCGCTCCAAACTACGGCGGCTCTATCCTGCATGATCCCTGTGGCAAAGGACTACATGGCGATCATCGTAGGGTCCGTTCCCATCCTGAAGGACGGGAACCGCGAGGAGGCCCTTGCCGTCGCGCGTCAGGCCGCCGCCATGAACGTGGTCGCCGGCAAGCATTTCAATCGAGGGCAGCGGGCTTTCTTCTTCTCGCTCGCCTATCTCGGCTGGTTCGTCAGCGCTTATCTGTTTATTGGGGCGACGGCGGCCGTTCTGTTCGTCATGTGGCGCCGCCAGTTCATTTCCGATGCGCATGACGCGGCCCTGGGGCGTGAGAATGGTTAGAAACGTGAATTTGGAAGAACTCGAAGCCGTCCTGCTCTCGCTTCTCGACGAGCGCGGGCCCGGCAAGACCATCGGTCCGGTCGATGTGGCCCAGGCCGTCGGCGGGAATCAGCCGGAAGGCTGGGGGCCTCTCATGCAGCCGGTGCGGAAGGTGGCCGTGCGCCTGATGAAGGAAGGGCGGATCGTGATCCTGCGAAAGGGACGTCCGGTCGACCCCGACGATTTTCGCGGCACCTACAGGCTCGCGCTTCCCGCCGCCGCCGGTGAGGCGTGAGGGGCGGGGAACAGCACGTTCATGCGGCCTGTCAGGTAATAGCCAACGAGCCCGGCCCATTCCTTCGTGGCGACGTCGAGCCGCCGCAACCCGTCGGAAATGGACGCGAAGATGTAGAGATTGCTCGCGCCGCTGGTGCGGAAATCCACCGGATAGGGCGTGACGGGAAAGCCGACCTTGTCGAAGACGCCGACGGCACGGGGCATGTGCCACGCCGAGGTCACGAGCAGCCAGCGCTCGCCTTCCTGGGGCTGCACCAGCGCGCGCGAATAGATCGCGTTCTCGGACGTCGTACGCGAGCGATCCTCGATGATCATGCGAGCAGGATCGATGCCGATGCTCTTGAAGTAATCCGCGACGACGGGCGCCTCGTCGACGCCGTTGCCGAAGACCGTGCCGCCGCCACCGGAGATCAGGATGCGCGCCTGCGGATAGCGATGGGCCAACTCGATCGTGCCGAGGATGCGCTCCGCCGCCTCGTTGGCGGCGATGCTGCCCCGCGCAACGGAGTCCGACGCGTCGATGGCGCCGCCGAGAAGGACAATGCCGTCCACGGGCTTTCCGTCGTCCTTGAACTGGGGAAAGCGTTCTTCCAGAGGCACCATGAGAAAGGTGGCGATGGGCAGAAGGCCGAGGGCGATCGTCGTCACGGTCGTAATGAGCGCAAGGCCCAATCCGAAGGTCCGCAGGCGGCGGAACAGGGCGACGAGGAGGCTCAGCACGATCAGGCTGAGAAGCAGGTTGGATGGCGTGGCGAAGAACCAGGCGATCTTAGAGACGTAGTAAAACACCAGCCATCCTTCTGCGTTTGAGGTTTAAGCCTTCGACTCGGCTTCGTAGCGGGCCTTCGTTTCCGCGTTCGGCGGATAGAGGCCGGGGAGGGGAACGCCCTTCTCCACTTCGCGCATCACCCACAGCTCGTAGCGCTCCTGCTCGACGGCCGCTTTCGCCACGTCTGCGACGATGGCGGCGGGAATGACGACCACGCCGTCGCGGTCGGCAACGATCACGTCATCGGGGAAGATGGCGACGCCGCCGCACCCGATGGGCTCCTGCCAGCCGACGAAGGTAAGGCCCGCTACGGAGGGCGGCGCAGCCACGCCCGCGCACCAGACCGGAAGGTTCGTGCCTTCCACGCCCACGGCATCGCGCACGACGCCGTCCGTGATGAGCGCCGCGACGCCGCGCTTCTGCATGCGGGCCGTGAGAATGTCGCCGAAGATCCCGGCATCGGTCACGCCCATGGAATCGACGACCGCGATGCAACCCTCCGGCATGGCTTCGATGGCCGCGCGCGTGGAGATCGGGGAAGCCCAGGATTCCGGCGTCGCCAGATCTTCGCGGGCGGGAACGAAGCGCAGCGTGAAGGCGCGGCCCACCATCTTCTCCGTCGCGTTGAAGGCGGGCATGGGCCCCTTCATCCAGCAGCGGCGAATGCCTTTTTTCAGCAGAACCGTGGTGATGGTGGCGGTGGAGGCAGCGCGCAGGGCGTCGGCGATCGTCTTGTCGAGGGTCATGAGAGTTTCCTGACGTTAGGATAGGTTACTCATAGCGGGCGAGCGCGCGGAACGCCACCGCAAGACCTGCCATTCCTATGCACTATTATTTCGTGGTTGCAAGGGGCCAGGAATCACGTCTCGTTGATGGGCGCCCAGCGATGCGCGTCGTCCCCGCTGTCCCTGCCGTTCGCAGGAGCTTGTCTTTCAACGCTGTCACGGGAACGTGTGGACGATCTGAGCAAAATGCCGCATCTTTTTCCCGATGTCCGTCCGAAGCCACTCTGAATGGCGAGTTGACCTGGATGGGTGGCGGGTTCTTATGGCGATGGCCGGGAGCCGAGTC
This sequence comes from Microvirga sp. HS2, assembly GCF_055792805.1. Lineage (NCBI taxonomy): Bacteria > Pseudomonadati > Pseudomonadota > Alphaproteobacteria > Hyphomicrobiales > Methylobacteriaceae > Microvirga > Microvirga sp. HS2. The sequence continues at coordinate 2,514 of NZ_JBVVAJ010000027.1, forward strand.
GCGCGTTCTGACACAGCGGCTGTTGAGGGGCAGAACATGTCGAAATTCCAGCGGGGCGGAAGTGCGGTTGCCGCAGGTGCCGATATGAGTGCCGAGCGTCCTTGGGTCGTGTTCAAACAGATCGGGCTGGTGGCGGCGCTGATCCTCCTGCCGCTCTTCTACGCTCTCGTCCCGCCGCTGGAGGATTACCCGAACCATCTGGCGCGGATGTACGCTCTTGCGACCATTCCCGGGAACGAGGCCTTGTCCCGCTTCTATGAGGTGGCCTGGGCGCCGGTCCCGAACCTCATCATGGACCTGATCGTTCCACCGCTGACGCCACTTCTCGGCGTCTATGCCGCGGGGCGGGTCTTCGTCGGGCTCACGCTCCTCCTCATGCTGCTGGGTCCCGTCGTGCTGCAGAGGGTTCTCAACGGCCGCTGGTCCGCCTGGCCTCTCGTCGGCGGCCTGTTCGTCTATAACGGCTTTCTCTTCACCGGCTTGATGAACTACCTGTTTGGGGTCGGCGTCGCTGTCTTCGGCCTCGCCGTCTGGATGGCCCTTTGCGACAGGCCTGTCGTCGTCCGGGCCATAGCCAGCGTCGCGTTCTGCGCCGTGCTCTATGTCTGCCACCTTTCGGCGCTGGGCCTCTATGGCCTCGGCATCGCCAGCTTCGAATTCTGGCGCCTGTGGACGCAAAAGGCGTGGCGGCCGATGCCGCTCGTGAGGAGCGCCTTGGCCCTCGGCGTGCCGTTCCTGCCGTTCCTCTATCTTCTCGTCACGAGCCCCACATGGGGACTCTCGAACGATGTCGTCTGGGAATCGCAAGGGAAGTTCGAGGCGATCACGCTGTTCTTCTCCGTCTACTCGGACTTTACCGACATTCCGTTCCTGATCCTCATTGCCGCGGCGATCGGGATCGCCATCCGGCGCGGACTGGTCCGCTTCCACCCGGCGGGTGTGATCGTGGCGGGCATTCTGACGATCGCTTTCCTGGCAATGCCCCGGATGGCGTTCGGCTCGTGGATGGCGGATCAGCGGCTGGTCGTCGGCATCTTCTTCATGACTCTCGGCTTCATCTCGGTCGATCTGAAGAAACTCGAAAACCACAACGCGTTCTTCGCGATCTGCCTTGTCGCCATCGCGTTTCGCATCGTCGACGTCTCCGCGCATTGGGTCGCCATTTCCCAGCCCCTTCTGGAACTCAAATCCTCGCTGCGCATGATGCAGCCCGGGTCGCGGCTCCTCGTCACTCAGGCGGACGATCCCGCCGAGGGTGCCATCGACGTGGCCCTGGCGCATGCGCCCAATCTGGCCCTGATCGAGAGGTCGGCTCTGGTGTCGCGGCTGTTCATCGTGCCGGGCAAGCAGATCCTGCACGCCCGCGCGGATCATGCCGCGCATGTGGATACGGAAGACGGCGACACGCCGACCATCAGCCGCGTGATCGTCGATGCCGACACGCACGGAGCTTCGGCCGACGGGCCGCATTATTGGGACCGCTGGCCGAACTTTTACGATTATCTGATCGTGCTCGGCACCGACCCCGACGAGACGGCCAATCCGGCGCCGGATCTCCTGCAGATCATGCACAACGGGCGAGGGTTCCAGCTCTACAAGGTCCGCAGGTCGTCCTAATTCCGGCTGGCGTGACCTATGCCGTCTTCGCGAACAGCTCGCGGCCGATCAGCATGCGTCGGATCTCGCTGGTGCCCGCGCCGATCTCGTAGAGCTTCGCATCGCGCAACAGGCGGCCTGTCGGGTAGTCGTTGATGTAGCCGTTGCCGCCGAGAAGCTGGATGGCGTCGAGAGCGCATTGCGTGGCTTTCTCCGCCGCATAGAGGATAGCGCCGGCGGCATCCTCGCGGGTGGTCTCACTCCGGTCGCAGGCTCTCGCCACCGCATAGACATAGGCCTTGGCGGCGTTCATGGTCACGTACATGTCGGCGACCTTGCCCTGGACGAGCTGGAATTCCCCGATGGGCTGGCCGAACTGCCTGCGCTCGTGAATGTAGGGAAGCACCACGTCCATGCAGGCCTGCATGATGCCTAAAGGCCCCGCGGCGAGCACGGCGCGCTCGTAGTCGAGGCCCGACATGAGCACGTTCACGCCCTTGCCGACCTGACCCAGCACGTTCTCCTCCGGCACCTCGCAATCCTCGAACACCAGTTCGCAGGTATCGGAGCCGCGCATGCCGAGCTTGTCGAGCTTCTGGTGCGTGGAAAAGCCCTTGAAACTTTTCTCGATGAGAAAGGCCGTGATGCCGCGCGGGCCGGCCTCCGGATCAGTCTTGGCGTAGACCACGAGAGTCTCGGCAATGGGCCCGTTGGTGATCCACATCTTGTTGCCGTTGAGAACGTAACGGTCCCCGCGCTTGTTCGCGCGGGTGCGCATGGAGACCACATCTGATCCGGAGCCGGGCTCCGACATCGCCAACGCGCCCACATGCTCGCCGGAAATCAGCTTCGGCAGATAGCGGCGCTTCTGATCGTCCGTGCCGTTGCGGCGGATCTGGTTGACGCAGAGATTGGAATGTGCGCCGTAGGAGAGGCCGACGGAAGCGGAGGCGCGGGAGATCTCCTCCATCGCGATCACGTGCTCGAGATAGCCGAGGCCGGTGCCGCCGTATTCCTCCTCGACCGTGATGCCATGGAGGCCGAGCTCGCCCATCTGAGGCCAGAGATCGCGTGGGAACTGGTTCGTGCGGTCGATCTCCTCGGCGCGGGGCGCGATCTTCTCCTGCGCGAAGTCGCGCACGGTCTCGCGGATCGCATCGGCGGTCTCGCCGAGGTCGAAATTGAAGGCTTGGGCGTTGCGTAGCATTCTTCCCTCCGGCTCCATTCCGCGATCCGGGATGGCCGGACCCGCGACGGGCATTGATTTTGTCCCCGCTATTTTGGTCAGCGTTGCTGCCCTTTTCAAGCTGACGCCAATTGGAAAATAGAGCAAGGCCGAAAGCACGGCGATGGGAGACGGCCTCGGCAAAATAAAACTCCCCCGTCGTTGGACGGGGGAGCTCGAGGACCACCTTCTCTTCTCGCTCCGGAAAGGAGAAAAGCCGGTCGGTTTTTCTCAGATCCTCACAGGATGAAGTCTCCGATCTTGAGATGGGCCTTGTTGCCGATCTTGATCTCGAACTCCGCGGCGGCATCCTTGTCCGTGTTGCCGTAGATGATGCCGTCCTTGTAGAGCAACTGGCCGGCCGCCGTGAACTTCTTGTTGCCGAACAGGAGCTTCGTGAAGGCGTTGTTGCCTTTCTTGGTGACGTTGGCGTCGATCTTGCTCAGATCGATGCGGTCCTGGCCGTGCGTGAAGTCGGTGATGAGCGCACGCCCCTTACCCTTGCCCGCATCCGCGGCGCTGCCGAAGGCGAAGATATCCTTGCCGGACTTGCCGGTGAGAACGTCCTTGCCTTGTCCGGCCTTGATGAAATCGTCGCCGCGGCTGCCATTCTTGAGGGCCTGCCACACGTCGTCGATCTCCCAGACCGCGCCGTCCGAGAACGCGATGTTCTCGAGGTAACCGCCATTGGGGGTCACGACGAAGTAGTCGTCGATGACGAGCCTCTGGCCATGCAGGAAGATCGCCAGATCGGCCTGGTCGTCGCCTGTCCTGGAGACGGAGACCTCCCTGGACGCGGCGAGGATGCTCAAGGTATCGACGCCATTGGAATCCGCGATGGTGTCGTTGCCGCCGCCGAAGGCCCAGCGATAGGTGTCGTTGCCGGCCCCGCCCATGAGCATGTCGTCTCCGGCGCCGCCGTCGAGCGTATCGTTGCCCAGGCCGCCCTGGAGGATGTCATTGCCGGTCGTGCCGAGAATGAGCTGATCGCCCTCCTGAGGAGGCAGAGGCGGGTCTTCGGGATCCGGATCGGGCTTCGGATTCGGAGCCGGATCCTCGTGCGGCGGAGGAGGTGGGTCTTCGGGATCCGGGATGGGTTCCGGATTGGGCGATGGGTCCGGGTCAGGGAACGGGCTTGGCCAGGGGCCGGGCGCCTCCTGGAGCACGGCAAGAACGTCGTTCAGGCTCCACTCGACACCATTTGCGAAGACGAGCTTCTCGATCTGACCGTTCTTGAAGGGCTCGTCGCTGAAGTATCCTTCGATGTAGAGGCGCGCCTCGATGTCGTCGCCGAACTGGATGATGAGCGGATAGCCCGGCTCGCCCAGGTGCGTATAGAACTTCAGCTGATCCGGCGTAGCATCGATGACGACCCTGTCGTCTCCGCCGTAATCGCGCACCACATCGCTGCCCTTGCCCGGGCCCCAGATATAGGTGTCGTCGCCCTCAGCGCCTTCGAGCAGATCCCGGCCGGCGCCGCCGTCGAGAGTGTCGTTTCCGTCGTATCCGTAGATGAGATTGTCGTCGTCTCCGCCGACAAGCACATCGTTTCCGGAGGTGCCGTGGATTTCCCGTGGCCAATGAGGCGGCTCCTCGGGCGGCGGCGGGGGCTCTTCCGGCGGATGCCCGTCGAGAATTCGGACCACATCCTCCAGATGCCACACGACGTGATCGGGCCCGAAGATCAGGTTCTCCACATAGCCGCCGTCTTCTCCGGCCAGGAAGTAGTTCCTGATCGTGACGCTCTCGCCATTGCGCAGGATGATCAGATCCGCATCGTTCGCCCCGCGGGCCAAAGTGACTTCGCTGTGCGAGAAATCCAGCACGAGCGTGTCGGTGCCGCCGTCGTCGATGATCTCATCGTTGCCGGATGCGCCGGGGCCCCAGGCGTAGACATCGTCGCCGTGCCCGCCTTGCAGGACATCGTTGCCGGCTTCTCCCTGAAGGACATCGTTGCCGTTGCCGCCGATGAGGGTGTCATCGCCGTCATGACCGAGGATGATGTTGTCCTCATCGCCGCCCACGAGCACGTCGTTGCCGTTGGTACCTTCGATCATTCCGGGCGGGTTTTCCGGCGGAGAGGGATCGCCAGGAGGCGGATAGGGCAGGCGCTCCAGAACATCCGCGCGGGTCAGAACGTCGCCGTTCGAAAAGACAAAGCGCTGAATGCTGCTCGCTTCGCTGTAGAAGTCCATGACGGTGAGCACGCCATTGGACGTGGCGAGGAGCAGATCGTCGTCCCCGATCGCATAGGACCAGGTGATGGAGCCGTCGAAGTCGATGCGCACAGTGTCGTCGCCGCTGTTGTCGACGATGACGTCGTCGCTGCCGCCGTCCCAAACGTAAACGTCGTTGCCGTCACCGCCGAAAAGGACGTCGTGGCCGTTGCCCCCGACAAGGGTGTCGTTGCCCTCGTATCCGAAGATGTGGTCGTCCTCGTCGGAGCCGACAAGCGCATCGTCACCGGAAGTGCCGTGGATTTCCCCCGGCCAGTGAGGCGGCTCCTCGGGCGGCGGTGGGGGCTCTTCCGGCGGAGGAGGCGGGGCCTCACCGGACACGGCCGCCAGCACCTCATCGAGATGCCAGACGGTTCCATCCGAGAAGACGATCTTCTCGATGTGGAGCGTGGGGTTGAAATAGCCCTGGACTTCGAGGACCGCCTCGCCGGAGGTGATCCGCAGCGTGGTCGTGTTCGGATCCTGCGTGAAGGTCAGTTGGGCCGACGTCGCATCGATCCGGATCGTGTCGTCACCCATGCCATCGAAGATGACGTCATGTGTGCCCGCCATAGGGCTGCCAGATGTAGGTGTCGTTGCCCCATCCCCCATTCAGCACGTCGTTGCCGGCGCCGCCGTCGAGGGTGTCGTCCCCATCGCCTCCGTCGAGCCAATCGTTCCCGCCGAGCCCCGCGATGGAGGTACCCTCCGCAGGCGCTCTGATGAAATCGTCGTAATCCGTCCCCACGATGGATGGAGAATCGTCGGTTGTACTCATAATGCCCCTCCAAGTGGCCAAGCCACCGGAGCATCTATGAAACTTTTCCTCCTTCTGGGAACTCTCCGAACGGGGAGGTTCAATCAGAAGATGCGCTCGATCCGGCGAAATCGGTGGGCGTGAACGTTGTTCCGCCTTCTGATCGAGCATCGGGTCCCAAGGGCACCGTTTTTGCGTCGAACAATGCTCGAAATTCAGAAGGGGAAAGCCGCGGACGGGGTGCTGTCACGTCCGACATTTGAGAATGTCTCGCAGCCCACCGCCCTTTTCCTCCCCTTGGGGCGAGGGAGCGGCTAGATGAGCCTACATCCAGCAAGACGCAGACCCAACCTCTCCCGTGCGAGAGAGGTCGACGCGCGTCGGAGCGTCGGGTGAGGGTTGCGCGCTCTCCGGAAAGACCTGTCACCCCTCACCCCAACCCTCTCCCTCAGGGAGAGGGAGCGCGCGGTCGCGACGGTTGTGCATTCTTGAGCATGCGCATCGCTCTGACTTTCCGCCCTCTATCCTCAATCCCTCCCTATGCAGGCGAGGGGGCGGTACAACTTATGGTGCAGGTAAGCCCACTCGCGGACATGCCCGCGAGGGTTGGGAGAGGAAAGCGCGTATGTCGAGGTTCTGTCGAGCCTAGTCGTCGATGCTCGCCGTCTGGACCGGATCGAGACCCTGGCACTTTCCGGCAGAGGCGAGCCTGCGGTAGTCGCGCGGGTCGCAGGCGCTCTGGACGAACATGCGCCACTGGTTCTCGGTGCCGTAGAACGTATTGCGGTCCACGTCGCCGTCGATGCCCGGCACGCGGCCGGTGGTGGTGAATTGCCAGAAGGTCCAGCGGCGGTCGGCGTAGCGCTCGTGCGGCTCTGCGGCGGTGCTGCGGATCCAGAAGGGATAATCGGTGAACTCGCCTTCCAAGATTTCCTTATGGAAGGTGATGTCTGTGTAGATGATCGGGCGCTTGCCAGTGTGCGCTTCCATCTCGCGCAGCATCACGCCGATCATGGCGAGGGCCTGCTCGCGCGGAACCTTCTTCGGGCAGTTTACGGACTGGCCGTTCCATTCCACGTCGAGGACCGGGGGGAGGGCCTCCGGGTCGGCCGGCACGTTCCTCTTGAACCAAGCCGCCTGCTCGTGGGCCGGACGGCACCAGAACACGAAGTGATAGGCCCCGCGCGGAACGCCGGCCTTCTTCGCGCCGTGCCAGTTTTCCATGAAGCGGCTGTCGATGTGGTCCCCGCCTTCGGTGGCCTTGATGAAGGCGAATTTCGTCCCCGCCTGACGCAGCGACGCCCAATCCACCGGTCCCTGCCACTTGGAGATGTCCACCCCGTGGATCGGGAGCCTGTGGGCGGTCGCAACGCCCTGGTGCGGGCGCGCGTCGCCCTTGGCCGGGTAGCGGCTCGTGGGGGAGATCGCGCAGGAGGCCAGTCCGAATGCGATGGCAGTCAGGGTGCCGAGGCGGGCAGCCCGAAAGATCGTCGTCAGACCGGAGCTTCTGGAGCGGCGGGAGGAACGGCGGCGTGTCGTCATCGGGCTTATCTGTCAGGAACGCAGAACTTGATCGCACCAGGGATGCCCCCAAACGGGTTAACATCCTCCTTACGACCAAGCTCTTGAAATCCTATTACAGATTAAACCACAGCGTGGCTATACCCAGGAAGGAGAAGAAGCCGACGATATCGGTGATGGTGGTGACGAAGGGGCCGGAGGAGACGGCGGGGTCCACGCCGAGGCGGTTGAGCCCCAGGGGCACGAAGATGCCGCCGAGCGCCGCGAAGATCAGGACGGTGATGAGGGCGAGCCCGATCACGAGGCCGATCTCGGGTGTCTGGAACCACAAAGCCGCCAGGCCGCCCATGATGACGGCGAAGACGATGCCGTTGAGAAGGCCGACCGCCGCCTCGCGCGAGATGATGCGCCAGGCGTTGGAGCGTCCGAGATCGCGGGTGGCCAGCGCCCGGACAGCCACCGTCATGGTCTGCGTTCCCGCATTGCCGCCCATGGAGGCGACGATGGGCATGAGGATGGCGAGCGCCACCATGTGCTGCAGCGAATGCTCGAACATGCGGATGACGCCCGCTGACAGAAAGGCGGTGCACATGTTGGCGAAGAGCCAGGGGAAGCGGCTGCGCTGAATGTAGAAGACGGTGTCCGACAGTTCCTCTTCCGGCTTCACGCCGCCGAGCTGCTTGATGTCGGCATCGGCCTCCTCTTCCAGCACGTCGACGATGTCGTCGACCAGGATCACGCCGACGAGGCGGTTCTCGGCATCCACCACGGCGGCGGAGACGAGGTTGAACCGTTCGAAGAGGCGGGCGACGTCCTCCTGGTGGTCTGTGGCCTCCACCCGGTCCGGCTCGTCGTCCATGATCTCCTGGATCGTGATGGGACGCTTCGAGCGCAGCAGCCGGTCGAGGGCGACCGCGCCGAGAAGATGCCCCGCCGGATCGATGACGAAGATCTCGTAGAACGTATCGGGCAGGTCCGCCGTCTCGCGCATGAAGTCGATGGTCTGGCCCACCGTCCAGAAGGGCGGCACGGCGATGAACTCGGTCTGCATGCGCCGGCCGGCGCTGTCTTCCGGGTAGTCGAGGGAGCGCTGGAGGGCGACGCGCTCCATGGCCGGAAGCTGATCGAGAACCTCGGCCTTTTCCTCTTCCGGCAGGCTTTCGAGAATCGTGACGGCGTCGTCGGAATCGAGGTCGCGCACGCCTTCCGCGACGGTCGAGGTTTCGAGCTCTTCGAGAATCTCCTCGCGGACGGCTTCGTCCACCTCGGTGAGCGCGGTGAAGTCGAAGGCCGATCCGAGCAGCTCGATCAGGCGCGGGCGCTGTTCCGGCGCCAGCGCTTCGAGGAGGTCGCCGAGTTCGGATTCGTGGAAGTCCTCCACCAGTTGCTGCAGGCGCTCGGAATCGGACGCGTCGATGGCGTCGGAGGCGGCGGCGAGGAATTCCGGATTGAGTTCGCCTTCCTCGTCCCGGAAGGTCAGAGGCTGAGGAACCGGCCCGTTGGGCGGTGGAAGAGTCGGGTTGTTGTCGACTTCCAGCATGAGCCTGTCCTCGGAATAGTGAGCGGGCCTTTTAGGGGCGTGAGGGCATGGGTGCAACGCGCCTGAAAGTCTCGTTCAGGGGATTGGTTAGTCGCCGTTCCTGCAAGATTGATTCAGGTTCACGAGAGTGAGCTTCGGGAACCTAGTGCGTTATGGGGAATGCGCAACAAAAAAGGCCCCGGAAGGGGGCCTTCTTGTCATGCCCGAAGGCATCCGATGAGTTGGTGCGGCCAAGAGGACTCGAACCTCCACGGGTCTCCCCACTAGCACCTCAAGCTAGCGCGTCTACCAATTCCGCCATGGCCGCGGAACTCGTCTTCAGGAGTGTCGCTCCCGAAGTGGTGGTGGCTCTAACAGATCGATCCGGGCGCCGCAAGCCCATCTTTTCACTCTGTCGCGAAACTCGACATTTCCTATGGGAAGATGTGCATCGCGAGACCATCAATCCCCATATGAAGGGCGGGTTCGGGGGGAATCGCGTGTTGACCGTCGTGGTTTTCCGGGCCCACAACATCGCGACATTGAGCAGAAGGTGAGAAGGTGTCGAACCTGCGGGACAGCTTGGCCGATCGGTTTTTGAGCGAGAGCGGATCCGATTCCGTGGAATGGGCGATCTCCGAGGGGCTGACGCCCTATGAGGCGGCGGTCGCCTTCATGGAGGCGCGGGTCCAGGCCATCGCCGACGGCGAGGCGCGCGAACTCGTCTGGCTCGTGGAGCATCCTCCGCTCTATACGGCCGGAACCTCGGCGCAGCCCGCGGATCTGGTGGATCCGAACCGGTTTCCGGTTCATCAGACTGGGCGGGGAGGGCAATACACCTATCACGGCCCCGGCCAGCGCGTGGCCTATGTGATGCTCGACCTGAAACGCCGGCAGCCCGATCTGCGGCGCTATGTGGCGGCCCTCGAAGCCTGGCTGATCGGGACGCTCGCGGAATTCAACGTCCGGGGCGAGCGCCGGGAGGACAGGGTCGGCGTGTGGGTGCGCCGTCCCGACAAGGGCGAGACGACCGAGGACAAGATCGCGGCCATCGGCATCCGGGTCCGGCGCTGGGCGACCTTTCACGGGATCAGCCTCAACGTGGAGCCGGACCTCTCCCATTTCAGCGGCATCGTTCCCTGCGGCGTGACCCAACATGGGGTGACGAGTCTGGTGGATCTTGGGATTCCCGTGACCATGCCGGAGGTCGACGCGGTCATGCGCAAAGCCTTCGAGGACATCTTCGGCCCGACCGAAAGAGTGGAGGCACCGTTGCTTCCTGGCCACGAGGGGTAGTTTTTCACATCCGCCATGGTCAGGCTTCTCCTCCTGGCCGCTTCGTGCTCTAAGCTAGAGCAAACGGATGATCATTGGCGGATATTTCATGCAGCGCACCCTCCTTGCTTCCCTTCTTCTCCTCGGCGTCTCGGCCTGCAGTTATCATCCCGATCCGACGGATCTGGTGAAGGTCGTCGATTCTCCTGCCGACGTGCGGGTATGCCAGCGCCTCGGAGAGGTGAGCCCCGTGGTTCCGACCACCCCCGGCTTCGGCTCTGCGTTCGACGGCATGAAGGAGGCGGTGGTCGCCCTGGGCGGCACGCATCTTTATCTGCAGCAGACCTCTCAGGACTGGTCCCTCGTGCGCGGCATCGCCTATCGCTGCGGCTCCAAGGTCATCCAGAGAGAGACCGTCATCCGGGCCAAGGGCTGACGACAGCTTCACGACGGCGCTGTGAGGGCTCCCTCGTCCCGGCGACTGACGGAGAGCCCTCCGGTTCAGCCGTGAAGGAGCCACCACAACAGGGAGCCTGACGCCGTGCCCGTCATAGCCACTTCCGCCGACCTCACGTCGGACAATGCGCGGGCGAACCGCGCCGCCTGGGCGGACCTCGCCCACGATCTCCAGGCCAAGCGGCAGGCCGCCGCCGAGGGCGGGCCTGCGAAGGCCCGGGAGCGCCATCTCGCACGCGGCAAGCTGCTACCGCGCGAGCGGGTGATGCGCCTCATCGATCCGGGCGCTCCCTTCCTGGAGATCGGCTCTCTCGCGGCCTACGGCATGTACGAGGACGCCATTCACGGGGCCGGGATCATCACCGGCATCGGGCGGGTCGAAGGCCGCGAGGTCATGATCGTCTGCAACGATTCGACCATCAAGGGCGGCACCTATTATCCGATGACCGTGAAGAAGCATCTCCGCGCGCAGGAGATCGCCCGCGAGAACCGTCTGCCCTGCATCTATCTGGTCGATTCCGGCGGCGCGAACCTGCCGCACCAGACGGAGGTCTTTCCGGATCGCGACCATTTCGGCCGCATCTTCTACAACCAGGCGACCCTGTCCTCGATGGGAATCCCGCAGATCGCCTGCGTCATGGGTTCTTGCACAGCAGGCGGCGCCTATGTGCCCGCCATGTCGGACGAGACCGTCATCGTGCGCCGCCAGGGCACGATTTTCCTGGGCGGCCCACCCCTGGTCAAGGCGGCGACGGGCGAGGTGGTCTCGGCGGAGGATCTCGGCGGCGCGGACGTCCATGCCCGCCAGTCGGGCGTCGCGGATCATTACGCCACCGACGACGTGCATGCGCTGGCCATCGTGCGCCGCATCGTCGGCACGCTCAACACGCGCAAGCGGATCGACATCGATCTCGCCGAGCCGGTGGAGCCGAAATACGCGATCGACGATCTCGATGCGATCGTGCCCACCGATCTCAAGAAGCAATACGACATCCGCGAGGTCATCGCGCGCCTCGTCGATGGTTCGGAGTTCGACGAATTCAAGCGGCTCTATGGCACCACGCTCGTGACGGGCTTCGCCCGGATCTGGGGCATGCCGGTTGGCATCGTCGCCAACAACGGCATCCTGTTTTCGGAAAGTGCGCAGAAGGGCGCGCATTTCATCGAGCTGTGCTGCCAGCGGCGCATCCCGCTGCTCTTCCTCCAGAACATCTCCGGATTCATGGTCGGCCGTCAGTACGAAGCGGGCGGCATCGCCAAGGATGGCGCGAAGCTCGTCACGGCCGTGGCCTGCGCCCAGGTGCCGAAGATCACGCTGCTCGTCGGCGGCTCGTTCGGCGCGGGCAATTACGGCATGTGTGGCCGCGCCTATTCTCCGCGCTTCCTGTTCACCTGGCCGAATTCGCGCATCTCGGTGATGGGCGGCGAGCAGGCGGCGAGCGTCCTCGCCACCGTGCGGCGCGACAACCTCGAAGCCGAAGGCAAGAGCTGGAGCGCGGAAGAGGAAGAGGCGTTCAAGGCTCCCATCCGCAGCAAGTACGAGGAGGAGGGCTCTCCTTATCATGCAACGGCCCGGCTTTGGGACGACGGCATCATCCTGCCCTCCGAGACCCGCCGGGTGCTGGCGCTGGCCTTCTCCGCCGCCTTGAACGCCCCCGTTCCGGAAACGAAATTCGGCGTGTTCAGGATGTAAGGTGCAGAATGGGGCTCGCTTTCGGAACCGGCCGGGGTTCGTCGGGATTTTCACGGCATGCCTACGAGCGCGCTTGAGACATACCGCTCCGACTACGCCGAGCAGATCGCGCGCCTGACCGATCTTCGTGACAGGCGCATCGAGAGGGCGTTCGCCACGGTTCCCCGCGAGGCATTTGTGCCTCCGCCCCCATGGACCACCATCAGCGCGGGAGTGGCTGTCCCGACGTCGGACATCGCCGCCATCTACGACAACGTCCTGATCGCCATCGATCCCGAGCGCGGCATCAACAACGGCGAACCCGCGCTTCATGCCGCCTGGCTCGACGCGGTGAGCCCCCAGCCGGGTGAAACGGTGGTCCATGTGGGTGCAGGGACAGGATACTACACGGCGATCCTGGCGCATCTCGTGGAGCCTGGCGGCCATGTGGACGCCTTCGAGTACGAGGCTGACCTCGCCGCGCAGGCGGCGCGCAACCTGGCGGGGTACACCCCTGTGACCGTCCATGCCGGATCGGCTTTCGGGCGGCCGTTGCCCGAGGCGGACGTGATCTACGTCAATGCCGGCGTCGTGGCGCCGGATGCCGAATGGCTGAAGGCCCTCAAGCCGGGCGGGCGGCTCATCTTTCCATGGCAGCCCCATAAGGGCTGGGGGCCTGCCATTCTGGTCCGTCGCAGGACAAGGGGCTTCAGCGCGAGGCCGCTCATGACCGTGGGCTTCATTTCGTGCAGCGGGACGACGGAGCGTTCCAAGTCTGCCGGCAAGCCTGCCGAGGCCGACCTTGGCGCCGTACGCTCGGTCTGGCTCGTCAGCGACCGCCTTCCCGACCGAACCGCACTGGCCGTCTACGAGCAGGTCTGGTTCTCGTCGGCTGAAGTCGAAGCTTAGGATACGCGGGCTTTGTGCGCGCCCGCACCTTACCTAGCGGAATCATCGGTTAGACTTTCCGTATAGGGAAGTGGTGAATGCCGGGCCGGAAGGTCTGTTATAGAGTATCCGACAGGTGGTTGAATTTGTTGCCTCCAAGCAACACCCAGAAACCTTCCTCATCCTGCCGTTCTTGGCCCGAGCGTCGCCGCGATCCCGCCATAAAGGGCGATCACCTGTAAAAGCCAGCTAAAGTGCTTCTAAACCAACGCTTTATGACGAAGCGCTCCAGGGGTATTGCCGATTAACTCTGTCGGACGGCCTGTTGCGAGGATCATTGCATCGGTGGCGCAGCACATGGCAGATCACGAAAGTTCCATCCTGGTGGGGGCTCTCGTGAGAACCGGATGGAAAAGAGATAAAAATCCATGCACGCGCGCCTGATCGACATATCGAAGTTGATGAACCGTCACATGACGGTAGCCGTCTGCGCGTTGGTCTTGCTCGGCTCGTCTTCTGCCTTTGCTCTCGACGCCGCGCCGCGTCCTCAGCCTCTCACGCCGGCGCTCGCGCCCGGCCTAGTTCCGACCGTGAAATACGGCTCGGTCCGCGAGGCCCTGCGCACAGGGATGCGCGATTACAACGCGGGCGACAAGCTCGGCGCCGCTGCAGCGCTCGAATACGCGGCGGGACAGGGGCACACCCTGGCGCTCTGGAAGCTGGGGCGGATGTATGCGGATGGCGACGGCGTCGAGCACGACGACCTGAGGGCATTCGAATATTTTTCCAGGCTCGCGGACCAGCATGCGGACGAGAGCCCGGATTCTCCGAACGCGATGGTCGTCTCAAGCGCCTTCGTGGCGCTCGGCTCCTATTTTCTCGACGGGATCAAGGGCACCTACGTGACGGCCAATCCGGGCCGGGCCGTGGAGATGTTCAACTACGCCGCGTCCTATTTCAGTGATTCCAACGCCCAGTACAATCTCGCCCGCCTCTACATGGAAGGAACGGGCGTTTCCCAGGATGTGCGGCAGGCCGCGCGCTGGTTCAACCTAGCGGCCGAGAAGGGGCATTCCCCGTCCCAGGCGCTCCTCGGACATATGCTGATCAATGGCCAGGGCGTGCCGCGCCAGCGGGCCAAGGGGCTCATGTGGCTGACGCTCGCCCGCGAATCCGCGGCGGCTTCCGGCAAGGACCAATGGATCGAGAGCCTGTATCAGGAAGCCTTCTCGTCCGCCGACGAGAGCGACCGCAAGCTCGCCCTCGCTCTTCTCGAGCAATACATCCAGTCGCGCCACTAGAGCATCGGATCGCGCGGCGTTCGATGCGGACCTGTCGTCGCGCTGACGGCGATTAGGCGATCTCCAGATCCACCATCACGGGCACGTGGTCGGAGGGCTTGTCCCAGCCGCGCACTTCCTTGCGGATCGACGCGCTTGTGAGCCTGTCCTGCGCCTGCGGAGACAGGAGGAGATGGTCGATGCGGATGCCGTTGTTCCGCTGGAAGGCTCCCGCCTGATAATCCCAGAACGAGTAGAGCCCCGCCTGGTCGCTGCAGGCGCGCAGGGCATCCGAGAAACCCAGGTTCAGCAGTTCCCGGAATTTTCTGCGGCTTTCCGGCTGGAAGAGGGCATCGTTCGCCCATGCCTCAGGATTGGCCGCGTCCTTGGGGTCCGGAATCACGTTGTAGTCGCCGCTGAGCACGAGGGGCTCCTCCAGCGCGAGAAGGCGGCGCGCATGGGTGTTCAGCCGGTCCATCCAGGCGAGCTTGTAGTCGAATTTGGGCGTGCCGATGGGGTTGCCGTTGGGCAGATAGATGGAGGCGACCCGCACGACGCCTTCCGACGTGGGGACGATGCCCTCGAGGTAGCGGGCCTGCTCGTCGCCTTCGTCCCCCGGCAGCCCTCGCCGCACATCCTCGAGCGGGCGCTTGGAGAGGATCGCGACGCCGTTATAGGTCTTCTGGCCGTGGGTGACGACGTTGTAGCCGAGCGCCTCGACCTCGGCCCTGGGAAACGCCTCGTCCATGCATTTCAGCTCCTGGAGGCAAAGCACGTCGGGATCGGCGCTCTTCACGAAGGTGGCGAGATGATCCAGTCGCTGCTTGATCGAGTTCACGTTCCAGGTGGCTATGCGCATCGTGTCCGTCTCGTCTTTCTCTGACAGCTTTCTTCGGATTTTCACGGAGAGCTTGCAAGGGGAACCGGACGCCATCCCCATGGCATCCCATAAAACCGTCCCGGTTCCATGCCATCGACAGCGCGACATGCTTTGCGCTACCACTCGGCGCGCCTGCGCTTTGGCGTGTCTTGAACGCGCCAGTGCCATGGGTCTGACGCTGGCAGCGCTCGTCCGCGCTCCCGAGGAAAGGTGACCGATGTCCCGCATTGAAATCCATGGCTATGCCATCGTCTCGGACAACGATTGCATTGCCGATGCGACGGGCCGGACGCCGGACGTGCTGCGCAACGATGCGGATTGGGCCTATTTCCAGGCGGAGCTCAACCGGTCCGACCTGACGGTCCTGGGGCGTCTGGGGCACGAGGCGAACCCGAATCCCCGAAACCGGACCCGCATGATCCTGTCCTCCTCGTCGCGGGGAATCGAGAGGCGCGCGGACGGCTGGTGGTGGAACCCGCAGGCTCTGTCGTGGGAGGAGGCCGTTCGCATGGTTCTGCCCTATGGCGGCCGAGTCGCGGTGCCGGGAGGGCGGCGGGTTTTCGATCTCTTCCTTCAGATCGGTTACGACGCCTTCCATCTCACGCGGGCCGAGGGAACCGTCGTCCCCGATGGCGTCCCGCTTTTCTCGGGATGCGAGGGCGGAACGAGAGCCGAGGCGATCCTCGCCGGGGCGGGCCTCAGGCCCGGCAATCGGCAGGTGATTGATCCGGCGGGCCCCGTCAGCCTTGTGGTATGGCGTCGCTGATCTGAAACTTCCCGAGCCTGCGCAGAGTTGATGTGCGGAACCCTTGTCGGGAGAAGCACATGCGCTTCACGATTCCAGCCGTTCGGATCGTCGCCGGCCTCGCGGCCGGCACTGCCTGGGCCCAGGGCTCGTCATCCGGAGGCTCGGGCTCCGGTGGGGGTGGCACGGGATCCTCTTCCGGCAGCACAGGAACCTCCGGCGGCACAGGGTCCTCCACCGGCAGCACAGGATCATCGTCCGGCGGCATGACGACAGCCCCGTCGACGGGCACGGCTCCCACGCCCGACAGCACCTCCACGCTCTCGCGTCCCATGCCGGGCGCGCAGACCCCCGCCAGCCCCGCGACCAATGCACGCCGGACTTCGCCGCCGCCGGATGGGGCGAACACTCCGCCGACCCCTCCGCCGGGCAGCGAGGGCAGCACGGGCGGCGCTGCGGAGAACAATGCGGCCGCCACGACCACGGGCGGCATCTCCGGCAACAACCAGCGTCCGGGGCAGCCCTCGGCCGTCCCGCCCTCTACAAGAGAGCAAAAGCTCCTCGAGGAAGGCCGGGAACTGGAGGAGAAGGCCAAGGAGGGCATCTGCCAGGGGTGTTGAGGCGCCGTCCTTGCCGCCGATCCGCGTATGCGCCCTTTTCCGGCCGGAATGATCCGGTTTCGAAAGGCCGGTAGAACAATGGCTTTCGCCGTCTCCGTAAGCATTCGTTAACCATGCGCGCGCATTCTTTTCCCGCGGCCGATGGAAGTGTTCCAGGCGATTCACCGGGGGTAGCGCTCATGACCGAAAAGAGTTTCGCAGACACGATCCGTGAGAGGATCGCGGCTGTTGAGGTGGTGACGGAGGCGATCGCGGGGCAGGGGAACGAAACCGACCTGCGGGATTTGCGCGTCCTGCTCATCAACACCATGAGCCTCCTGAGCCGCGACCCGGGCGTCGAAGCCGCCGTAGACGATCTCTACGCCGCTGCCCGGGAGACCGTGAAGGATGCCGTGGCCGGCGTTCATCCCGTGTCCAGGAACGTGCGCATTCTGCGCAGCGCCCTTGCCCGCTTCGCCGAGAGAGTGCCGGTCGTCTCCGGCCTGTCGGACGACGCCGACGACGCCCTTCGTTTCCGCGGCCTGGAGGCGGCTTACGCGGTTCAGCTCGAGCGCAGCTCGACAGAGGTTGCCGACGAAGAGCCGGAGGTTCGTTCCGCGGCCTGATTTTTTATGCTGCTCTCCAGCATTGGGCAGGCTGATCTTCCAGGAATTTTGCCCTGGTACAAGGTTCATTAAACGAGGGACATATCGTCATGTTCCTCGCACGGCGTGCCTATCGCGTCGCCGGGGTTCCTGATGTCACCACGATCACGGATTGCGATGTCGCCGACGGTGCGACCAGGCTGAACAATGCCATTCTCAAGAAGCTGACCAGAACGGGCGTGCTGAGCCCGAGCGTCTTCGTTGTCGGCAGCAAGGCGCACGATAAGAACGATTACATCATCTACAGCGGGAACAGGGGCACCCTGTCGTACGATCCGGATGGATCGGGGGCATTCCAGTCCCATTCTGTTCGAGAAGCTCAAGCCGGGTCTTGCAATCACGCACAGTGATTTCATAGTGATCTAGAGCATTTTTCCGCGAAGCGGTTCCGGTCGCCCTTTAAAATTCCCGTGCTCCCCAAACAAAAAGCCTCCCCGGATCGCTCCGGGGAGGCTCATTTTTTGGTTGGCCTTTAGATGACGATGAAGTCGGCGTAGGTCATCTTCAGGTTCTTGTCGAGCTGAGCGAACTTGACCGCAGCACCCTTGCCAGACCCGTCGGCATCGTAAGAGAGCGCGCCGGTCTTGTTGTCGTAGATGATGTAGTCGTTCGCGTCCTTCGCCTTCGGACCGATGGTGAAGAAGTCCTTGTTCAGCGTGCCCGTCTTGGTGAGCTTCTTGAAGATGGCGTTCTCCAGGTGGATCGTGTCGTCCGTCACGCTGAAGGCGGTGATGGTGTCCACGTTCGACTTGGCGTTCAGCGTCGTGTTGAACACGAACACATCCTTGCCTGCGTTACCGTTCAGGAGATCGTTGCCCAGGCCGCCATACAGCTTGTCGTTGCCGCTGCCGCCGGAGAGAGTGTCGTTCTTGGCTCCGCCGACGATGACGTCGTTTCCGGAGGTGCCGACGACCTTCTCGACCGCGACGTCGGTGACGCCGATGGTGAGGTACTCGATGTAGGTCCCGCCCTTGGCGTCCGTCACCTGCACCTTCACCTTGTGGCTCTTCGCCTGCTCGAAGTCGAGGGCGACACCGTTCGCAACCACCAGCTTGTTCCCGCTGATCGCGAACCGCCCGCCTGCGCTGTCGAGCAGCTTGTAGGTGAAGGTTTCCTCAGGATCCGAATCCTCGGCCGTGAGGGTCCCGATGACGGTCCCCTTGGCTGCGAACTCGGCAACGAGCGCCCCGGAGAGGGCGATATCCGTGGGTTTGTCGTTCTTCGTATCGATGACGAAGTTCCCACTGATCTCCCCGGTGCCCGCATTGCCCGCCACGTCCGCGAAGCCGTCCTTCACGGTAATGACGTTCGCCACGCCCTCGAAGCCTTCAGTCGGCGTGAACGTCGCCGTCCAGGTCAGGCCGTCTGCGGAGGCAAGGTTGGACAACTTTCCGTTTTCCACCTCGAGGTCGTCCAGACTCAGCTTCACCTTCTCCGAGAACGTGATGGTCACGCCAGCCGTCTCGCCGGTCCTCAGCACCGTGTCGCTCATGGCGATCGACTCGACGGTCGGGCCCTGAGTGTCGACGGTGAAGCGGTAGGTGGAGTTGGTGACGCGTCCGTTCGCAGCCTTGTCGAACGATGCAGCCGTGACGGTGTAGGTGCCGTCGGGCAGATCGCCGGTCGAAGGCAGCTCCCACTTCCCGCCCGCGTCCGCAACCGTCCAGAACTGGTATTCCTGACCGTTGTCGCCGGAGAGGATCACCAGGACCTTGCTGTCCACTTCGGCCGTGCCGCTGATCGTCTGAACGTTGACGTTCGTGATCCGGTCCGTGCCGTTCGAGCCCGTATCGTCGGAGATGCCGGTGATCTTGGGCGCCACCGACGTGGCGTCGATGGTGACCTCGATCGCGGCCGTCGTGGAGCTGTTGCCAGCCAGATCCGTGACGACGGCACGGAACCGGTACTCGCCATCGGCCAGGTTCTTCTGGGCAGCGGTCGTGGTTTCCCACTCTCCGTCATCCTTCGACACCTGATAGAGTACGGTAGCGCCAGGCTCGATATTCGACAGCGTCAGATCGAACGTCTTGTCCTGGGTGATGCCGTCGATGCTGCCGTCATTGTCGTCCAGGTTGTCGAAGGCCAGCGTGCCGGCATCCGGGGCTTCGGTGTCGAGGGTGAAGGTGATCGGCGTGATGTCCGACACGTTGCCGGCCTTGTCCGTCACGCGGACTGCGACCGTATGCTCGCCCTCGGCCAGAGCGCTCGGATCGTAGTCCTCGCTCCAGTCGCCGTCATCCACCTGATACCAAACCGTGGCGCCTTCCTCGGCGGTGACCGTCAGCGCACCATTGTTGGTGAGAAGATCGTCATCCGTGCCGCTGTCCTGGGTCAGCGCCACCTCCGGAGCATCCGGAGCCGTGGTGTCGATGGTGATCACCTTCGTGGTGGTGGTGAGGTTGCCAGCGGCATCCTTGGTCACCACCGTGATGGTGTGTTCGCCATCTTCGAGCACGGTCGCGTCGAAGGAGTAGCCGTCCTCCGTTTCCGTCAGATCGGTATCGCCGATCTTGGCGGACACGATGTCAGCGCCGGCTTCAGGCGTGATCGCCACGGCAACCGCATCGGTGGCCTCGGCCTTGCTGATGCCGTTCGCCTCACCGTCGACCGTGATCGCGGCATCCACCGGAGCCGTGGTGTCGATGGTGATCACCTTCGTGGTGATGGTCTCGTTGCCAGCGTCATCCCTGGTCACCACCGTGATGGTGTGATCGC
Source organism: Microvirga sp. HS2 (assembly GCF_055792805.1). Lineage (NCBI taxonomy): Bacteria > Pseudomonadati > Pseudomonadota > Alphaproteobacteria > Hyphomicrobiales > Methylobacteriaceae > Microvirga > Microvirga sp. HS2. The sequence goes on from NZ_JBVVAJ010000027.1 coordinate 22,523, forward strand.
CCTCTGCCAGTTCAGTGGCGTCGAAGGAGTAGACCCCATCCGTCACCGTGAGATCGGTATCGCCGATCTTGGCGGACACGATGGTCGCGCCGTCTTCGGGGGTGATCGTCACAGCAACCGCGTCGGTAGCCTCGTCCTTGTTGAGGCCATCGGTCTCGCCGGCGACCGTGATCGCGGCATTGGCCGGAGCGGTCCTGTCGAGGGTGAAGGTGATCGGCGTGATGTCCGACACGTTGCCGGCCTTGTCCGTCACGCGAACGACGACCGTATGCTCGCCGTCATCCAGGGCGCTGGGGTCGTAGTCCTCGATCCAATCGCCGCCATCCACCTGGTACTCGACCGTGGCGCCTTCCTCGGCATCGACCGTCAGCGCACCATTGTTGGTGAGAAGATCGCCGTCCGTGCCGCTGTCCTGGGTCAGCGCCACCACCGGAGCGTCCGGAGCCGTGGTGTCGATGGAGATCACCTTCGTGGTGGTGGTCTCGTTGCCGGCGGCATCCTTGGTCACCACGGTGATGGTGTGGTTGCCCTCTGCCAGCTTGGTTGCGTCGAAGGAGTAGACCCCATCCGTTACCGTGAGATCGGTATCGCCGATCTTGGCGGACACGATGGTCGCGCCGGTTTCGGGGGCGATGGTCACGGCGACCGCATCGGTGGCCTCGTCTTTGTTGAGGCCCTCGGTCTCACCGTCCACGTTGATCTCGGCATGCGCCGGGGGCGTGGAGTCGACGGTGATCACCTTCGTAGTGGTCGTCTGGTTTCCAGCGGCATCCTCCGTGACCACTTCGATAGCGTAGCTGCCGCTATTCAACGTGGGCAGGTGGAAGGAGTAGACGCCATCCGTCTCCGTGAGATGAACGTTGGAGCCGATCGTGGCCGACACGATCCGGATGCCAGGTTCCACATCGATGGACACGATCACGGGCTCAGCGAGCTCGGATGCGTTCAGGCTGTTCTCCTCGCCGGCCACGGCGATCACGGCCTCAGCGGGAGGCGTCTTGTCGAGGGTGAAGGTGACCGACGTCGAGGCTGACGCATTTCCGGCGTCATCCTTGGCGCGGACCTGGACCGTGTGTTCACCATTCGCGAGGCCGGTCGGGTCGTAGGTGGTGCTCCAGGTGGTGCCTCCATCCAGCGAGTACTCGACCGTGGCGCCGTTCTCCACGCCCTCGATCGTCAGCTCACCGCTATTGGTGATGCTGTCATCTGCCAAACCGCTGTCGGTCGTCAGGGCCACCGTCGGAACGGCCGGAGCCTTGGTGTCGATGGAGATCGCCTTGGTGGTGGTGGTCTCGTTGCCGGCGGCATCCTTGGTCACCACGGTGATGGTGTGGTTGCCCTCTGCCAGCTTGGTTGCGTCGAAGGAGTAGACCCCATCCGTCACCGTGAGATCGGTACCGCCGATCTTGGCCGACACTATGGTCGCACCGACTTCGGGCGTGATCGTCACGGCAACCGCATCGGTGGCCTCGGCCTTGTTGAGGCCATCGGCCTCACCGGCGACCGCAATTGCCGCATCCACCGGAGCCTTGGTGTCGAGCGTGAAGGTCACCTGGCTCACCTGGGACACGTTGCCGGCCGTGTCGGTCGCACGGACCTCGACCGTGTAGGCGCCGTCCGCCAGAGCGTTCGGATTGTAGGTTTCGGTCCAGGCGCCGCCATTCACCTTGTACTCGACCTTTGCGCCTGCCTCGGCGTTCACGGTCAGCGCGGCGCTGTTGGTGATGCTGTCGCCTGCCGAAGCGCTGTCGGTCGTCAGAGCCACCGCCGGAGCGACCGGAGCGGTGGTGTCGATGGTGACGTTGAGCGGAGCCGAAACAACAGATTCGTTGCCAGCCGCATCGGTTGCCTTGGCGGTCAGCGAATGCTGTCCGGAGGTCAGGGCGTTCGTCGTGACCGACCAGCTGCCACCGGCGTCAGCGGTGGCGCTTCCGATCACGTCGCCGTTGCCGTCATACACGGTGACGGTCGCGCCAGCTTCCGCCGTGCCCGTGAGGGTCGGGGTGGTGTCGCTGGTGATGCCGTCGTTGCTGGAAGCGCCTGTGTCGCTTGCCGCCGTCAGGACCGGAGCCGAGGGAGCGGCTGGCGCCAAGGTGTCGAAGGTCAGCGACGGGGCAGCGGCTGCGCCGCCTTCGTTGTTAGCCGCATCGGTGTATTTGCCTGCCGCGACCGTGATGCTGGCCGAGCCGCCGTTGGTTTTGTCATTCGGCGTGAAGGTCGCGGTGCGGGTCGTCCCGGTGCCGGAGAGGGCGCTGAGCGTGCCGCCGTCCACGACGATATCGTCCAGGGCGAAGCTCGCGCCCGGATCCTCGCTGAAGGTGAAGGTGATCGTGGCGGTCTCGCCGATCTTCAGCGCGGGCTTGTCCGACGTGATCGTCAGAGTCGGAGCTTTCGTGTCGACGGCGTAGCTGTCGCTGGAGAGGCCCGTGCCCGCGTTGCCAGCGGCATCGGTGAAGCCCGAGCCGACGGTCACCACGTTGTCACCGTCTTCGATGTCGGTGTCGGGCGTGAGGGTCCCGGTCCAGGTGATTCCGCCATCGGCTGAGGCGAGCCCGCCGATCGTGCCGTTGCCGACCGTCAGGTCGGACACGTCGAAGCCGGCGACCGCTTCAGAGAAGGTGATCGTCACAGTGGCCGTTTCGCCAGCCTTCAGGGCGGTGTCGCTCAGCGTCACCGACTGAACGGTCGGGGCGGTGGTGTCGAAGGACTGACCCGTCAGCGTCTTGTGTCCCGCGTTGCCGGCGAGGTCGGTCACGGTCGAGGTGATGGCGACGGACTCTGAGCCGTCGAATGCGTCCGGCTTGGCGGTGTAAACGTCCTTGCCGTTCTCCAGGGTGACGGTGAACAGGGTCGTCAGGTCAGTGACCGGGGCGCTATCCACGGTCACGGCAATGGCCGTGCCCGCATCGACCGAGAAGCTGTTGCCCGAGACGACGGGCGTGGGCGCTGTCGGGGCCTGGTTGTCGATGGTGACGGAGATGACATCCGAGACGGATGCGTTGCCTGCGTCGTCGGTGACCACGGCGCGGAACTGATACGCGCCGTCTGCCAAGTCGGACTGAGCGGCTATCGTCGTCGTCCAGCTAGCGCCGCCATCCGTGGAAACCTCATAGGCGACGGTAGAGCCGGGCTCGTTGCCGCTCAGGGTGAGGTCGAAGCTCTTGTCTTGAGTGATGAAATCCGAAGCGCTCGATCCGGTGTCGTCGAGGCCCGAGAAGGTGAGCGTACCGGCGGCCGGGGCAGCGGTGTCGACCGTCAGGGGACGCTCCACGGAGTCGAGCTCTGTGTCGCTTCCGTCAAAGAACTTTACTGTTACAGGACCGCTTAGCAGGCCACCGACTACCTCCGCGTCCAGCGTGTAGCTCCAGGTGGTGGCACCTTCGGTAAGCGGGATTGGGTATTCCACACCACCAATGTTGAGCGTTAGGTGATCGCCCAAAGCTGCGCCCTGAGGCAGCGTTCCCGTAATTGTCAGCGATTGACCGGCCTCGCTGGCATTGATGATATCGTCGGATGCAATAACATCCAGGGTAATAAATTCACCCATCTCAAACCCCCAGTGCTCGCCCTTTGGGCGAGTCTTGTCCATGTCGTCAGGCCGTCGAGAACGGCCCTTGTTCTGATTCGTGCTGGTGCCCTGCCGCTGCCAACCACGCGGGTAAGGGCTGTTCGTGGTTTCCGAAACGACATGAGCATACCCACGATGGGGTCTTCACTACCCAAACGGATAGTATGTGCCGGAGCGTTAGCTACCCAAATGGGCAGTGACGCCGGTCGGGCTCTCTATCCAAATGGGTAGGTCTGCTGCTCTGTGCTTTTCGGTCGCACAACAAGTGTCTGGCATCCGGGAAGCGGTTTGCTTTCTTTGCCTAGGCATGTTGTCCTTGCCGGAAAGAGGGATACTTCTGGCCTGTCAGAAGCGGCAATCGCCTAGAAAAAAGAAAACATAATGCCAGTAGCGGAAGCATTTTATGAGGCGGCGATCATTCCTGAGCTCTGGGGGAGGGCTCTCAATGTCGCCAGCTCGGCCTGGGGAGCTGACGGGATCGTCCTTTCGACCTATCCCGACTGCCTGGCGGGCCTGATCGGCTCGGAGGGGATGGACGAGTTCTGTGCCCGCTTCACCGCCGAGGGATGGCACAAGCGCGATATCCGCGCGGCGCGCGGCGTCCCATATGTCCGCAAGGGCAACGAGATCGTGACGGATCTCGACATCTTCTCGGAAGACGAGATGAAGCAACTGCCCTTCTACACCGATTTCCTGCAGGAGCTTGGCTTCACCTGGTTCGCCGGGACCATCCTGAACGAGGTCGGCGGTGTCCTCGTCAACCTCTCGGTTCACCGGCGTGCCGGACGGGAGCCTTTCTCGGAGGAGGATCTGGCCCCGCTTCGGCGCGATCTTCTGGACGTGAAGAGAGCGGCCCGCCTGACGGCCCGGAGCAGCCTTGCCTATGCCGAGGGCCTCGTCGACAGCCTCGAGCGTTTCGATTGCGGCGCCGTGCTGATCGACCGGGTCGGCCGCGTCATCCAGATGAACAAGAAGGCCGAAACCTATCTGGGAGAGCATCTGCAGATCGTTTCGTCCCGCCTCCGGTCCCCGCACCGGGAGGCCAACAAGGCGCTGCAGGAACTCGTGACGCACAGCGTTCAGCCGGTCGCCGAAGGCAAGGGCGGACCAGCCTCCGCCGTTCTCCAGCGCCCCAGCGATCTTCCGCTCGTGGTGCATTCCTACCCAATCATCCGGCAGGCGACGGATATCTTCCAGGGCGCACGCGCGCTCCTGCTGATCAGCAACCCCGGGCAGCGGCGCCCCCTGGCTCTGAAAGTGCTCCAGGAGGTCTTCCAGCTGACGCCCGCCGAGCTGCGCATCGCCGCATCACTCCTGCGCGGTCTGAATACGCAGCAGATCGCGGAAGAGCACCGGATAGGTCAGCAGACGGTCCGCTACCATCTGAAATCCATCTTCGCCAAGACGGACACATCCCATCAGGCGCAGCTCGTCAGCCTGCTGGCCCAATTCATCGACCATCAGCCGTAGACCTCGCAGAGCATCGGACGTGAGCAATCGGCCTCGAGCCGGGCCGGAGCGGCCTTCAGGGCATCGCTCCCGTCAGCGACGCGGCGAGGCGCGCGGCCAGGGCGGCGTTGTTCTTGACCAGGGCGATGTTGGTGGACAAGCTGCGTCCGCCGGTGGACTCGAACAGGAACGACAGCAGGAACGGCGTCACGGCCTTTCCGGTCACGCCTCGGTGTGCGGCCTCGGCAATCGCTTTTTCGATGAAGCCCTTCATTTCCCGCGCCGGAATCTCGGCGGCCTCCGGCACCGGGTTGGCGACGAGGGTGCCGCCTGTCAGATGCAGCGCCTCCGTGGTGCGGATGAGGTCGGCGATGGCATCGGGCGTGTCGAGCCTGACGGGAATGGGTAATCCGCTCGCCCGGCTCCAGAACGCCGGAAACTCGTCGGTCCGGTACCCGACGACCGGCACGCCCCGCGTCTCGAGATATTCCAGGGTCCGCGGCAGATCGAGGATCGCCTTGGCGCCGGCGCAGACCACCGCGACAGGCGTCCGGGCGAGTTCGTCGAGATCGGCCGAGATGTCCATGGTGCTCTCGACTCCCTGATGAACGCCGCCGATCCCGCCCGTGGCGAACACACGAATGCCCGCGAGGTGGGCGCAGATCATGGTCGCGGCGACCGTCGTCGCTCCGTGGCGCTTCGAGGCCACGGCATAGGGCAGGTCGGCACGGCTGAGCTTCATCACGTCCCGCGCGGTTCCCAGCCAGTCGAGATCCCTGTCCGCGAGGCCGATCTTGATGCGCCCGGCGATGACGGCGATCGTCGCAGGGACCGCGCCGTTCTCCCGCACGATGGCTTCGACCTCCCGCGCCGTCGCCACGTTCTGCGGGTGCGGCATGCCGTGGGTGATGATGGTGGATTCGAGAGCCACGACGGCTTTGCCCGTGTCGAGGGCCGCTCTCACCTCAGGCGCGACGTCGAGGAAGCGGCCAACCCTGTCATGGCCCATCAGAATTCTCCTTCACGATCCGGTCGGCATCCCGCGCCATGGCGGATTCCAGCAGCGCAAGCGAGAGATCCGGGCGCACGCTGGCCGGACACTCCATGGTCAATGCCGCCGCTACCGTACCCATTCGCACGGCCTGCGCCAAGGATCGGCCTTCGAGCAGGGCGACGAGCGTGGCGGCGATGAGAGCGTCACCGGCGCCGGTCGCGTCCACGACCCAGGCCGGGAGCGCGCCGACCCTCGTGCAGTCCGTGCGATCCATCGCGATCAGCCCGTCCCCGCCAAGCGTCAGGACGACCCGCTCGGGGCCGCGGGCGAGCAGCGCGGCCGCCGTTGCCTGGGGCGATGCGCCGGAATCGCCCAGAAGGGCCCGCGCCTCGTCCATGTTGAGGAACAGGAGCCCGACGCCGGTCAGGTCGCGTGGCAGGCGCATGACCTTTGCCGCCGAGACGGCGTCGATGGTGAGCATCGGGCAGCGCCCCCGGGCGAGCCCGATCAGCTCGTGCAGGGTGGGCGAGGGCAGATTGCAATCGGCGAAGATCCAGGACGGGGCAATCTCCGCCCAGATCCGGCGGAGGAAGGATGGGGTGAGAGCATCGAAGATCGCCATGTCGGCAAGCCCGAGGGAAAGATCGCCACCGGGCTCGAGGACGGCGACATATTCCGCCGTGGCGTGGTCGCCCGAGATCCCCACATGCCGGATGTCGATCGCCAGGCGTGTGAGCTCCGTCCGGATCGCGCGCCCGTTCTCGTCGTCTCCCAGAAGCGAGACGAGGGAGGATTTGGTCCCGAGCCGGGCGATGTTCTCCGCCACGTTTCGGGCCACTCCGCCGAACGAGCGCTCGGCCGTCGCAGGATTGGAGGTCCTTGGCTGGATGGGTGCGCGGGTGCGGTATTTCCGGTCGACGGTCGCCCCGCCGATGCAGACAACCCGCCGTGCTTCGGGATTCATCCATCCAGGCCTTTCGGGTGTGAGGTCTTGTCGGGCCGCAGGATACGGGAAGTCCTTAGCGAAGCCCATTTGGGGGCCATGACGACAGAAGAGAGGTACGCACGTCGTCCGCTGCCGGAGCCCTCGACGCGAAAGCCGGTCAAGCGAGCATCGCCGAATTTGATAATTTGGGACCAGTGCTGACTAATTCGGATAAGACAGCGGGCCGGTCATCCGCATTCGTTGAATCGCCGCGTTCGTCCATTAACATATGTGAACTTGATGAAAATCAAAGCTGTTTGTGCCCGAGTTTGGTCTTGATCGCTTTAAAGTGCGCCTGTTCCGATTATTTCTTTTAACCTATTGCGAGCAGCCATGGTGTCCGATCACATCGTGACTCCGTCCATGCCGGGTCATCGACCAGAGTTCGCATCACGGGCGGTGATCGCCGTGGCGAACTCCAGGCAGGTGCTTCCTTACGGATATATTCATCTGGGTGTCGCCCAGGATATCGCCCCGACCTTGCGGGATCTCGGTCTCGATCCGGATGCGATCATCCGGGAGGCGGGTCATGATCCGCATTTTTTCGATGACGGAGCAAACGTCATCCCGCACATGGCCCTCGGCCGGCTGCTGGCGATGTGCGTGGCCCGTACGAACTGCCCGCATTTCGGTCTTCTGGTCGGAAAGCGCGCGACAATCCTGTCTCTCGGCATGGTCGGCCGCCTGATGCAGCATTCGGAGACCGTCGGCGACGCTCTGCGCGCAGTCGTGTCATGCCTGGGTGTCCAGAACCGGGGGGCCGTGCCGTCGCTCGTGGTCAGCAACGATCTGGCCCTGTTCTCCTTCATGATCTACCAGCCCCATATCGAGAGCGCGGATCAGATCTCCGACGCAGCTCTTGCGGTCACCGTCAACGCCATTCGAACTCTCATCGGCTCCGACTGGAACCCGACCGAGGTGCTCCTGCCGAGGGTCGTTCCGCAGGACGTCGAGCCGTATGCGCGGCACTTTCGCGCCCCGGTCCGGTTCGATCAGGAGAGTGCGACCATCGTGTTTCCCGCGCGCGACCTGGCGCGCCGGATTCCCGGCGCCGATCCTCTGATGAGAGCCCTGCTGGAGGAGCGGATCGAACACATGACCGGTTCCGCACCGGATTTCGCGGACGGAATCCGGCGCTTGCTGCGAACCCGCCTGACCAGCAACCGCTGTTCGGCGGAGGATATCGCCGAGCTGATGGCGATGCACCGGCGGACCTTGAGCCGCCGTCTCAAGGACAGTGGGGCCGGATACCGAGCGATCACGAACGAGATCCGCTTCGAGATCGCCCGGCAATTGCTGGAGGATACCGAGGTGTCGCTCTGCCAGATCGCAGCGGCTCTCGGCTATTCGGAGGCCAGCGCCTTTACCCGCGCGTTCCGGCGTTGGTCGGGCCGAACTCCGACCGCCTGGCGAGCCAAGGGACGCCAGCGGTAAAGCGCCGGGGCGTGCCAGGAGGCTGTCCCTCCGGCCTGCCGGGTGCGGAGCGGCTGCCTGTCGGAATTGACGGTCGGATCATCGATCATTGCCCAGGCCGATCGGGCCATGGGCGGCTGGACAGGAACAGAGCGTGAGAGGGATAGGGCAGAGGATATGGATCGGCGCCTTGTGGGCGATGGCCGCCCTCGTCTCGGTCCACGTGAACGGTGCGGCGGGCGCTCAAACGGCACCGGCTTCTGCTCCCACTGCAGCTCCCGCTCATCCTCCAGCGCAAGTCGGTGAGCTTCTGCGGCTCCTGGAGGATCCCGCCGTTCGCCAATGGATCGACCAGCAGCGGCAACCATCTCCTCCTCCTGCCGACGTCACGCAGCAGACGACCCTGTCCGAGGCGCTCGTCATGCGCATCGCCGCGATCAGAGGGCAATTCATGGCGCTCGCAGCGGCGGTTCCTCGTCTGCCGGAGGAGACCAGACGGGGCGCGGAGCTGTTGTCGGCGGAGCTTCAAAGCCGGCCCATGGTGAACATCCTTCTCCTGGTCTTCGGGTTTCTCGGGCTCGGCATCGGCGTCGAGTGGCTCTTCGTCAGGGCGACGGCCCGGGCGCGGGAGCGGCTCCTCACGGCCTCGCGAGAAACGGTGGGCGCGCGCGCGAAAGCGATCGGGTTGCGCTTCGCGCTCGGGCTGACCCATGTGGCGATCTTCGGCATCGGGAGCATCGGCGCCTTTCTGGTTCTCGACTGGCCGCCCCTGCTAAGGCGCATCGTCCTTGCCTATCTGGTCGCAGCGCTCCTGCTGCGGCTTGCTCTCCTCGTCAGCCGGATTCTGCTCGCGCCCGGAGGCGCGGAGCGCGCAGACTCCAGCAGCCTCCGCATCATTCCCCTCAGCGACGATGGAGCCTGGTTCTGGCATTGCCGCGCGATGCTGTTCATCGGCTGGTTCGTCTTCGGATGGGCCACGGTCGAGACAGCCCGGACGCTCGGGTTCTCGAACGATGGGCGCAGAGTGGTGGCGTATTTCCTTGGAATCGGCCTTCTGGCCGCAGCCCTGGAAGCCGTCTGGCGGCGGCCCGGCTCACTCCCGGCCGCCCAGGATCTCGAACGGCCGACGCGGCGCCACCATCTCGGAAGCTGGCTGATGTCGATTTACCTCGTCCTCCTGTGGGGGCTCTGGGTCGGGGGGCTCATGGGCCTCTTCTGGCTCTCGGTCGTCGCCGTCACTCTGCCGCAGGCCGTGACGATCACCCAGCGTTCGGTTCGCAACCTCCTTCGTCCCCAAGGAGCCGAAGAGATCGCCTCCAATCACGAGATGAGTGCCGTTTACCTCGACCGGGGGATCCGCGCCCTTCTGATCGCCGGAGCCGCCCTGTTCCTCGCCTGGGTCTGGCAGATCGATCTCGTCGAACTGACCAGTCGGGATACCGCGATCACGCGGCTGGTGCGGGGTGTTTTGAGCAGTCTGGTGATCCTGCTCGTCGCGGACTTCACCTGGCAGGTGGTGAAGACCCAGATCGACCGCAGGCTCGCGCGCATTCAGGCCGGGACGGTCCCCGGCAGCGAAGAGGCACTGAAGCAGGCACGGCTCCGGACGCTGCTGCCGCTCTTTCGGATGACGGCCTTCATCGTTCTCGCCGTGGTGGCCGTGCTGATGGCGCTCTCGTCGCTCGGTGTGGAGATCGCGCCTCTGATCGCCGGCGCCGGGATCGCGGGCGTCGCCGTGGGGTTCGGATCGCAGGCCCTGGTGCGGGACGTCATCAGCGGGATCTTCTATCTTCTCGATGATGCGTTTCGCGTGGGCGAATACATCCAGAGCGGCAACTACAAGGGCACTGTCGAATCCCTCGGCTTCCGCTCCGTGAAGCTGCGGCATCATCGAGGACCGATCTACACCGTGCCTTATGGACAGCTAGGGGCGGTCGAGAACATGAGCCGCGACTGGGTCATCGACAAGATGACCATCAACGTGACCTACGACACGGATCTCGACCAGACCAAAAAGATCATCAAGCAGGTGGGCAAGGAGCTGGTGTCGGATCCCGAGTTCGCGCCGAACATCATCGAGCCCCTCAAAATGCAAGGCGTGGAGCAGTTCGGGGATTTCGCCATTCAGCTCCGCCTGAAGATGATGACCCGCCCCGGCGAGCAGTTCGCGATCCGTCGCAAGGCCTTCGCGATGCTCAAGAAGGCCTTCGACGAGAACGGGATCCATTTCGCATTTCCGACCGTGCAGGTGTCAGGCCGCGGCGAGACCGAACCGGCGGCCGCGCAGCACGCGCTCAAGCTCGTCAAGGGAACGCCGCCGGAGTAGTGCCGCGCGGTCCGATGTGAGACCAGAGAATTTTTCTCGGCCAAACGGACCCGTTTCGCTGAGAAACGCGTCAGGCGAGATAACGCTCGACCAGGCGAGCCCAAAGGGCGGCGCCCGTGGTCAGGCTCGCGTCGGCGAAGTCGTATTTCGAGCTGTGCAGAATGGCGGAATTTGTGCCGTTGCCGAGCCGCAGGAAGCTGCCCGGCTTGTGCTCGAGGAAATAGGCGAAATCCTCACTTCCGGGGATCAGGTGGCAGGTCGATACCCTGTCGGATCCGATCAGTTCCTCTGCCACGGCGCGGGCGAAGGCCGTCTCCTCTTCGGAATTGACGACGACTGGGTAACCCCGCTCATAGTCGATCTCGGCGGTGGCGCCGTAGCCGTCGACGACGGACCGCGTCAGCTTGACGATGCGCTCCTGCAGGAGATCGCGGATCTTCGGATCGAAGGAGCGGACGCTGAGCGCGAGCTTCGCATATTCCGGAATGACGTTGACGGCGTTGCCCGCGTGGATCGTTCCCACGGTGACGACGGCCGTTTGGGTCGGATCGATGTTGCGCGAAACGATGGTCTGCAGCGAGACGACCAGATTGCACGCAACCACGACCGGGTCGATGGTGAGATGGGGGCGAGAGGCATGGCCGCCTTTGCCCGTGATGGTGATGTGGACGGTGTCGGACGAGGCCATCATCGGGCCGGAGCGCAGAAGGATGTTGCCTTCCGGCGCGCCGGGATGGTTGTGCAGGCCGAAGATGGCGTCGAAGGGAAAGCGCTCGAACAGGCCGTCGGCGATCATCGCCTGGGCACCGCTGAACTTGCCGGCCTCTTCGGCCGGTTGGAAGATCAGCGTGACGGTGCCGTTGAAGCGGCGGGTCCGGGCCAGGTATTCGGCTGCTCCCAGCAGCACGGTCGTATGGCCGTCGTGGCCGCACGCATGCATCTTGCCGGGCGATTGGCTCGCATAGGCCAAGCCGGTTTCCTCCACGATCGGGAGCGCGTCCATATCGGCGCGAATGGCGATGCCCTTTTGCCCGTCGCCGACGCTCAGGCGCGCAACGACGCCATGCCCGCCGACATTGCGGGTGACTTCAAAGCCCCAGCCTTCCAGCTTCTCGGCGACGAACCGTGCCGTTTCGGCCTCCTCGAAGGACAGTTCCGGATGGGTGTGGAGGTGATGGCGGATGCCGGTGAGCTCCGCTTCCATGGCGTCGAAGTCCGAGACCCTGGCGAAGACGTTGTCGTTGAGCATGAAATTCGTCCAGATGGCGGTGAAAGGCTGCGTTGAAAAATGGGCCGGCGCTGATCAGAGGAAGCGTGACAGGAAGGCCTTCGTGCGAGGATGCTGCGGGTTTCCGATCACCTCCTCGGGGCTGCCCATCTCGACGATCTTGCCGCCGTCCATGAACACGACCCGGTCCGCCGCCTCGCGGGCGAAGCCGATCTCATGGGTGACGACGATCATGGTGAGCCCCTGCTTGGCAAGATCGCGCATGGTCGCCAGCACCTCGCCGACCAGTTCAGGGTCGAGCGCCGATGTCGGCTCGTCGAACAGCATCAGCTTGGGCTTGATCGCCAAGGCGCGGGCAATCGCGACGCGCTGCTGCTGGCCGCCGGACAGCTGGCGCGGATAATTGCCGGCCTTTTCCGACAATCCGACCCGCTCCAGGAGCTTCAAGGCGTTTCGCGTCGCCTCCTGGCGGCTCTCGCCGTGAATGCCCACGGGCGCCTCGATGATGTTCTGCAGCACCGTCATATGCGGATAGAGGTTGAACTGCTGGAACACCATGCCGATCTTCCGGCGCTGACGGGCGATGCCGTTGGCGGAGAGCTTCTCCAGCCGCCCGTTGCGAAGCCGGTAGCCGATCTGCTCGCCGTCCACCGCGATGAAGCCCTGGTTGATGGCTTCCAGGTGGTTGATGCAGCGCAGGAACGTCGATTTTCCGGAGCCCGAGGGGCCGAGGATCACGACGACCTCTCCCGGCATGACGTCGAGATCGATGCCCTTCAGCACTTCGAGATGATCGAAGGACTTGTGAACGTCATGGGCCTGGACGAGAGGCTTCATGGACTGGGCGGCGCTCAATGGCTTGCCTCCTGTACGGCCGCACCGGCGAGCACCGGCTTGTCGGCGGCTCTGTTGCGGCGTTCGCTGCGGCCGTAATAGGCCTCGATGTAGCTCTGCCCAACGTTGAGGATCGAGGTGATGAGCAGGTACCAGATGACCGCCACGAGCAGCATCGGAATGATCTCGAAGGTGCGGTTGTAGATCGACTGCACCGAATAGAGCAGGTCGGCCATCGCGATCACGCTGACGAGAGAGGTGGCCTTGATCATGCTGATCAGCTGATTGCCGGTCGGCGGCACGATCGAGCGCATGGCCTGCGGAATGATGATGCGCCACAGGGCCCGGGCCCGCGTCATGCCGAAGGCTTCGGCCGTTTCGGTCTGGCCGCGGTCCACGGAGAGAAGGCCGCCGCGGATGATCTCCGCCATATAGGCCGCCTCGTTCAGCGCGAGGCCGACGATCGCGGCCGTCATCGGCGTGATCACCGAATTCGTATCCCAGCTTGCGAGCGTCGGGCCGAAGGGGATCGCGATCGAAAGCCGCGGAAACAGCGTGGACAGGTTGTACCAGAAGATGAGCTGCACGAGCAGCGGCGTGCCCCGGAAGAACCAGATGAACAGGGCGGCGAGCGAGTTCGCGAGCCGGTCCTTCGACATGCGGGCGATGGCGAGCACCAAGCCGAGGACCGTGCCGAGCGCCATCGCGACCACGGTCAGTCCAAGGCTGACATAGAGGCCCTTGATGACCGTCGGATCGAAGAAATAGGCGATGACGACGGGCCAGCCGAAGTTTTCGTTATGAGCGACGATCCAGGCGAAGTTCGCCGCCACGAGAAGAATGACGGCCCAGAGGATCAATCGGCCCAGGCGGAAGGGAGCGTGGGCCGTCGCCACGTCCCGGAAGGGCGCATCGCCGGAGGGCGATGCGCTCGACAGATCGAGCCGGCTCATTTCGGCAGCACTCCACCAAGGTTGATGCCGGGCTCCTTGATCATGTTGTTCTCAAGGTTCCACTTCTTCATGATCGTGGCGTAGGTTCCGTTGCTCATCAGAAGCTTAATCGTATCGAGAAGCAGCGGCCCGAGCGGCGAACCCTTGGGTACGACGGCGCCCTGATAGAGATCCTCGAAGCCGTTCTTCTGCCCGACGCCGGTCAGTTCGAGCTGGCCGTTGGCTTGGGCGACGAAGTAGGTGAGGGGAGCCTGCGAGGAGAAGAACGCGTCGGCGCGCTTCGAACGAACGGAGAGGATCGAGCTCGGCTGGTCCGTATAGGACTGAACCGTGAGAGGCTCCTTGCCGTCGGCCTTGCACTTTTCCGCCTGGGCCTGGATCACGCGTTCGGCGGAGCCGCCCGCCATGACGGCGATGCGGTTGCCGCAGGCCGTGTCCAGGGAGGTGATGCCCTTGGGATTGCCCTTCTGAACGGCGAAGACGACGAATTCCTGAACCCAGTCGACGAAGTCGTTGGCCTCTTCGCGGCTCTTGAAGTCGCCGACGGGACCGAACGCGAACTGGTAGCGCCCGGAATTGACGCCCGCGAGAAGCGCCGGCAGGCCGCCGACCGTGACATGCTCGATCTTGATGCCGAGAACCTGGCCGATGGCGTCCGTCAGGTCGCTGCTGGCGCCGCTCATCTCGGTGCCGGTGACGATCTCATAGGGAGGGAACGACCCGTTGTTGACCGAGATCATCTTGCCCTCGGCGCGGATATTCTCCGGCAGGCGCGCCCGCAATTCCTCGTTCACGCTCTGCTTCGGGATGGCGGCTTCCTGTGCGATGGCCGGACCTGCAAGAGTCAGGACGGCGAGTGCGGCGGAGGCGATGAGTTTCGAATACATGCGAGAGGCCCTTTCTGTTTGAGGACGCCGGTTCAGGTCATCAGTCACTCTGAAAAAGTTCATTTGGCGCGTGCCTGCCAGGGAAAGAGATCGGCGGGCGTCAGCGCGCGCGGCAGAATCTTCTGCTCGTAAAGCTCGGTGGCGAAGTCGCTGATCATCTTCTCGTTCTCCTCGAAGCCGCTGATGTTCCAGGAGGGCGGCAGATCGGCGGCGCAACGGCGGAGCTCGTCGATCATCCAGGGAGTGGTGTCCGCGTATTTCTCGCGCTTCTGCAGCCACATGCGCTGAGACGCGTCGATCAGTTCGCTGAGCTCGTCCATGACCCATGGATTATCCCGCACGATCTCGGCCTTGAGGCCGATCAGGTGCATGCCCGGCACATAGCCGACCTCGTGGAAATAGGCGACCTCTGCCGACCGGAAGTCGTCGAGGACCTGGCGGAGCGGGGAATCCTGATCGAAGAATCCCGGCGGCATGAAGGGGGTGAAGATCGCATCCAGGCCGCCATCCTTGAGGAGGTCGACCATCGGCCGCTCGCCGGGAGCTGCTTCGATGCGGCCCGGGCGGCCGAACCCGTCGAGCCGGTCCGTGATGGGATGGGCTTCCGTCAGACGGCCCGCGTACCACATGGCGTCCTCGACGCCGACGCCTTCGCGGCGGATCGCAGCGCGGGTCCAGGTGTTGCCGGAATCCCGCCAGCCCGTCACGCCGATCTTTTTGCCGGCGAGATCCGACAGCTTGCGGATCGGGCTCTCCTTCGTGGTGATGATGCACCGATGACGGAAGCCGCGCATGATGAAGTTCGGGATGCCCACGACGCTGTCGTCCTCGTCATGCCGCAATTGCGAATAGCGGCTGAAGGACATTTCCGCCCCTTCATAGGAGGGGTCTCGGGCGACATTGGAGATGAGAGTGCCGACGCGATCGACCTTGATGTCGAGGCGCGGGGACCGGACATCGCCCAGGACCAGAGGTGTCATGTAATCCCAGTCGCGGAGGGCGAGACGGAGGGTCAGTGGCATCGGCATTCACTCGCAGCAAACTTGTCCTATGTGTAATTAAAATGTTCACATCATGTTGATCAAACTCTATTATGTTATTGAACATTAAATTTGGTGTTGTATGGCCGAGAGCAGAGACGCGCATTGGTTCACTGATAAGCTCACCGACAGGAGCATTCGCGGGATCGCTCTTGAAACCAGGGCCCTGATCCGGGCAGGCGCACTTCCCGTCGGGACGAAGCTGCCCCCGATCCGCGATCTCGCATTTGCCCTCGGGGTCAGTCCTGCGACGATCTCGGAGGCCTGGAGCGAGCTGCGGCGCCAGAAGATCATCAGCGGACGAGGGCGAAACGGCACCTGGGTCAGCGGCGATCGTTTCGTCGCGAAGCCGAACCGCCTCGGAAGCTCCGGCCATTACGGCGAGGACATCCTGAACCTGACTGCGGCCGTTCCCGACGTTCGGTTGCTGCCGCCGCTTGCGGAAGCAATGGCATACGGCGCCTCGGCGGAGAACCTCAACAGCTACGAGCGCAACCGGATCCTGCCGGAACTGGAGGAGGAGGTGAGGAAGACCTGGCCCTACGAGCCGGAAGCCTTCCTCGCGACGAATGGGGGCTACAACGCGGTCTATACGCTGGTTCACGCTTTGCTCCCGCCGGGAGCATCCGTTGCGATCGAGAATCCGACAGGCATGCGCCTGCTCGATATCCTGGAGGACCGGGGAGTGCGGATCGTGCCGGTCGAATGCGACGGCGAAGGACCGCTCCCCTCGGCCCTCGAGGCGGCGCTGAAGACAAGGCCCGCCGCCTTCATCTTTCAGCCGCGCCTGCATTCCGTCACAGGCCAGGGCGTCAGCCGAGAACGCCTGGAAGCGCTCGGCGAGATTCTGAAGGACGCCGATACGCTCATCGTCGAGGACGATGGCGCCGGGGATATTTCCGAATCTCCACGCCATTCCCTCGGGGGACGGTTCCCGAACCGGGTCATCCACATCCTGTCGTTTTCGAAAACGCATGGTCCCGATTTGCGGCTCGCCGTCCTCTCCAGCACCCGGTCGATCGTCGATCAGATCCAATCGTACCGGAGCTTCAGCGCCGGCTGGACGAGCCGCATCCTGCAGGCCGCCACCGCTTGGTTGTTGCGAGATCCGGCAACGCAGGAATCCATCGATCACGCTCGCGCGGTTTATCATGGCCGGCGCGCCCATCTGGTCAGCGCTCTGCAAGGGAGAGGAATCCAGGCCATGCACGGTGCGGGTTTGTGCGCCTGGGTTCCAGTGGCCTCCGAGCCGTTCGCCATGGTGACGCTGGCCGCCCACGGAATTGCTGTTCACCCGGGCGCGAAGTTCTCCAACCTGCCGACCTCTCATTTGCGCATTGCGACGGCCACCCTGTCGGATCGGTACGAGGAAGTGGCGGACTTGATCGCGCTGGCAGCCGGGACGTGATGGGGCGCGAAGCCGGATTGCGTTTCGGTTTCAGGATGTCGCGCATCATGGGGCGTCGGTGCGACCGGGTGGGGCGATTGCTCGGTGTGGCGCGACCTAACCTCTCCCCTGATCTCCGGATGTTTCCGAGATCAGCTTTCGCTGACGCAGGTCGGGAACACCCGACTTGCGATGGGAGAGGGCGGACCAAGGGTCCGGGGCGACCCGCTTTCCGAAAAGGCCTGGAACCCTTCACCCCAACCCTCCCCCTGAGGGAGAGGGCGGGTCCCTCTTAAGGGCAGGGAGAAAGCGCCACTTCGGGTCTGTGCGGGTCGGGTCTGAAACGGTCGGTTAACCGAGAAAGTGCATGCTTCCCTTGCGTGAATCAGGGACTGGGCGGGCCCTCAGCTGGAGACGATTGCCCATGACGGAGAAGACCCTAAACGAAGCCATCGAAGAGAGATTGAAGATGATCCCTCCGATCGTGAAAGCGATACAGGCCGGAGGAGAGGAGGCCTATCTTCGCGACCTTCAGACCCTTTTGAGAAAGAACCTGGCCAGCCTTCTGGCGCTGTTCGAGCGCGATCCCGGCCTCGACGCCGCGACCACCGATCTTTACGCGGCGGCGGCCGCCATCGTGAGGGACGTCGCGGTCGCCTCGCAGCCCTATGCGCGCAAGCGCCGCCTGCTCAAGGAAGCGCAGATGCGCTTCGAGGAGCGGATCGCGTTGGCACGGCCCAGAGAGCGTAAGCCGACGGCCTCCTGGCGCCAGAGCGAGCTTTTCCTTGCTGCCTGACGAATGTCGCCCGGCCGGGTCAGTGCTTGCCCTGCCGGTCGACGCTCCTGAAGAGATGGGGCGGGGCTACATGTTGACAAACCGTATGGATATTTTCCTGTCGCCTTGCTAGGGCTCTTCAGTAAGGGAATGGGGCTTGCATGGCGACTGGCATTTCGATCAGGAACGAGACAACCGGCATCGACTATATCGATACGCAACTGCACGGGACGAAGTGGAACACTCCGTACCTGACCTACAGCTTCCCAACCAGCGCGAGCGAATTGTCCGACTACGGCGCGGGTAGGACGATCGATTCCACGTACTTCAGTACGATGGGTTTCCTCGAACAGCTCGCCTTCCGCTCCATCCTCAAAAGCTGGGCCGACGTGTCGGGCCTGGTCTTTACGGAGGTCGCATCCGGCGGCGACATTCGATCCTATTGGTACCGGGACAGCGCCAATTTTACGGCGCGCGTCCTGGATTTTCCCTCAGCCGCGCCCGAAGGTGGCGACATTCAACTCGGCCATGCTCTCGGAGGCGATTGGTCGTTTGGCGGGTACAGCTATTTCACCCTTCTTCACGAAGTCGGTCATGCGCTCGGCCTGAAGCACCCACAGGACAGCAGCAACGGGTTCCCGGCAGCGGACGCATCCTTGGATTCCATCGAAGTGTCGGTGATGAGCTACCGGAGCTTCGCGGGAGCGCCGATCGGTTCATACAGTATGCTCTCGGGCAGCTATCCCTGGGCCCCGATGCTGAATGACATCGCCGCCATTCAGCACCTGTACGGCGCCAACTGGAGAACGAACAGCGGGGATACCACCTACACTTTCGACCCGCAGGCGGATGTCATCTTCCAAACGATCTGGGACGGCGGCGGCACCGATACCTACAATTTCGCGAGTTACAGCACGGACCTGACGATCAGTCTGGTTCCTGGCGCCTGGGCCAGCCTCGGCAAGCAATACGCGGTTCTGGACTACACAACTTTCGACGAAATCGTTCCAACCGTGCTGGCGCGGGGCAATATCGCGAATGCCTATCTCTACCAGGGCGATACGCGCTCGCTGATCGAGAATGCCACCGGAGGGTCCGGCAACGATCGGCTCATCGGTAATCAGGCGGCGAACCGCCTGATCGGCGGATCCGGGAGCGATACGCTGACCGGCGGCAGCGGGGATGACACGTTTTCCGGAACCGTCAGCCAACTCAGCGGCGATACGATCACCGATTTCAGCTCCGGCGACCGGATCGTCGTCTCGGGTGCCGATCTCTCCTCGCTTCATCGGCAGTCCGTGGCCGGTGCCCTGGATCTCGGCGGGGGCGGCGTCCTGACGCTTCTCGGGGGCTTTGCCAGCCGGATCTGGAACATCGTCTACAATACGGTCACCAAGCAGACGACCCTCCTGCTCAATACGCTGCCGGTGGCCGCCAATGACCGCGCCGATGCGGATGCCCAGGGCAGGGCCAGCGGCAACGTCATTCTCGGCAACGCGGAAGGAATGGGCCGTGACACGGATCCCGATCACGATGCTCTGACGGTTGCTCTGGGAACGGGGCCGCGCTACGGCACCCTCACTCTCAACGCGGACGGAACGTACTCCTACGTCGCCGATGCCGATGTGCTGCGCACGCTCGGTGCCGGAAAGACGCTGACGGACACCTTCACCTACATCGTCAGCGACCCGAACGGCGGTATGGACAGCGCCACCGTATCGATCGTTCTACGCGCGAAGGACGACATCGTTTCAGGCGGTGTCGGGAACGACCGCCTCGTGGCCGGGAACGGCAACGACATCCTGTTCGGCGATCGGGGCAACGACACGCTCTTTGGCGCTGGCGGCCATGATCGTCTGGATGGCGGCATCGGCGACGACCGTCTCAACGGCGGCACCGGTCACGACACTATGGTCGGCGGCACGGGCAACGACATCTACTGGGTCGACTCGCGCTACGATCGGGTCGTGGAGAACCGCAGTGCCGGAAACGACACCGTGTATAGCTCCGTCAACTACACGCTGGGTGCGAACCTCGAGACACTGGTTCTGACGGGCGCGGCGACGAACGGCACGGGCAATGCTCTCGCCAATGTCCTGCGCGCCTCCAACAACAGCACGATTCTCAAGGGCTTGGACGGCAACGACAAGCTGTATGGCGGCAGCGGGCGCGACCGTCTCGACGGCGGCAGCGGCCATGACACGCTCAGCGGCGGTGCGGGCAGCGACACCCTGGTCGGCGGCAGCGGCGACGACGTGCTCTATGGCGGCCTGGGAGCCGATCACCTCGACGGGGGGAAGGGCCGCGACTCCTTCGTATTCAACACCAAACCCGGCAAGGGCGAGGTCGACACGATCCTGGGGTTCAACCCGTTCGACGACAGGATCCTGCTGGACAACGCAGTCTTCAAGGCGCTCGGCAAGACCGGAAAGCTCAGCGCGGATGCGTTTCACTGGGGCTGCCAGGCAGCCGACGCCAACGACCGCATCCTCTACGATATCTTCACGGGTGCCTTGTACTACGATGCGGACGGCAACCGTGCGGAAGCGGCGGTGCAATTCGCCAAGATCAGCCCGTGGCTGCTGCTGTCCTATGACGACTTCAGGATCATTTAGGGACCGGGCCGCAGCATGGCCCGCCCGAGGACGTCGACGAGCCGCGTGTCGTCCGATTGCGCAACGTTGAATCGGAGGAAGGACCCGGCCGTCTGCGAGACGCTGAACACGTTGCCCGGTGCGAGGACGATGTTCTCGTCCACGGCCCTGCGGGCGAGCGCAGCGGAGTCCTGCCCCTCTGGAAGGCGGCACCATAGGTAGAAGCCGCCGCGCGGCATGAGCCATGGCCGGATCCCGAGGGGCGCCAGTCGGGCGGCCATCGCGTGCCTGGCCCGCGTCAGGCGCTGGCGCAGCTCATGCATGTGCTTGCGATAGCCGCCACCCACGAGAACGCTCTCGATGAGCTCGGCCGCGACCGGGCTCGGCCCGCCGAAGCGGGTGGCGACCTGGAGATCGATCAGGCCTTCGATCCAGTCGGCTCGCGCCGCGATGTAGCCGCAGCGGATCGAGGCGGACAGCGTCTTCGAAAAGCTGCCGATCCGAATGACTCGGTCGAGGCCATCGAGCACCGCGAGGCGCGGTGAGGGCTCCGGCTCGAAATCGGCAAAGATATCGTCCTCGACGATCGTCAGATCATGGGCCGCGGCGGCGCTCAGTATCTTGTGCGCCGTCTGCGGCGAGAGGGTCGCGCCGGTTGGGTTGTGGAGCGCAGAATTGGTGATGTAGAGGCGTGGCCGTTCCGCAATCAGCACCGCCTCGAAGGCCGCCACGTCGGGCCCGGACGGTGTGTACGGAACGCCGACGATCCTGACCTGATGGGCCCGAAGCAGCGCCTGAAAATTGAAATAGCCCGGATCGTCCACCAGCACCGTGTCGCCGGGTCTCAGCAGGAAACGGCAGATCAGGTCGAGCGCCTGCGTTCCCGAGCCGGTCAGCATGATCTGCTCGGGAAGGGGCTCTATGCCTTCTTCGGCGAACCGGCCGAGCAGCCATCGGCGCAGGCGCGGGGAGCCGCGCGTGCCCCCGTAATCGGCGAGCATGGAATCGTCTGCCCGCGCGAGGGTCCGCAGGGCGCGGCGAAGAGCGGCGTTCGGCATCCAGTCCGCCGGAAGCCAGCCACATCCGGGTTTCATCACCGCAGGATCGGCGTCCAGCGACTGCCGTGAAACCCAGAACGGGTCGACCGCCCTGTCGCGCTGCGGCTCCGCCGGCGCCAAAGCAAGCGGCGGAAGGGCATTGCCTGCGACGTAGAAACCGGACCCGGGCCGCGCGCGGATCAGGCCCTCGGCGACAAGCCGGTCATAGGCCTCCACGACGGTGGACGGCGACACTCCCATGGCGGCCGCAAGGCTCCGGATCGAGGGAAGCCGATCGCCGGAGACCACGGCGCGGCTCGACACTTTCGAACGGATTGCCGCCATCACCTCGCCGGTCCGCGTCGGATTGCCGTTCTTCATGTGAGGTCCATCGATTGTGTGGCCTTCTGTGCCCATACGGTTTTGTCAAATTGTATTGCACCGTCTCTGTTTCGACCAGCCTCGGAACCGTATGGTCCAGGCTGAAAGAGAGGCAATATGGATCGGACGACGGACGCGTGGGGCAGTGGCCTTCTGGGTGTCATCATCTTCAGCGGCTCGCTGCCGGCGACGCGGGTCGCCGTCGGCGATTTCTCGCCCTTGTTTCTGACGTCCGCTCGCGCGGTGATCGCCGCGATCCTCGGAGCGATCTTCCTCGCGGGCCTCCGGCAGGCAAGGCCTGAGCGCCGCGACCTCGGCTCGCTCGTCGTGGTCGCTCTCGGAGTCGTGGTCGGGTTTCCGCTGCTGACGGCGCTCGCGCTCCGGCACATCACCTCGGCGCATTCCATCGTCTTCATCGGTCTCCTGCCGCTCGCAACCGCCATCTTCGGCGTCCTGCGAGGCGGCGAGCGGCCCAAGCCCGTCTTCTGGCTGTTTTCCGGAGTTGGTGCTGCGACGGTTGCGGGCTTTGCTCTCTTCAACAGCGATGCAGGCTCGCTCGCGGGCGATCTGCTGATGGTGGCCGCCGTCGTGGTGTGTGGCCTCGGCTATGCCGAGGGAGCTACTCTGTCTCGAAGATTGGGCGGCTGGCAGGTCATCTCATGGGCTCTGCTTCTGTCGCTGCCGATCATGGGAATACTCGCGCTGATCACGGTCCCGGTATCCTGGAGCGCCATCGGCGGCCCGGCCTGGCTCGGGCTCGCCTATGTGTCGGTCTTCAGCATGCTGATCGGCTTCGTCTTCTGGTATCGCGGCCTCGCGCTCGGAGGCATCGCGGGGGTCGGGCAGCTGCAGCTGCTGCAGCCTTTCTTCGGTCTGGCGCTGGCAGGCCTCCTGCTGGAAGAGCCGGTCGCCTGGACGATGATCGCGGCGACGGGGCTCGTCGTCCTGTGCGTCGCCGGTGCCAAGCGTTTTGCCTAGTAGTCCGTTTCCTCGGCTTTCGATCCTAGCATGAGGTGCTTGCGCACAGGGCATCATGCGGCGTCGCGTGCGCTTGTCCTGCAGCAACAAATCTCCGCTTCGACCGTTCGGTCTGCGCCGGGATGATCGCATCCGGCGAGAGGGAGGGAACTTCCATGACGAGGATCTATCTGATGGCCGCTCTGCTTCTCGGCACGGCCGCCATGGCGCAGGATCAAACACCCCTCGGCTCGACCGATGCCACTCCGCCTCCCGCCGGATTCTGGCGCGCTTCGGATCTGATCGGTCACAATGTGGTCGCCTCCAACGGAGAAACGGTCGGCACGGTTTCGGACGTCATCCTCAGCCGTGAGGGCCGCGTCAGCGGATATGTGATCTCCGTGGGCGGCGTTGCGGGCGTCGGCGCGCGAACGGTGGCGGTCCCACCCTATGACGTGCGGATCGATCCGGTGGAGACGACCGCCTCGACCGGAATGGTGCGTGGCAACCTGCCTGCCAGCACGGCAGCGGGCGCGAAGGCGCGAGCCGATATGCAGGTGAGCAATGTTCTCGCGCCCGAGCGGATCACGGTCAATATTCCGCAGGACGAGCTCAAGTCCGCTCCGCCATTCTCGAAGAGATGACCGCTCCCGGATCAAGGCATCCGACCGGACGGTCGTCGCAACGCGACGTTCTCATCGGCCAAGCGCTCATCGGCCGGGCGTTTCCGGCGTCACCGGATGCCCCTGCGGGGGCGCCCCTGCGATGGATCCCGTAGCCCCCGGCGGCTCGTTGCGGTTCACGAAAACGAGCCACAGCGCCGCGCATACAAGGATGACGAGGATCGCGGCAATGGAGAGGGCGAGCCAGTTGCCTTGCCTCATGGCGATCTCCTTCCGGAGCGATGCTGCGCCGGGGGAAAGCTCCCCCGGCCTGACGTCGTGATGGTCGGCGACTGGTCACCCCGAAGCGACCCGTGGCTCAGGGACGGCATGCCACATCAGGAGCCGATCGCAACGAACAGGTATTGATCCTCGCGTTTCACGCGCAGGAGAACCGGCTTCTTGTTCTGCTGGGCCTGCGACCAGGCGTTGGCGACGTCCGAGGGCGCGGACACGGGCTGGTTATTGGCAGAGACGATCACGTCGCCTTCTTTCAGTCCATTCTCGGCTGCCGGGCTGTTCGGCTCCACCCGCTGGACCAGAACGCCGGAGGTGCCGGGCGCGAGGCCGAGCTGGTCCCGCGCCGCGTCCGGGATCGGGCTCAGGGCAAGGCCGAGCCGCTTTCCGGCATCCTGCTGTTCGAGCGAGCCCATCTGGGTGGATTGCTCTTCCTTCCGTTGGCCGACAGTGACCTTCAGATCCTGTGTCTTGCCGCCGCGCACGACCGTCAGCGTCGCTTCCGATCCGGGCTTCACGGCTGCGACGGCGCGCGACAGGCTGCGTCCGCTCTCGACAGGCTTGTCGTTGAACCTGACGACGATATCGCCCGACTGGGCGCCGGCCTTCTCGGCCGGCCCGCCGGGCTCGACCGAGGCGACGAGGACGCCCTTCTCATCCGGTCGCCCGAGCGCCTGTGCGATGGCGGGCGTGATTTCCTGAAGGCGCAGCCCGATGAAGCCGCGCTCGATATGGCCGGTCTGAATGAGCTGATTGGCGACGGCCTGGGCGGTTCGGGACGGGACCGCGAAACCGATGCCGATATTGGTACCTGTCGGGGAGAAGATGGCGGTGTTGACACCGATGACCGCGCCGGCCGCGTTGAACAGGGGGCCGCCGGAATTGCCTCGGTTGATGGAGGCGTCGGTCTGGATGTAGTCGTCGTAAGGACCCGATTGAATGTCGCGGGCACGGGCGGACACGACGCCGACGGTCACCGTTCCTCCGAGCCCGAAGGGGCTTCCGATGGCGATCGCCCACGAGCCCGGCTCGGCCGCGTCAGAATCGCCCCACGTCGCCACGGTCATGTTCGGCTGCGGGTCGACCTTCAGCACGGCGATGTCTGTCGCAGGGTCCCGACCGACCAGTTTGGCCGGGACATTCGTATTCTCGCCGAACACGACGTGGATTTCCTCCGCTCCTTGGACCACGTGATTGTTCGTGACGATGTAGCCGTCCTGGCTGATCACGAATCCCGAGCCGAGCGCCTGGCGGATCTGCTGCTCCTGCTGGTCCGGATGCTCACCGTAATAGCGACGGAAGAACTCGCGAAAGGGGAGGTCGTCGGGCAGGGACTGAATCTGGCTCTGTTCCTGCACGTGCTGGCGTGTGGTGATCGCCACGACCGACGGCATCTTCTGCTTCACGACCGCGGTGAAATCGGCCGGGACTTGAGCCTGCTGAGCGAGAACCGGCACTGCCGGCATCGAGAGAGCGGCAGCCGACAGCGCGCCGGCGAACACGGTGGCGCGAAGATGGGCTTTGATGGACTGGCGGAGCATTCGATCAATCCTCCTGCAGGTGTGAAAGAGAGGAAATCCACGGTGGCTGTCCGCATGGCTCGAATTGATGGTGCAGCATGTCGAACCGGCGATCCGCTCGTTGCGATTGCAACGTCAACAGATGTGGACCTGCATCGTAGAGACGCTTCGCGCACCACTTTGTTTCAGCTTGGCCGAAAAGCCCGCCCGGCGCGGATCGGCGCAGCCTTGGTGGCGAATGCCGACGTGTGCTTCCGTCCTGACCTGACAGCTGCGTGCGCCGGGGCTTCCGCCGTTCGATCGGGCTTGCTCGTCGGGGCGCTCCCAAGGAAGCGCTTCTCTGAAAGCTGCTTCAGGAACAGACCTTTGCCGCCGACGTTGAGGTTGGAACTCGCACATGTGGAGAAGGACCATGAGTCAAGCCACGACGACCACCGATCACGATGAGATCCGCCGGTGGGCGGAGGAGCGCGGCGGCCGGCCTTCGGTTGTTCGGACGAGGAGAGGCCGGGGCGGGATTCTTCGCTTCGATTTCGGCGAGCCTGAGGAGGCGTTCGAAGAAATCTCCTGGGATGAATTCTTCCGGATCTTCGACGACAACGATCTGGCCTTCCTGCACCAGGACATCCTCGGGGCGGACCAGACGAGTCGCTTCTTCAAGTTCATCGAACGAGAGACAGCCCCCGTGAAGCGCTCTTCGGCGAAATCCGCCACGAGGAGCGCCTCGGCACGAGCGCCGCGGAAGGCGGCCGGCGCGGCGACCCGGTCCGGCGCGTCGAAGACGGGCGGAGCAAAGCGCGCCGCTGCGCGCACGTCGTCGGCCTCTGCGGATGGCCGCAAGAGCACCGCTCGCAAAACCAGCACTGCTCGTGCAAGAACTGCCGGCGCCGCGAAACGGGCGAGTGCGGCGAAGTCCGCTTCGCAAGGGGCGTCGTCCGCTCGCGCGACGAAAGCAGCGGCCCCCAAGAAGGCCGCTTCCCGCAAGACGACATCCACCGCCCGCAAGACGACAGCGACCGCACGAAAGAGCCCCACGCGCCGTTCTGCGACCGCATCCAGGGCAACCGAAGCGCGACCCGGGCGAGCGGCAAAAGCCACGGGCACGACAGCCCGCTCCGCCGTAAGAACCCGTGCCGCGACCGCCAAAAGCAGCGCCAAGAGCGCCGTCAAGCGTAGTGCCAAGAGCACCGCTAAGACGAGCGCGAGGAAGACGGGAACCGCTTCAGGCGCAACGAAGCGCCGCGCCGCTGCGTCGTCGACCGGTCTGAAGGGTGCGAGCAAGTCGACGCGGAAGACCGGCGGTTCCTCGAAATCGGGTCCGCGCAAGCCGCGCTAGCCGAATTCGGGAGAACCGGAGGTCCGCATCAGCAAGAATTCGACCCGGTTGTCGGGTACGATCATGGATATGGGATGCGCTTCCTGGCACCCTCCCTCGTCATCCCCGGCCTTGTGCCGGGGATCCACGTCTTCGAGGTGCGGCGGTTCCTGAGGACGTGATGGCTGGAACGAGCCCGGCCATGACGAGAGATGGCCATGACGAGGAAAGACGGAATTGGCCTCCTGGCTATCGTTTCGCCGCGTCGAGCGGCCGTCGCGCGGCGGGGCCGCCGACCATGATCCCGTCCGTCAGCGGATTGAAACTGGTCAGGCGGCTGTAATCGCCCGGTGAACCGTCTTTGGACCCCAGCGCCGTCCCGATCGGCTCGATCCCGGTAATTTCGATTCGCGTGCTGGCAAGCCCCTCGGCCATGACGAGGTTGAACAAGGTGCCGGCGTTCCTCGGGGCCAGCCTGATGCAGCCATGGGAGGCCGGAGACCCGAGCCGGCCGACGGCGCTGCTTCCGTGAATGGCGTGGCCGGCATCGGTAAAGAAGATCGAATGCGGCATGGGAGCATCGTCCCATTCCTTGGAATAATGCTCCTTCGCCAGCCGGGACGGGGCGAAGGTGCCCGTCGGCGTGGCGTAGTCTCCCAGGCCTGTCGATACGGGCCATGAATATCGCTCGGTGCCGTCCACCGCCACGGTCATGCGTTGTGTCGTCTTGTCGACGAGAATGGAGATCTCGGCCGCTCCTGCAGGGGATATGGCTGCGAAAGCGGCAAGGCATGCAGCCACAAGCGAGGTCTCTTTGCCCATCGGTTCGTCTCCGCCTGCTGTCCGGATCGTCGTGTCAGGACACACGACAGGATGACGGTGGAAAACGGCTCAGGTTCCGCGCCAGGCTCCGATTTCTCGCATCGGCCGCAGTTGCGCTTCCCGGGCAGGGAGGGGGAGCGATCCCGCGATACGGCCAAGCTGACGCCTAATTGCCACGTTCTCCCGGACAATGCCCCTCCAAACAAAGGGGTTGTCATGATCGCTCGTCTCGTTCTGGGCTGCGCGTTAGCCGCCTGCGTTCTGCCGGCTGCCGCCGCGGACCGCGCCACCATCGATGCTCTCGTGGCGCAGCACGCGAAGGTCCATGGCGTGCCCGCGGCTCTCGTACACCGGGTCATCCAGCGGGAGAGCGGTTACAATCCTCAAGCGGCCCACCGAGGCTTTCTCGGTCTCATGCAGATCCGCTACGCCACGGCGCGCGGCATGGGATATACGGGGCCGGCATCGGGGCTGCTCGATGCCAATACCAATCTCACCTATGCGGTCCCCTATCTCGCCAACGCCTATACGGTGGCCGGGGGCAATATCGATCGCGCCGTTGCCCTGTATTCGCGCGGCTATTACTACGAAGCCAAAAGAAAAGGCCTGTTGGGCCAGCTCAGAAACGCTGCGAGCGGACCCACGACGACGGGAGGAATCTCGCCCACGCTCTCGGCGTCCGTCTCCGCTGCAGAGCGTTAGCGCCCTCACGGCGGCGTTGCAGTAAATGCTTCCTCAGGCGTCTTGAAAATACCCCTTTTGCCCAGCTCCAATGGTGTTCGGTTCGCTTGTGAAGTTCAGGTTCGACCGACACAATTCCTCGGAATCGCATCACGGGATCGCATTGATGAAGCAGCAGACTGGAACGTTGGAAGCCTCGCCCGCCCGGAACTCGTCCCGTCAGGCGAAGGCTGCGCCGAACGGGGAGGCATACCTGCCGAGCAGCCCGCCTCCGCAGCCCCTTGGTGCCCATAGTTCCGAGGAAATCGCGAACCCGCTGTACATTCTGGCCGGGATCACCCTGGGCCTTCCCGTCCTCGCGATGATGCTGGTGATCGGTGTGAATTCCGGCGTCCAGGAGGGGACCTTCGCGACGCTCGCGACATTCGTCGTGCTGTCGGCCTTCGTGGTCGCGGCGATCTTCGAGATCAAGCGGCTCGCCGACCTGCCCTCCGATCAGGACCATCCTTGAGAGCCAGCCCCACAAGCCTTTGCCTGACTTCAGGCGGTCCGCCGAAAATGAGACGCCTGAACCAAGCTTGAACGACGCCTTCGGAGAACTCCGAAGGGTCTTTGTTGCGCTGTCCGAGCACAGGGTTGCCGGGCCGCAACCGGCTATGTCGGGTCGTTTTTAGGCCTTCGGAGCCGTCTTGTTCCGATTCCCGCTAAGCTCCTGTTTTGTAACCAAAAGGCAGGGCTCGCAGCGGCGGATCATTGCCGGTCATGAACAGGGAATCCAGCCAATTCACATCGGCAGGGTTGGCAATTTTGCCTGGACGGGGTAGACAAACCCCATCGAAGGCAGCGATATCCGCTGCTCGGTTCGCCGGATCCAGGCAATTTCCCGCTCTGACGGGTTGATCAATATCGCCTGATCCAGTCTTTCAACTGTTCTCCTGTCTAGCATTACACTGTGGAGGTCGCCCCTAACCTTTTAGGCAGGGGAAAACGGAGGTTTGATGACTGATAAAGACGATACCGTGCGCAGCGCTGCTGCGGCCCTATCGGCTGATAAGATCGTCCTTCGCAACGTATTCAAAGTGTTCGGCTCGAACATTCCGCGAGCCGTCGACCTGATTAAGTCCGGACAAGGCAAGGATGCCGTCCGGGCCGAGACGCGCTGCACCATCGGAGTCAACAACGCGAATTTCAGCATCAAGGACGGCGAGATTTTCGTGGTCATGGGGCTGTCCGGCTCCGGCAAATCGACTCTCCTGCGCCTGTTGAACCGGCTGATCGACCCGACCCTTGGCTCTATCATGGTGGACGGCCAGGATGTGACGAAGATGGGTAAGCGCGACCTGATCGCGTTGCGCCGCCGCGACATGAGCATGGTCTTCCAGAATTTTGCGCTTCTCCCCAACCGCACGGTTCTGGCCAACACCGCCTTCGGACTGGAAGTGGCCGGCGTGTCCGAAAAGGAGCGTCACGACAAGGCTCTCCGGGCGCTCGAAGCCGTCGGTCTCGGCCGCTATGCGGCGAGCCGTCCCGATGAACTCTCCGGCGGCATGAAGCAGCGCGTCGGTCTGGCGCGCGCACTCGCCAACGAGCCGACGATCCTCCTCATGGATGAGGCCTTCTCGGCTCTCGATCCGCTGATCCGAACCGAGATGCAGGACGAGCTTCTCCGCCTTCAGGCCGAGCACAGCCGCACGATCGTGTTCGTCAGCCATGATCTCGACGAGGCGATGCGCATCGGGGACCGCATCGCCATCATGCAGGACGGCGTCGTCGTGCAGGTCGGCACGCCGGAAGAGATCGTGATGAACCCGGCGAACGATTATGTCCGCTCGTTCTTCCGGAACGTGGACGTGACCCATGTCTTCCGCGCGGGCGACATTGCCCGCCACAGCCAGATCACCCTGATCGACCGCGCCGGTCTGAGCGTCCATGCCGCGCTTGAGCGTATCAGGGCCCACGATCGCGACGTCGCGATCGTGGTCGCACGCGACAAGCGCTACCAGGGCATGGTCAGCGCCGAGTCGCTCAAGGATGCCGTGCGTGCCGGCGGGCCCGATCCCTATCGGCGGGCCTTCCTGCCCGACATGGCTCCCATCGAGGCCGATGCGCCGGTGGCGCAGGTCATGGGCCGGGTCGCCGAGAGCCGGTGGCCCGTGCCGGTTGTGGATGGCGCCGGACGCTATGTCGGCACCATCTCCAAGTCGTCCCTTCTCATGACGCTCGACCGCGCAGCCTGAACACGTCTTCCGCGCGAAGGATACACTCATGGATCTCGAACTGAGCATCGGCGCTGCTGCCAGCGCCGCTGTCGAGTATACGCTCGACCATTTCTCCCCCACGCTGGATGCCATCGCGGATGTCATCGGCTTTTTCGCCAACAGCATCAGGGATGGTTTGTCATGGCTGCCGCCGTGGGCCTTCATCGGCCTCGTGGCGCTCTTCGCCCTCTGGCGGGTCGGCTGGACCTTCGCCGTCCTCTGCGGGGCGGCTCTTTTTCTCATCGTCGGGATGGGCTTGTGGAAGGAGACCATCGAGACGCTCGCCCTCGTCATTGCGGCGACGGCGTTCGCCATCGCGCTCGGCATTCCGCTCGGCATCCTCATGGCCCGTAGCGCCGTGATGGCGGCCGGCACGCGCCCGCTGCTCGATCTGATGCAGACGATGCCGGCCTTCGTCTATCTCATCCCGGCGGCGATGTTCTTCGGTCTGGGGGCCGTGCCCGGCACCATCGCGACCGTCATCTTTTCGATGCCGCCGGTGGTGCGGCTCACGGCCTTGGGCCTGACGCAGGTGAACCGCGAATTCGTGGAGGCTGGGCTCGCCTTCGGCTGCACCGACCGCCAGCTCCTGTTCAAGGTGCAGTTCCCGCTGGCTCTTCCGTCCATCATGGCCGGCATCAACCAGACCATCATGCTGGGGCTCTCGATGGTGGTGATCGCCTCCATGATCGGCGCGGGAGGCCTGGGCAACACGGTGCTGACGGGCATTCAGCGTCTCGATGTGGGGTTAGGCTTCGAGGGCGGCCTCGCCGTCGTCATCCTGGCCATCATCCTCGACCGGCTGACGCAGAGCCTCTCACGGCCGGCCGCCTTGCCGCTCTCGCTCCTTGCCGCCCGCCGCGCCGGAGCGAAGCAGCCCATCGCCGGACTTAAGACCGCGCCTGTCGAGGCAGGCGTATGACGACGGACATGGGATCGGACCATCGGTCCCGTGCTCGACAACCAAAGAGCGGAAAGGAGAACCCTATGCTCAAGACCTTCGCCCGGATCGCCCTCGCGGCGGCCCTGACCACAGGCCTTGCGGGCACGCTGCAGGCGCAGGAGGAGAAGAAGCCGGTCAAGATCGGCTGGACCGCCTGGGCCGACGCGGAGTTCGTCACCAAGCTCGCCAAGAAGCTCATCGAGGACAATTATTCTCAGAAGGTCGAGCTTGTTCAGACCGACATCGCGCCGCAATACCAGGGCGTCGCGAAGGGCGACATCGACGCGATGATGATGGCCTGGCTGCCCGAGACCCATAAGGATTATTGGAAGCGCGTGGGCGACAAGGTCGTCACCCTCGGCGTTCTCTACACGGACGCGAAGCTCGGATGGGTGGTGCCGAGCTATGTTCCGAAGGAGGAACTCGCATCCATCGCCGACCTCGCCAAGCCCGAAGTGAAGGAAAAGCTCAAGGGCAAGGTCCAGGGCATCGACCCCGGCGCGGGCCTCACCCGGCTGTCCAAGGACGCCATCAAGACCTACGACCTGAGCGGGTACGACCTGACGACCGCCAGCGACGCCGCCATGGTGTCGGCCCTGGATCGTGCGGTCCGCCGGAAGGAGTGGATCGTGGTGACGGGCTGGAGCCCCCATTGGATGTTCGGCAAGTACGAGCTGCGCTATCTCGACGATCCCAAGCACGCGCTGGGCGGCATCGAGCGGGTCTACGCGCTCGCCCGCAAGGGCTTCCAGAGCGACTACCCGGAAGTCGCACAGTTCTTGATGCGCATGCATCTTCCGCTCAACGAGCTCGAATCCGCGATGTCGGATGCGAATGAAACCTCGGTCGACAAAGCGGTCGAGAACTACATCAGCGAGCATCCCGCGCGGGTCAAATACTGGCTCACCGGCGAGATGAGCTCCGCGTCGTAGTCGCGTCGCATCGTTCGACCTCGTGAATGAAATGACGAGCCGCCGGGCCACCCGGCGGCTCTTTTGCGATCAGGTCACTGCCGCCGGCGCAGGGCGAGCCACGTGATGTCGTCAGATTGCTCCGCGTCGCGCACGAAATCCGTCAGGGCCCGGTAGGCCCGCTGCATCAACGCCTGAACCGAGGAGGCCTCGCGCTCGCGCAGGCAGAGCGCCTTCAACCGGTCCTCACCGAAGGCTTCGTTCTCCGGATTGAAGGCCTCTGTGATGCCGTCCGTGAACGTGACGAGCAGGTCGCCCGGCAGCAGCGTCAGGCGCTCGACGCTGTAGTCCTGGTCCTCCATCACTGCGAGAGCCATGTCCCCGGTCGCGTCGAGATAGCGCGCGCTGCCCGCGGCGCTCACCAGGAGGGGCGGGTTGTGGCCCGCATTGACGTAGACGAGTTCGCCCGTGGTGACGTCCAGCACGCCGTAGAAGAGGGTCACGAACAGCATCTGCTCGTTCTCGCGAGCAAGAAGGTTGTTGACGCTCTCGATGCATCGCGCTGGATCGGGCTCGTAGAGAGCGGTGGCCCGGAGCAGGGTGCGCGTAATCGCCATGAACAGGGAGGCGGGAACGCCCTTTCCCGACACGTCCCCAATCATCAGGACATATTTGTCCTCCGTGAGAGCGAAGCAGTCGAAGAAGTCTCCCCCGACCTCCTTGGCCGCGATCATGCCTCCATCGACATCGATGGCATCGATGGCCGGAAAGGTCGCCGGCACCATGGCGAGCTGCACCTGACGGGCGATCTCGAGTTCCTGCTGGATGCCGGCGAGCTTCGTCTTCGTGACGAGGGAGTCGCGAAGATCCGCGATCAGCTCGTTCAACCGGAGATGCTGCTGGGTGATGCGGCTCGACAATTGCTGCAGCACCTGGGGCAACAGAGCGAAATCCGTATCGTCGCGGCCATGCACCGGTTGCGTGTCGAGGATGGTGAGGATCTCGTCCCGTCCATTCGAATCGAGGGTGCTGGCGAGCTCTTTCATCCTGCCCCGGATGAGCCGCTCCTGTCGCCGGCGTTGCCGGGTCTGCTGGAGGCGCAGCCGGTCGAGAGCGACGGCGTTGTCGCGGAAATGGCTGACCGTTTGCGCGATACGCCCGATCTCGTCGTCGCCGGTCGCCGCGACCCGGGCACTCGTGTCGCCTCGCGCGAGCGCGTTCAGCACCTTGGTCGTGCGCTCGAGGGGCCGAAAGGCCCGGATCAGATAAACATAAAGCCCCGCCACGAGCAGGAGGACGAAAAGGAGGGACCCCGCCATGCTAAGGCTTTTGATCCGCTCCGCCGGGGCCAGGGTATCGGTTGCGTCGTCGAGGGTGACCAGCAGGCCGGCGAGGCCGCCGTTCAAGTCGCTGGCCGGCACTCCGACCAGAGAGTAGATGCGCCCGTCGAGTTCCTGTGTCGCGATGTTCGCGCTGCGCAGGGGCAGGCGAGGCTGGAGCCTATGCCATAAACCCGCATCCGTTCCAACGACCATTCGGCCGCGCGGATTGATCAGAAACGCATCGGTCTTCAGGATCCCTGCGAACCGGCCCAGGACGTCTGCCGCATCGAGGCCCAGGGTCGCGACAATGGCGTTGCTCCCTCCGCTGCGGAGCGGGAATGTCTTCGCGATGAGGAAACGCTCCGGTGCGCTTTGCCAAAGGCCTGCCTTGCTCGCGCCTGCGGCCACCTCGGCGAGAGTGGTCAGGTCGAGCGCCCGTTCGCTGTCGAGCGCGCGCCCGGTCGAATGCAGCACCTCGCCGTTGCCGCGCGACAATTCGAGGACGGCGAGCGTTTCGCGGATCGGGCCGAATTCGGCATTGATGACGTTTGAGGTCTGGCCGGCGCCGCCGCTGTCGATGACCCGGAGAAGCGAAGGACTCCGCAGCGCCTCTGCCATTCGATCGAGCCGCTCCACTTCGGAACGGATCAACTGCTGCCAGAGCGCGCTTTGTCCGCTCGTCGCCACGGAGGAGAGCCGCTGCGCCGAAATCGTCTCGCTCTGGCGTGAGGCCCAGAGCAAACCGCACACGATCAGCAATGCGCCTGCGGATGCGATGATGGAAAGTCGATGGCGCAACAACATCAGAGCGTCTTCTCCGCAGCCGGTTCAGAAGCGAAGCGGCGCCCGCGGCAGGCCCGTTCGAGGGTCTCGTCGATCACGGGTGCCAAGCTGTCATCGAAGTCGATGGCCCGGAGGCTCTCAGCCTGAAAGTGCATCGCCGCATAGCGTGCATTCACCTCGCGCGCGAGGTCGCGCGCCTCCTGCAGGGGCGCGTCCACGGGAGTGGCCGTATTGACGGTCGCCTCTTGTGCGAAATCACCTCGGCCCAAAGCATCGATCACGCCCGCAAGATGTCGGCGGGCCCGCTTCAGTGGCCGAAACACCAGGCACCAGAGGAGAGCGGCTGTCGCCAACGCGGCAGCCAGAGCGATGATCAGGACCTGGACGTGAAGGCGTTCGATCGCAGCGGTCACGGCGCCATCGTCCCGATAGATCACGATTTCCGCGCCCGGACTCGCGAGTGGGATCACGAGCGTGTCCCGAAAGGGGCCGGGCTCGCCTCCAAGGGCCGTGAAACCTGCAGTCGAGCGCACCTCGATGGCCCTTGTTCCGGCGATCCGGCGGCTCATGTCGTTGAGGTAATCCGATAGCCCTTCGATCGCGGCCAGTGGAATGCCGTGGCCGAGGGCCTTGTCGATTGACCGTTGCACGACTTCGGCCACCGCTCGCTGGGCCGCCTGCTGCTCCGAACGCAGGCTCTCCCTGGCAAATGAGATGGACAGCCAGGCGATGCCGAGGCCCGTCGCCGCCGTAATGATGAAGACGGCCAACACGCCCGCGACATACGACGAAACGCTTCGCGGGGTGTCTCTCGTGCTGCGCTCAGAGGGCATGATCGATCGCCTCGAGACGTTCGGTAGCCTTTTCCAGATCCGCCATCGCCATCAGGCTCGACGTCCGCGCGGGCTGTGCGCTGACCTCTCGGGGCGCGCTCGGGTTCTGCGCGGCGATGCGTCCCGCAAGCGCCTCGGCGATCGCGCCATAGGGACGCGTGATCCGCCGGCTCAGGAGAAACCCCGCGACCGCCGCAGCGGCAATGCCGAGGGGAACGAGCCAGAAGGCCAGTTTCTGCAGGAGGCCGGACAGATCCGCCGCCAGAGCCTTTTCCGGCGACGTGATGCTCGCGATGTGGCCGACGATGTCGCCGAGATCGTTGCGGATCGGCAGGCCGAGAACGAGTTCGCCGGCACTTTCATATCGCCAATGGTCCTCCGCGCTTCCGGATTGCGCGGCATCGCGCCACTCGGCGGGAACAGGCTCGCCCTTGACGCCGCGATCGGTGCTGTAGACGGACACGCCGTCGCCGGAAAAGACATCGAGTGCCTGGAGGACCGTGTCCGTCGATCTGGCTCGCTCCAGGAGATCCTGTGTCCCGCCGATCTGCATCAGTTGAAAGCCGAGGCTGAGATTGGCCTCGATGCTCGTGCGGAGGTTTTCCAGGCGAAACAGAATTCGGTCTTCCTGCTGCCTCTCTGCGATGCCGGACAGAGCGAGATAAGTAGCGACGATGATGCCGAGCAACGCAACAGCGACCGGAACCGCGCAGCTCGCGATGACGCGGAAAGCAAAGCCCATAGATCTCTCCGAGCAGGATCAGGTGGAGGACGCGCGCAGATTACGACGT
Source organism: Microvirga sp. HS2 (assembly GCF_055792805.1). Classification (NCBI taxonomy): domain Bacteria; kingdom Pseudomonadati; phylum Pseudomonadota; class Alphaproteobacteria; order Hyphomicrobiales; family Methylobacteriaceae; genus Microvirga; species Microvirga sp. HS2. The sequence continues at coordinate 58,409 of NZ_JBVVAJ010000027.1, forward strand.
TCGATTCAGCAAACTCGCCGAGTCTTGCAAGGGTTGATTTATTCTATAATAAAATATTCCTGTATCCGCTTGCGGAATATCGCGTTTAAAACGTTGCGGACAAAAACGATAATGTTGCACTTCTCGGGGCGCATACTTGCAACGGTATGTATCATTGTAGCGCTGTGCCTAGGGCTCGGCGCCTACATGAGTTATGCGGCCGCGCGCACCACCTATCTCGACGGTATCGCGGCGCGCATGCGCATGCAGGCGGAGCAGGTCGCGGCCGCGATGGAGACCAGTCAGGCGATGGGCATCGCCGTGACTGAACAGACGGCGGTCCCCGCATTGCTCACCCGCGAATCCAAGGACGTGCCCCTGCTCGACGGCTTCGCCGTCCGCCTGCCGGACCGGAGCATCCTGTTCCGCAGCGCGGGTCTGAGCGAGCGCGAAGGTCAGATGAGCATCTCGGTCCATGTCATGAACGATCTGGGAGAGGCAACCGCCCTGGTCGAGGCGGTTTATGCTTCCGGCCCCATCAGAGCGGCGCTCGCAGGACTGGCGTGGAAAATCGGTCTTGCCGCGTTCGCCGTTGCCCTATGCGCGACTGCTCTGTCGGTCATGGGAGTACTCGTTCTGCTGAGACCTCTGCGACGCCTCGTGGCGGATCCCGAGGGGCGGCTCGAGTCGAGTGCGGCGTGGTGTGCTCTCCATCAGGCGCATGATCGCCTCGAAAGCAACCTGGGAAGCCCCGCGCATCGTGGCGGTCCGGAGGGCCGCAGGGATGAGACGCTGCTTGATGCAGGGCGCAGCGGAACGATCCCGAGCGGGCAAGCCACTTTCGGACCCGATGTTCTGGGGCACGCGGGATGAGGCGAGCGACGGGTCTCGGCTGGTCCTGGTTCGGCGCGAATTTCCGCCTGCGGCTCGCCGTGCTGCTCGTGGCGGTTCTCACCCTCGGCCTGGGTGCCGTCTCCTATGCAGCGTTCACGGCGAGCCGTGAACTCCTGATGCCCGAGATCGAGCAGAAGGCCGAAACCGTGGGCCGGTCACTGGCCGCTCAAGTGGAGCGCGCGCTCGCACTCGGTGTGCCGTTGAGCGGGTTGGTCGGTGTAGACGAGAGCTTCAGGGCGGTCCTCGACGCCAATGGCGAGTTCGCGGGAATTGCGCTGCGCCCGGTCGGCGCAGGCGCAGCATCGGTCATGGCTGGTATGCCCGTCACGGAAGGGCGGACGATTGCCGCTCCCGTGCGCTTCGAGGGACAAGAGGTTGCCCGGATCGAGGTGACAGGCGATCCCAGCTATTTGAGGCGCGTCCTGCATGGGCTCTGGAGCGACCTTGCCGTCGTGCTGCTGATCTCGGTTCTCATCGCACTCGAGGTGATGGCGCTCCTGTTCGGCGTGCGCCTGGTCTCCGCTCTCGATGGGGTGGAGGGCCGGATCAGGGCGCTCGCCATCGGCGATTTCAGCCGGCGTCCCGCGATGCCTGAGGACACGGCGCTCCGGCGGGCCGCAGCCATTCTCGATCGCGCCGTCGATCGGGCGAGAGCGAGGCACGAACGGCTCGTTGCCCGTGCCGACAGCGCCGGAGACGACGCTGCCCGCGCCGAACTCGCTTCTCTCACTGCGGACCTGAAGATCTTTGAAACGCAGGACGCATCGTCGGCGGCCGCGGAGAGCATTCGCGCGCCGCTCTTCCTCTTCATGTTCGCGCTTGAAATGACGCGCCCCTTCATGCCGGGCTATGTCGGCACGCTCACGTCCGAAATCATGCCTCTGTCGCCGACGATGGCGGTCGGTGTCGCGATGGCCCTCTACATGGGCATCGTGGCGGCGCTGCAGCTGCCGCTGGCCGTGCAGACCGCGCGATGGGGAAGGGGCTTCTCGTTCCGTCTCGGAGCAGTTCTCGCGGCGATCGGATATCTGGTCTGCGGGCTTTCCGAAGGTCTCATCGTGTTCCTCGCCGGACACTGCCTGTCGGCCGTCGGGTTCGCCCTGGTTTTCGTGGCGGCGCAGGGACATGTCATCGACACCAGCAGGGGCGGCAGCCGTATGCGCGGCCTCGCCATCATGGTGGGCGCCATCATGGTCGCAGGACTCTGCGGGCCGGCCGTCGGCGGCATGCTGGCCGAGCAGCTGGGGGCGTCGCTGACTTATCTCGTCATCAGCGGCCTCGCGCTGCTCAGCCTCGCGACCGGCTGGACGGTCATTCCGCTGAGGCGGGCTGTGACGCAGGCGAGCGGATCACACCTGGCAAAGGGGCAATCCCTCTGGACCGGATTGATCCGCTCGCCCGCGTTCGGAGTCCTTCTGCTGGGCTGCGCACTTCCCGCCAAACTCATTCTTTTCGCGCTGTGCTTCTATCTCGTCCCGATGCAGATGGCCGCTCATGGCGCATCAGCGGCGGAGATCGGAAGGGCGCAGATCGTCTATCCCATGGCCACCGTGCTGCTCGTACCGGTCTTCTCCCATCTGTCGAAACATCTCGACATGCGGATGCCGTTCGTGCTGGGCGGCGCATTGCTGACGGGGCTCGCCTGCCTTTATGTTCTGCTGCCGGCCGGAAACTGGATCCTTTTCGTGATCCTGCTGCAGTTCGGCGTTGCCCAGGCGATGTCGATCACGCCGCAGGCGGGCCTTGTCGGCGAGCTGGCGTCCCGCATCGGCGCGGAGGATTCCGCGTTCGGCCTCTACAGGCTGGTGGAGCGCGTAGGGAGCGCATTGGGGCCCGTCGCGGCCGGGCTTCTGCTCGCGCGGTTCGGTTTCGAGGCGACGCTTCTCACGCTCGGCGGCATCGTGGCCGCGGGAGCCGTCGTCTTTCTTTTCGTGTTCTTGGGCACGAGGCGCCATTCGGCTTGCGCCGAAAATTCGGTCAGGATGTAAGATGTTGAACCGCCGGGACATGATCGCCGCATTGGGACTGGGCGCGACGGGCGCTCTCGCCCTCGGGGCCGGCGCGGGCAGGGCGGCCGATGCCGGGAACCGGCCGCGCATCTATATGATCACGTTCCGCGGCGAGACGGATGTCGAGCGCGGCTACCGGGATTACTTCGCGGCCAATAATGTGGATGCGGTCTTCATCGCCCGCGACATCGACAGAGACATGAGGAAGCTGCCCGCGCTCGTCGAGGAGATCCGCGCGCTGAAGCCGGACCTCGTCTATACGTGGGGAACGCCCGTCACGCTCGGCGTCGCGGGGCGTTTCGATGCGGCCGATCCGGCTCGGCACATCGTCGATATTCCCGTGGTCTTTGCGCTGGTTGCTGCGCCGGTCGCCGCAGGCATCATCCCGACGCAGGAGAGGCCTGGCCGCCGTGTGACGGGCGCCATTCACGTCGTGCCTCCCGAGAAGCAGCTTCGGGCGATGAAGTCCTACCGGCCCTTCAGGACACTCGGCGTGCTCTACAGCAGGAACGAGCAGAACTCCGTTGCCATCGTGGAAGAGCTTCGTCGTCTCACCGAACAGATGGAGTTTCGCCTCGTCGAGCGCACCTTCGCCACGAACGCGCAGGGCGCACCCATAGCCGACGGCGTGGAGGAACTCGTTGCCGAGATCCGCCGCGAGGGAGCCGACTGGCTGTATTATCTGCCGGACACGTTTCTCGGGACGATCTACGATCGGGTTTCCCCCGCGGCCCTGGCCGCCGGATTGCCGACATTCGGGGCCGCGGAACTGGCGGTCCGCGAAGGCGGCGCCCTCGTCGGCCTGATCAGCCGCTACTATTCGGTCGGTCAGCTTGCCGCTTCCAAATCGATCGAGATCCTCAGAGGCCGGGATCCGGCGGCGATTCCCGCCGAAACGCTCAAGCGCTTCTCGCTCATCATCAACATGGAGGTGGCGAAGAAGCTCGCCTTCTATCCGCCGCTCGCCATGCTCAACTATGCGGAAGTGATCTGATGGCCGTTCCGGAACGCGCGGTTTTAGACGAAGCCTTGTCCTGGAGTACGCTCGACGGGCGCCATGTGACAGCCGTGTGCGCCCTGCATCACACTGCGGTCGGCACCCTTGCGAGCACCGATTGGGTCAGGCGTGAGACGCCCGAATTCTTCGCGGACATTCTGGAGGGCAATGGCCTCGGACTCGGCGTGTTCCATGAGGACAGATTGATCGCCTATGCCCTGATTCAGACGCGCCTCGAACCCGAGGACGATCTCTGCGCCTTGCTCGGTTATTCCACACAACGTCCGACCGCCAAATTGTGCGGAAGCGCCGTCGATCCGGCCTATCGCGGGAGAGGTTTGCAGGGGGCATTAAGCCGGGAGCGCCTGGCCTTCGGGCGCAGGACGGGGATCGAACGTTTCTTCGCGACCGCCGCTCCGCAGAACTGTCCGAGCTGGATGAACCTGATGCGGGCGGGGCTTGAAATTGCCGCCCTCGGCGAGCGCTACGGCGGCAAGCTCCGCTATACGCTGGTGATCGACGAGAACCGCTCGGACCCGGGCACGGAGCGTAGGGTGATCGATGCGTCCGATTTCGCGCGCCAGACCGATCTCCTCCATGCGGGCTGGCGCGGGATTCAATACCGGCGCTCGGGCGCAGGAATTCTGCTGGAGTTCGCGACATGTTGAGGCTGGAGGAGGCGCAGGCCGTCGAGCCCCTGCATCCACCGCCCCAGGAGCTCGCGATGAGGGCACGCCTCACGGTGAATCTGGATGCGATCGCCCGCAACTTCGTCGCGGTCCGCGAGGCGCTCGCGCAAGGTGCGGCATCCGCCGTCGTGAAGCGTGACGCCTACGGGCTGGGCCTCGTGCCCGTCGTCCGGTGCCTGGCGGCGGTCGGGTGCAGGACCTTCTGGGTGGAAACGTTCGAAGAGGGGCTGAGCGTCCGTCAAGCCGTCTCGGGGGCTCGCGTCTTCGTGCTCCAGGGCCTCGCCGGACAGCGGCCGCAGCACTTCGTCGAGGCGCGCCTCATACCGGCATTGGGAACGGAGGAGGAGATTGCGCTCAGTGCCGGGACGGCGCCTGGGATGACCGTAGCGATTCATCTGGATACGGGCCTCGGCCGCTCGGGGGTGCTGCCCGCAACCTTCAGGCGGATGGCGGCCGGCACCGCATTGAAAACGCTCGACGTGGCGGTTCTGATGTCGCACTTGGCTGGTTTCGCGGAGCCGCATCGCGACGAGAACATGAGCCAGATCGCTCTGTTCCAGGAACTCGCCGCTTTGGTTCCGGACGCCGTCCCGAGCATCGCCACGTCATCCTTCGTCTATGCCGGGTCCCGCTGGCACATCGGTTTGGCGCGGGTGGGGAGCGCCCTCTACGGCGTGCACAGCGCCCGCATTCCAGGATATCGTTCAGGGCCCGTGATCGCTCTCGATGCTCCCGTTCTGTCCGTTCAGTCTCTGGGGGCGGGAAGCAGCCTTGGCTATCGCGGCACCAGACTCGAAAAGCCGCGCCGGATCGCGACGATCGCCCTGGGCTATGCCAACGGGCTCCCCGAGGCCTTCACGGATCGCTGCAGCGCCTTCGTGAACGGGCGTCGCGTAGCCTTCGTCGGCGATGCCGCGATGACGACCACCTGCGTGGATGTCACGGATTTCGCCGATCGCGAGGTCTATCCGGGGCAGCGTGTGGAAATCGTTGGGCCGAACCAGGACATCAACGCCTTGAGCGATGCCCTTGGCGTGAATCCCAACCGGCTTCTCGTCGCCTTCGGCCTTTTGACCCAACGGATCTACACAGGCGATGGCGGACATGGCTGACATCACGGATCATGGCGTCCAAGTCACCGAACTTGCGAACGATCTTGGCGATCTCGACAAGATGGTCGCCGCGATCGAGGCCTTCTGCGAGGCGCGTGGCGTTCCGCCTCGGGAAGCCGCGCAGCTCTGCCTGGTGATCGAGGAGATCTTCACCAACATCGTCACTCATGGCCATGACGAACCGGGAGGGCGCATGGTCGAGATGCGCCTGGCGGCGGGGCCGTCGGGCGTTCACGTCGAGATCATCGATGACGGCAGGCCTTTCGATCCGCTCCATGCGCCGCCGCCCGATCTCCAGAGCGGCGTGGAGGAGCGTCCCATCGGTGGTCTCGGCGTGCATTTCCTGCGCACGATGATGAGCGACATCGTTTATGAGCGCTCAGAGGGACGCAATCATCTTCGATTTCGAAAAACCTGTTCTGCTCATTTGAAAGGCGCTTGATATGATTATTCAGGAACAATCCATTGGGCCTGTCGCCGTCGTCGTCGCGAATGGCCGGCTGGACAGCAACACCTCCGGCCAGCTTGAGGAGATCCTCAGCGAACGCGCCCGGAGCAGGCCGGCTCTGATCATCGATCTCAAGGAGGTCGCCTATGTCAGCTCCGCGGGCCTGCGGGTTCTGCTCAAGGCCGCGAAGCTCGCGAAGGCGGGCAAGAACCGGCTGGCCCTCGTGGGGCTCGCGGCTTCGGTGAAAGAAGTTTTCGACATCAGCGGCTTCACGCCGATTTTCCAGATCTACGACGACATCGACACGGCCGCCAACGCGCTTTCGTGACGGTTGTCCGGCGGTGAGCGGAGGGAGCCCTCAGGCGGCCGGCGCGGCTCGCTCGTCTTCGAGGCCCCCGGCCAGACTGGCGAATCGCCCGCGGCGTTTCATCAGTTCGGCATAGGTGCCGCTTTCGACGATGCGGCCCTCATGCAGCACGATGATGCGGTTGGCATAACGGATCGTGCTCAGACGATGGGCGACGATGATTCGCGTCGCCGGCATGCTCATCACGGTCTGCATCGCGCGGGCTTGCGTGGCATTGTCCAATGCGCTGGTCGCCTCGTCCAGAACCATGATCGGCGGCTTGTGCAGGAACGCCCGCGCCAATGCGAGGCGCTGCACCTGACCGCCGGAGAGGGTGCGGCTCGCGTCCGGCAGAACCGTATGGATTCCCATCGGCATGGCAGCGACATCATTGTCCATGGCAGCGGCCTTCAGAGCCTGCCAGATGTCATCCGGATCAGCATCGGTAGTTCCCCGCACGATGTCCATGATCGAGCCGGGCGGGAGCTTCTCGTCCTGCAGAACGGCGCCGATCTGACGGCGCAGGGCGGTCGGGTGAAGCGAGCGGATATCCTGGCCATCGATATAGATGGCTCCGGACGTGGGCTTCTCGAGCCCCAGCAGCAGCCGCACGAGGGTAGACTTGCCGCTTCCGGACGATCCCACGACGGCGATCGCTTCTCCGGGCGCAGCGCGAAATGAAATGCCGCTCAGAACGTTGACGCTCTCGTCGTAGCGGAACCCGACGGACGAGAATTCGATCTCGCCCGTGAGAGGGCCGGGGTCGGAGAGCCCTGTCAGCCGATCGGGTGGAGAATCCATGAGCGGCTTCGCGAAAGTCCAGCTCGGTTTCAGCATCCACACGGACAGGATGCTGCGCAGAAACTGCCCCACCGAGGCGAACATGATCGTGAAGGCGGTGACCACTGCGATCACGGATGCGATGGGCAGGCTTGCGCTTCCATCCTTGCTGACGGCGAGCGTGTGAATGAGCGCGAACAGCGCGGCGCTGCCGAAGACCGGGTAGGCGGCCAGCCAGCTTTCGTAAATGTTCATGATCCGCCGCGACTTCACGAGACGGTTGCGCATGGCCGCGAAGCGGTCCGCCCAGCGAAGAACTGCGCGTTCCTCAGCGGCGCCGCTGCGCAGTTTGACGATGCCGTTCACCATCTGCACCATGTGGCTGTCCGCAGCGCCCATCAGTTGCTCGCCCGTGAGATAGGCGCGTGCCTGCAGCCAGCCCGCGAGAAGGCCCGTCGCGGCGTGGATCGTCACGAGGCCGGCTGCCAGCGCTGCCAGCAGCGGGCTGTTCCAGGCGATGGTCGCGAGGCTCGACAGGACCATGCCGACCGTGCTGCCAGTCGAATAGAGGAACTGGCGCAGACCGGCGATCGTGGAAACGCCCGCACCGACGCGGGCGGCGGTCATAGCGCTGGGCTGCTTGCGCAGCTCCGCGAGAGGCAGGCTGACGATCCTGCTCCAGGTTGCGTCGAAGATCGTGCCGTCGCCTCGCGTCATCAATCGCTGACGGGCCGTTTCACCCGCAATATGAACCAGGAAGCCGGCAATGCCGACCAGGATGATGATGACGCCGATCTGAGCCAGGCTGTCCTGCATCGCTGCGGGAACTAGAATGCCGAAGACGAGGGCGGTCACCATCGGCAGGACCTGGCCGATGAGGCTGCCGATCACGGTCGCTGCCAGGAAGGCGAGGGTGTCCGGGCCGCCTTTGCGCAGGCTTGCGATGAGCAGCTCGACTAAGCCGATCTTTGCCGGATGAGGTAGGAAGGGCATATGGGCGAGGGGCTCGATCTCCTCCGCGACCGCGCCGGAGACGATCCGGCATGCTCCGGTTCTGTCGACCTCTTCATACCGGCCGCGACGCCAGATCAGGGCGACAGGATCACCGCTCCGGCGGCGGGCCAGGAGCGGCTTCATCTCCGAGCGCCACCATCCTTCTTCCAGCGCGACGGATTGCAGCAGAATGCCGGAGGCGCGGCAAATCTCCTCGGCGCTGGAGACGCGATCCATCTGAGCCCTGCGCGCCTTGGCCGGGCGCAGGATGCGGACGCCGAGTTCCTTGGCCAGGATGCGCATCACATCCATCAGGCCGTGGTCGATCGTCTCCTGCTTCGCCGGAATTGTGTTGTGCAGGATCTCCGCGAAACGTTCGGCGGTCTGCTGCTTGTCATGGTCCTCGGCCTGCTCGCGGCTCTGGATGCGGTTGAATTCATCCGCTTCGGCGAAGCCGCGCACGATGGGGAGCAACTCGGCACAGGCGGCGTTGAAGGCGTCGAGAGCAGCCGACCACTCTTTGCGTTCGAGGCCGTCGGGCCAGGAGAGAACTGCGATCTCGCCGCCTTGATCGAGCGTGATCCAGGCGCCCACGGGCAGGGGGATCAACCCCTGCACGGGCTCGACCCCGAACAGAAGGCCGCCATCCTCGGGCAGGTCGATCCAGACGGCACCGCTGCTGCACCCGATCACGGCCTTGGCGGGGAGGGGGAGCAAGCCCGGAAGCGTTTCGGAGAAGGCGATGTCGAGGCGAGGCTTCGGCTCGATGCCGTGGCCGATGCCCGCCGCCAAGGCGATGAGCCAGGCGGCGGCTCCGGCCGCGAATGCATCGGGCGGTCTCGCGGCTCGCCAGCCCTCGCCGGGAAGTCGGTAGATCCGGGCGTCGGCGCTCGGAACGGCCAGCAGCGTTTCGTCACCGATGAGACTGGGATCGGAACCGAACAGAAGGCCGCCGCGGCCGATGCGGCCGAGCGGGTGGCGCGCGGACACAGGGTTCTGCCGCACGCAGAAGAGATCGACATCGCCTTCCATGACGACATGGCAGGTGCCGGGTGCGTCGAGAAGGATCGACACCGTCTCGACCAGGGCGGGCAGCTCTTCATCCCGTTCGTGCGCGAGCGTATCCATGCTTATTCCTCGCGCATCAGATTCTGGAAGGCGCCCGGCGCGGCCAGCAGATCTCGCGGTCTTCCTTCCTGCACGACGACGCCGTTGTCCATGACGATAACCCGATTACAGTCACGGATGGCGGAGTAACGATGTGCGATGACGATCACGGTCGCGCCGAGACCGCGCAGATTGGCCAGGAGCCGGGCTTCCGTTTCCCCGTCGAGTGCGGCCGTCGCTTCGTCCAGGATCAGGATTCGGGGATCGCGGACCAGCGCGCGGGCAATTTCGAGACGCGCGCGCTGTCCGCCCGACAGGTCGGTTCCGCCTTCCGCAACCGCCGCTCCATAGCCTCCGGGGCGGCTCAGGATCACGTCATGGATCAGAGCCGTCTTGGCCGCGGCGACGATCCGCTCGTCCGGGAGGCTATGGTCCCAGAGGCTGATGTTCTCGCGCATCGTGCCTTCGAAGATCGAAGCGCGCTGATCCACGTAGGCGAGGGATTGGCGTAGTCGCTCGCGAGGGATCGAGGCAAGGGGCTCTCCGTCGATGAGGATGTCTCCCGATACCGGAGCGTGGATCCGGGCGATCAGCGCGGCGAGGGTCGACTTGCCAGAGCCAGAGCGCCCGACGATTCCAAGCTTCTCCCCCGGCTCCAGAATCAGATTGACGTCGTGGAGCAGAGGCGGCGTGGCGGGGCTGTAGCCGAAGCTCAGGTCGCGGACCTCGATCCTGCCAATCAGGCGGCCGGATGCTCTCGGAGCCGCAGCTGCCTGGGCGGCGAACTCGGGAGCCAGCGGGTGCTGGAGCGTGTCATCCAGCATCCGCAGATAGGCCTGACCATCCTGGATGCGCGCGCCCAACTGGACCAGCTGGGACATAGGCGCAAGAAACCCGGCCATCAAGGCCTGGAAGGCGGCGAGCATGCCCAGGGTCATCTCGCCTCTGATCACCAGATTTCCGCCGATTACCAGAACCAGGCCGCCCGTGGCGGTTGCCGTCAGTCCCGGTACGGCGTTGAGGCGCAGCTGCATCCGCGCGAGATTCTGGCGGAGGTTCTGCATCCGCGCGTGCATGGCGACGAGTCGCTCGCGAAACAGGTCTTCCATGCCCGTCGCTTTGTAGGACTCGATCATCTGCAGGCCCTGCTTGGCAAAGCCGGTCTGGGCCGTCGTCGCCACCAGGAGCCGGCGGTTGTCGTCGGCGAGGGCGCGGGACGACCAGGCGAGAAGCGCGATGTTGATGGCGGCGCAGGTGACGACGATGAGGCACAATATCGGGGCGTAGAGCAGCATCGCGGCGAGATACGCCGTTGCGGTCAGAAAGTTGAAGGCGGCATAGCCCACCTCGCTGGCGACGAGCTGCGCCACGCGGTCATTCAACATGACGCGGCTGGCGACTTCGCCCGGATGCCGTTGCGCGTAGTAGGACAGCGGCAGGCGCACGATATGCTCCACGAAGCCGAGCGCGCCGGAGAGCGCGAGCCGGGTTTCGAGACGCAGGAGCGCCTCTCGCTGCAGGAAGGTGAGAAACGCCGTCAGAATTCCACAGATGCCCATGCCGGCGACGAGCGGCAGAAGCCAGTCCGTGAACTGGTTCACCAGAATCTGATCGACGAAAACCTGAGTGAAGACAGGAACGAGAAGCCCTGGGATCACCAGCGCGAGGGACATCAGGAGAATATACGCGAAGGCATCCCGATTTCCGTGCAGGCGATCCGTCAGCCCGCGCAGAAGCGATGGGGCTCTGCCGGCTCTGCTGAAGGCCGCACCCGGCTTGAGGCTCAGCACGATGCCGGTGAAGCTGCGGTCGAACTCGGCCTCCGAGACCTGGCGCGGTCCCTGCGCCGGATCGTTCAGATAAACTTTTCCGCGTCCGAAGCCCTCGACCACGAGAAAGTGGTTCATGCCCCAGTGAACGATGATGGGGAGAGGCATGGTGCGCAGGTGATGCGGCTCTGCCCGGCAGGCCTCGACCTCCATGCCCATCCCGCGGGCGGCCCGCACGATGGCCTTCGCGGAACTGCCGTCACGCGAGACGTTGCAGGCCAGCCGCAATTCCTCGAGCGTCACCCAGCGACCGAAATAGCCCAGAACGATCCCGAGCGCGGCGGCTCCGCATTCGGCCGCCTCGACCTGGAGAACCGTCGGTGTCCGTTTTCGAAAGGAGCGGGAGAGCATCTGTCATCGGCCTTCCGGGGCCGCTGCTTCCGCATCGACATATTGCAGGGCAGGGATGGCCATGGCGAGCAGGGAGGTGGACCTGACGGTGACGCGGACCTGCGCAAGTGTGCCGCTGTCGATGAGAGGCGCAGTGCCGAGGCGCGACGACCACAGAGGCTTGTTGTCGTTCTTCGGGTCGCTGTCGAGCACGATGGTTACTTCGAAGGGCACGCCGAGATCCTGCAGGAAGGTTTGCACCAGCCTGTCGTTCTGCAGCGTGCGCATCATTCCCGCACTGCTCGCCGGCACCTCGCTGACCTGGGTGACATGGCCGATCACGAAGCCGTGCTCCTCCCGCCGCGTCGTCGCTGGCGACACTTCGACAGGCATTCCTGCCCGTATCTTCTTGCCGTCGCTCGCGGACACATAGGCGATCACGAAGGGGAGCTTCGAGGCCGCCCGCTCCGGCTTGCGCTCCAGGGCGACGACGGCCGTTCCGGGCTGAACGACCTGACCGATATTGACTTTGGTTTCGACCACGCGGCCCGCGAAAGGCGAACGGACGGCGCCCATGCGGGCCAGCTGCTGCTCGATGGTCACGACGTTTCGCCGCGCCTCGGCGACCCGGCGATCCGCTTCGAGGCGAGCACGCTCGTCGTCCGTTTCCTTGATCGCCGCCTCCGAGGCCATGGTGACGCGCTCGTCTTCGGCTTCCGCGATCTGGCCGTTCATGATCAGGATGTCCTGATCGATGGACATCAGGCGCTCGCGGATGACGGTGCCGTTCTCGACGAGGCGATAAAGACCAGCCCTCTGGTCGACCAAGGCGTCGCGCCGCTCCCGCACGGCGGCGATTCGGTTCGTCAGCGACGTCTCGCGCGCACTGCGGCGCGTCTGCCGGTTAGCCGCGTCCCGTTGCTGGAAAAGAACCAGATCGCTGCGGAATTTCTCCGCGTCGACCAGCTCGCCCCGGGCGACGGAAAGCTTGAGTTCCAGTTCCGGTTGATTGATATGCGCAACGACCGTATCCGGCTCGACCGCATCGCCCGGAGCGACGTCGATCGCGCGGACTTGCCCGCCGGCATCGGCCACCACGTCGATCACCCCGCCCGGTGCGAGCAGGATGCCCTGTCCGTTGACGGATACGGGGACGCGAAAGAGAGCGCTCCAAATGATGGCGGCGACGAGAACGACAACGATGAAAAGGCCGGCGCCCCACATCCGGGGGCGCATGACCTTCAGCGCGTCCTTGTAAACGTGAGAGGCTGCCATGGAGGCCACGGCAGCCGGGCGAAAGAGCTGATTCACCTGCTAAGACCTTGCATCCGCCCGTTGTCCTTGCGGGGCCGGTAAAGGCACCCGAAGGGAGGCCGTTCGATCGTCAGCGCATGTTGCCGATGATGCTGCTGCGGCTGTCCTGCATCTTCTTGACGAAGTTGGTCATGATTTCGAAGGCTTCGTTGCGCTTGTTCGCCAACGACTGCAGGCGGAGCATGTCCATCTGCTGAAGGTTGCTGCCGGAGTCGATCAGCGATTTGATACTCGAGATCGATTGGTCAAGTTCGGCTCTGCTGACTTGACCGTCCTTGACGATGTCCTCAATCTTCAGCGAGGAGTTCTCCGCGTTGTTGAGGTTCGTCAGCGCGTCGCCCAGGGACATCGGCTTGCCGTCGACATGGACCACAGTGCTGGTGGAAATCTTATCGTCGGGCTTCGCGTCGCTCGCGAAGAGTGTCGAAAACTGGTTCAATGTGCTGAGATCGTTATTCAGCGACGCAACCGTCGCGTTGCGCGCACTCACCATTTCGATCTGACTCTTGAGCTGGGCGTCTAAGCCGCTGGCGCGCTGCTGCTGGACCATCAGCAGGGCCGTCTCAAGATCCATGTTTTCTAAGTTGATCATGGGGCTGGGGATGACGCCGGGGGTGAGCGTCGTACCACCGCCCGTGATCTGCTCGAGTTCCTCTTCCGTCAGAGCGACGGGCGCCTGCTTCTCGTCCATTCGATCCCCCCAGATCATATCGAAATTACGTAAGGGAAAGTATTCCGATCCTCCAAGAGAGTCAACGAAAGACGACTTGGCGGCTTGCCTCTCATGGGGGCGCGGTCATCCTCCCATCGTTAGCCGGTTCCTTTAGGGCGTCTGATCCCGGCGGCTCTCAAGAGGCCAGGGCAGGGGGAATTTCGGTGTATCTTATATCCGGCGTTTTGCGCGTGCGCGTTCCGGTTGGCGTTTTTGCCTGAGCTGCTGTTTTGCCGGCGCGATTGCCCGGCCTTTCGCCCAACCTTTAACGTGCGTTGTGGCGTGGGCCGTTTCCGGAGGTGTTGGCGTGCTGGTGTGGTGTGTGAGTTGGTTGCGGGGACAGGATTTGAACCTGTGACCTTCAGGTTATGAGCCTGACGAGCTACCGGGCTGCTCCACCCCGCGCCATTCGGGCCTGGATCGCGGGCGATCCAGGCAATCTCGCGCAT
>NZ_JBVVAJ010000028.1:0-70235 GCF_055792805.1 Microvirga sp. HS2
CCAGGCTGAACCTGCCGAACGGGCCAAACCCGCCGGCGAAGACTGAAGGATATGCTCCAGAGGAGCCCCAAAACACCGCAGGTCGCCCCGCCAATGCCAAAAGGCTCTTGGATCGCCGAACACGAAAGCTTCGTCGCCGGCTCCGGCGCGAGCTTTCCTGCTCCTGCAGCGCTGCCTGAGCCGATTGCTGCGTTATCCGGAATGAAAGAAGCGCGACGCCGCGGGGGCTTCGCGCTGGGTTGCGCCGATATAAGCGATTCGGTTTTTTATGCAAGAGGAGAATCAAGTGCCCGGGCTGCCCGAGGACGCGCTTCCTCGCGAGCATCATATAAAGGGGTCTTGGAGCCAGGAGAGGGCAGGGCAGCGGTCTTGCGCCCTGGTCGTGTCCGACGGGCTCCTCTGGCGGAGCGATCGTCCGCGCAGGAAAAGGCGGCTCCCACGAGCCGCCTCATCCGGAAGGCATGCGGGGGTTATTCGATCACCTGGACGATGGTGCGGGTCTGGGGATCGACGAGGACGGTGCGGTCGTTCACGATGGTATAGCTGTAGGGATTCGCCAATCCGACGCTCTGCGGAACGGAATAGAGGCGCACGCGAGGCGGGAGCGGCTGGCCGACCGTCACGTCTTCGGCAACGCGGATGGACGGACGGCGCTGGGCGACCACGTAGCTGCGGACGCGGGTGGATTCCTCAGGGGACAGGGCTGCGCCGACGGCCGCACCGGCGACGCCGCCGACGGCAGCGCCGACCGGACCGCCAACGATGGCGCCCGTCACGGCGCCGCCCGCGGCGCCCGAAGCAGTCCCGCTCTGGCAGGCGGCGAGAGCGAGGGGAAGGGTGATCACGGCCAGAGTGGCGGCCGAGCTTAGGACACGATTGCGCATGACGGACTCCTTTCCGATTGGCAGAATGCGAACGCGAAAAAGCTTGGCCGGTTCCACAAGGAGGAAAACATGAGCAAGAATTCCAGGGTCGCGATCGTCACCGGTGCGGGAACGGGCGTCGGCAGGGCGATCTCCGCCGCTCTTCTGAGCGAGGGTTACAATGTAGTCATGGCGGGACGCCGGCAGGAGGTGCTCGAGAAGGCGGCGCAGGAGATCGGTGGGACGCCCCTTCTCGTCGCCGCCGACGTCTCGGATGCTGCTTCGGTCAAGGCCTTGTTCTCCAGAGTGAAAGAGACCTTCGGCAGACTCGATCTGCTCGTGAACAACGCCGGCGTCGGCGCGCCGGCGGTTCCTCTGGAGGATTTGACGCTGGAGCAATGGCAGAGCGTCGTCGACACCAACGTGACCGGCGCCTTCCTCTGCACGCAGGAAGCCTTCAGGATCATGAAGGCGCAGGACCCGAGAGGCGGACGCATCATCAACAACGGCTCGGTCTCGGCTTACGCGCCGCGTCCCTTGTCCGCACCGTACACGGCGACGAAGCACGCCATCCTGGGCCTGACCAAATCCACGTCGCTCGATGGCCGGGCCTATGACATCGCCTGCGGGCAGATCGATATCGGCAATGCGGCGACGGACATGACCGCGAGAATGTCGGTGGGCGTTCTGCAGCCAAACGGAACCGTCATGTCGGAGCCGACCATCGATCCTGTTCACGTGGCGGAGGCAGTCGTCTACATGGCAGGCCTGCCTTTGGAGGCGAACGTGCTCACCATGACGGTCATGGCGACGAAGATGCCCTTCGTCGGCCGGGGGTAATGCATCGTTCGTTGCGGATCATCGGATGGGTCCTAAAAGTGGTTTCCACTTTCCACATCCGATGCGCGAGAGCTGTTTCCATTTGCGTGGAATCAGCTCTTTCCTTTGCTGTTCCGCATTTTTGACGGCGAACCGGATCCACTTCGCCGAAAAATGCTCTAGGGCGGAAATTCCGATCGGCCAGGCTGTGAAGCCTGGCCTTCCCGCTCCATATGGACCCTCATGCCGGTCCTAAAACAGCCGTACTATCCAGCTTTCATTCAGCCTTCTTCCGACAGGGTGAGAGGGTCGGCCGCTTGCCGGTCGGTTTCATCGCGAACCGGGCATTCGAATGAGCAGGATCGTTCCATGATGGCGGCGGCATGAGCGCAATCCTCGTCAAGATCTTCGCGACGGCTCTCACCCTGAGCCAGGTTCTGGTGACTCCGGACGCGGTGAAGACTTCCTTCGATCCGGTGCGGGATCGCGAGGAGGTGGCCGGGATTCTCAAGCAGGGCTGCGCGCATATGCGGCGCGCCTTCGACATCGAGGACATCAATCTCGACGATCTGATCACCACCGCCATGGACGATCCGCAGGCGGTCGCCGGCGATCTCAAGATTCTTCAGGGCCTGAGCTTCAACGATCTGCACGCCAGCTACCGGCTGTTCTGCAAGAACGAGACGGTGGAGCCTTCGCCCGTCGATCTCGGCGAAGTGATTACTTATTACAACAATGCCGTGGCCGATCTTCCCGATGCGGGGCAGCTGAAGGGGCTCAGGCTGCCCGGCGTCAGCGTGCTTCTGGACGGCAGCGGCAAGCGCTTCGCTGAAATGTACGAGCCCGATCATCGGCGCATCTGGGTGTCGCTCGCGGATATTCCGAAATCGGTGCAGCAGGCTTTCGTCTCGGCGGAGGACAAGCGGTTCTACCAGCATTCGGGAGTCGACGAGCGCGGGGTGATCCGCGCCTTCATGAACAATCTCGCCGATCCGGGCCGGCCGGCCGGCGGCTCTACCATCACGCAGCAGGTGGCCAAGAACCTGCTCGTCGGCGACGACGTGACCTATGAGCGCAAGATGCGTGAAATGATCGTCGCCGCCCGCGCCGAGAAACTGCTCAGCAAGGCGGAGATTCTCGAGATCTATCTCAACTCCATCTATCTGGGGCGCAGTTCCTGGGGAATTGAAATGGCGGCCCAAAGCTATTTCGGAAAGAGCGCGAAAGCGCTCTCCGTCGCCGAGGGCGCACTTCTCGCGGGGCTCGCGAAGGGACCCAATTATTACAACCCCGACACGCAGCCCGATCGGGCGCGAGACCGCATGGCCTATGTGCTGAGCCGCATGCAGGAGGACGGCTTCCTCAACGCCGAGCAGGTGCGGCAGGCCGTCGCTGCCCTGCCGCCGCGCATTCCTTTCGAGCGCCCGCGCCGGGACAGCGGCTTCTACTTCGTCGATCATCTCAAGCGCGATGCACGCAGCCTTGCAGGGATCGAAAGCCTGACGGCAGACTCGTATACGGTGCGTACGACGATCGACTCGGACCTGCAGCAGGCGACCGAGTCGGCCCTGCAGGAGGGGCTGGCGCGTTACGAAATGAGCATCGGCCGACAGCGATTCCAGGCGGCGGAGGCCAATCTCGCCGACGCGGTCAAGGCGCTCGACGGCGCCAAGGACGACAACGGGACGCCGTCCTGGCGCAGGGCGCTCGAAAGCGCGCGGCTGCCTCTCTATGACGTCCACTGGCCCGCCGCCGTGGTGATCGAGAAGGGCGGGGGGGCTAAGAAGGGCGCAGGCATCCTGCGCGTGGGCCTGTCCGACGGGCGCGTGCTGCCGCTCAATGCCTGGGACGCCGCGCGCCGCGACCTGAGACTCTATGACGTGGTGCGCGTGCGCGTCGTCGAGCAGAAAGGCAAGGGCGCCATCCGCGCCGATCTGCGCGTGCCGCCGTCCGTGCAGGGCGGGGCGGTTGTTCTGGAGAACAGGACGGGCCGCATCCTCGCGATGGCCGGCGGCTTCTCCTATCCGCTGAGCCAGCTCAACCGCGTGACGCAGGCCCAGCGCCAGCCCGGCTCCGCATTCAAGCCGCTGGTCTATCTGGCCGCTCTTTCGAAGGGACTCCAGCCCAACACCCTGGTGTGGGACGCGCCCGTGACCCTTCCGCCCGTGAATGGAAGCCTCAATGCCCGAGGGCAGGACTATTGGTCGCCCAAGAATTACGACGGAGGCGGAGGCGGCATCGTGACGCTGCGGCGCGCGTTCGAGAACTCGAAGAACCTGGTGACCGCCCGCCTGCTCGACGGCGGCATCGAGTCCGATCCCGCGCGCAGCCTGAAGGACGTGTGCGATCTCGCCTTGGAGGCGCAACTCTATCTCGAATGCACGCCACATTATCCTTTCGTGCTCGGCGCGCAGCCGGTGCGGATCATCGATCTGGCCGCGTTCTATGCCGCCATCGCCAACGAGGGAGCCATGCCGGTGCCCCATGCCTTCGAGAGCATCGACGAGCAGGGACGTCGCATCTACAGCCGCAAGGCGCCGTCCCTCGTCCGGATCGGCTCGGCCGATGCCGCCACCTTCTATCAGTTGAAATCCATGCTGCAGGGCGTCGTGGAACGGGGCACCGCACGCAACCTGAGGGCTCTTGCGCCTTATGTCGGTGGCAAAACCGGCACGTCGAACGACGAGAACGATGCATGGTTCGTCGGGTTCTCGAACGAGATCACGGTCGCGGTCTGGGTGGGGCACGACAACGCGGACGGCAAGCGCCGGACGCTCGGACGCGGGCAGACCGGCGCGAAGGTGGCGGCCCCGATCTTCAAGGACATCATGGAGGCGGCCTGGCGGTCGCATGTGCCCAAAACACCGCTGAGCCCGCCGTCGCCCCAGGCCGCCAAGCAGCTTGTCGCCCTGCCGATCGACCTCAATTCCGGCGACCGCGTCACGGACGGACAGCGTGGAGCCTTCATGGAATATTTCAGGCTCAACTGGTTCGGACGCCTGAGCGAGACGCAATACCGCCTTGTGCCTCAGGACCAGGTCTATGCCTTCCGCAATCCCGATCCCAACCCCTACCCTTGGAGCGATGGGGACGAGTTCGGCGCATCCAGTCCCTATGAGGAGGCGCCGTATATGCCCGGGCAGAGCTGGCTGGATTCCTTCCGTCAGAACGCCCCCGCACAGCGCCGTCCGGAACCGGGCGCGCGGGGGTGGTGGGAGGACGAGCCTCGTTCGAGACCGCACCGGGTCGATCCCGATTATCCCTGGGGCTACCAACGGGTTTATTGATGAAAGCACGTCTTTTCCGCTGCCGGCGCCTGATCGCCCTGGCCGCTCTATCCCTGTCCATCTCGCAGGCCGCGGCCGAGGAGTTTCGGGTAGAGGAGGTGCCGTCGGTCACGGCGGTGTCCCCCGCGCGGATGAAGCCGAGGACGATCCTGTTCAGCGATCGTCCGGACGACAGGATCGCGGACGGCGAGACCGGCCTCATGAAGTTCGAGGATTGGGCGCGGGAGCAGCCGCTGCAGAAGCGCTTCCTGAGCCCTTTTCCCGGTTATACGGAGCCGCGCATCAAGGTTTCGGTACACGGCATCGAGAAGCCTTACGTCGAAAAGCTCCACATGTACGTGGTGGCAACGCGGTTTCTCATCTCGAAGCCCGCGGATGCGATCGATCTCAACCGGTTCGTCACGCTCGACGTCGTGGAGCGGCTCGACCCCTCGATCCGCCACCACCGCATCACGGCCGATCAGGCGCGCCCCAACATCGATCCGAAGAGCGCCCATAACCGTAATCCGGACCGGCGCTGGTGCGAGGCCCCGCAGAGCCTCTGTATCGAATCCCGCTATCCCCTCGAAGGGCGCCTTCCGGTGGGCATCCGGCTTGTCAACAAGCTGGAGGAGGGCGGCAAGAAAATTTCCGAGTTCATGGAGTTCCAGAGCGAGATCAGAGTTCTGCCCCAGTCCGAGATCGACCAGGCGGGTCTCGCGAAGCTCACCAATGTGGATGGGCCCGTGGCGGGCGTGCTCGAACAGACCTTGTTCGACGTGAATCAGGTCATGCAGTTCGGCAAGCTGCTCGCCGTCCTCCAACCCGATCCGGCGGACCGGACGAAAACGCTCGCGACCGTGTTCATGGCGCTGGGCATTGAAACGGACGTTCTGCAGCAGAAGAAGGAGTTCGCGAGCGTGCCCGTCTTGCGCAACCTCATCCCCGTGCAGGTGCTCATGGGAAAGAGCTCATTCAACACCGGCAATTCCATTAGCGCGGGCCTGCCCAGCTATGTCCGCAACCGCATCCGCTCGATCGCCGAGATGCTGGACAAGTGACCCGCCCATGAAAAAGCCCCGTTCCAAAGCGGGCTGAACGGGGCTCCAAGTTGGCGGAGGCGATAAGGGGTTGCGGGTGTGATGCCTCCGTGCCAAGTCAAGAATTAGGACCGAAATATGGTTCCGGCCTGTGCTGCCCTCCGGACAGCTTGGCAGGTTCACGTTTTCTCGATTATGGGCTGTAGCTGGACCAAGCCCGTTCCCGAAGCGTCCTGCGCTTTTCAAGGCTTCGATTTAGGCGAGAGTTTCCCATGGCAAAAGCCATTCATTCCATGATCCGCGTTCTGGACGAACAGCGCTCGCTCGACTTCTACGGCAAGGCATTCGGCCTCGGCGTCGCGGAGCGGCTCGGATTCGACGGCTTCACCCTGGTGTATCTGCACAATCCGGAAAGCGAGTTCGAGGTCGAGCTGACCATCAACCACGACCGCACCGAACCCTATGCCCTGGGTGACGGCTACGGCCACCTCGCCGTCTCCGTGGACGACCTGGAGGCAGAGCATGCCCGCCTGGCGCAGATCGGCCTAAATCCCCTGCCGATCAAGGAGTTCATGCATCAAGGCAAGCTCCTGGCGAAGTTCTTCTTCATTCAGGATCCCGACGGCTACAAGATCGAAGTGCTGCAGCGCGGCGGCCGGTACAAATAATCCGCTCGCGCGAAGGAGCCGGCCTGTGGCGATCCGTCCCATCCTGCGTTATCCCGATCCGCGCCTGCGCCTGAAGGCGGAGCCCGTCACTCGCTTCGACAGCGCGCTCAGCCACTTGGCGCAGGATCTGACCGAGACCATGCGCGCGGCTCCTGGCATCGGCATCACGGCTCCCCATATCGGAGTGCTCGAGCGGCTCGTGGTGATTCAGCTCGAGTCCGATCCTTCTCCTCGGAGCTTCGTCAATCCGCAGATCATCTGGGCCTCGCCGGAGATGATCCGGCATGTGGAGGGGAGCGTCGCCATGCCCGGCGTGACCGATGAGCTCGAACGGCATGCCCGCGTCAGGGTGCGCTATCGCGATCTCGACGGCGGAGAGCATGAGGAGGAGGCGGAGGGCCTGATGGCCGTCTGCCACCAGCACGAGATCGATCAGCTCGACGGCATCTTCTGGATCGATCGCCTGTCCAGGCTGAGACGGGATCGCCTGATCAAGAAATTCGACAAGCTCCAGCGCCGGGAGGCGTGATCATGGAGCATTCGTCCAAGAGGGAGTTCCACCTGCGTGGTTGAAATTTTTCGCATCGAGACCATCGCCTCCGAGGAGGCGGGCGGTGGAGTGGTCCGGCGGATCATGGTCCGCACCGATTCCGTGGAGAAGGCGAAGGAGCGCGCCGCCAAGGTGTTTTCGCTCGCCCGCAGGCCTCAATCCCGCGACCCCGAGATCGAGGCGGTGCGCGTGCTGGATGGAGCCGGCTACGAAGTGTTCTCCATCAGCACGCGGGATTGATCGACGGGACCGTCCTCTCAAAAGCGGTCCGGGCTGTGGATGATGAAAACAACATTTGACAGCTCGGCCAATCACCCGTATCAGCGCGGCCTCCACCGCAGAAATGTCGGGCCCCGGTTCGAAGCGATGGATAGAAAAATGCGCGGGCGTAGCTCAGTCGGTTAGAGTGCCGGCCTGTCACGCCGGAGGTCGCGGGTTCGAGCCCCGTCGCCCGCGCCACTTTCTCCCTTCAAAGATTTGCTCCCTTCAAGACATCCTCGTGATGCGGCTCTGAGCCGTTTCCACTCGCGTGGAATCGACGCCCCATCTTTGCTTTTCGTGTGTCCGCTCCCTGAACGAACAAAGGAGCCGCAGGGCTCCTCTGCCGGTTCTCGACGATGCCGGTGCGGATCAGGCGATCTTGCCGCCGCCTTTCTTGGTGATCACGAGAACGGAAGGGCGCGGCGGCACGCCGTCCTTGAAATCCGGCCAGCGGGTGATCGGATTTTCGAAGCTCGCCGCAACGCCGTCCTCGGGCTCGCCGGGATGCTGCACCGCCAGGAACAGCGACTCGTCGTTGGGCGTGAAGCACGGGCCGCACATTTCCGCGCCCACCGGAACGCGGAAGAAATGCTTGGACGTGCCGCGCAGCTCGCCCTCCGTTTCGAGCGCCCAGAGGCCGTCGGCGCGGCCCGTGGCCTTCGCGCTGTTGCCGTCGGTTGCAATCCAGAGGCGGCCCTGGCTGTCGATGGCGCAGTTGTCGGGCATGCCGAACCAGCCGTTCTTCGTGGTCTCGGAGGAGAAGGTCGCTCCCACGGAAGCCACGGAGGGATCTCCGCACTTGACCAGGACTTCCCATTTGAACGCGGTCGAGGCGTGGTCCTCACCCTCCGGCATCATCTCGACGATATGACCGAATGCGTTGTTCGCGCGCGGGTTCGCCGCATCCACCTGCTCTTCCTTGCGGCGGGTGTTGTTGGTGAGCATGACATAGACGCGGTTCGTCTGCGGGTTCGCCTCGATGTCCTCCGGGCGGTCCATCTTGGTGGCGCCGAGAAGGTCCGCCGCGCGGCGCGTCTCGATGAGCACGTCGGCCTGGCTCCTGAAGCCGTTCGCCTCGGTGAGCGGTCCCTGTCCGTGAACCACCGGCAGCCATGTCCCCGTGCCGTCCGCGTTGTATTTGGCGACGTAGAGGGTTCCCTCGTCGAGCAGGCCGAGATTGGCGGTTCGGTTCTGCGGATCAACCTTTCCGGCGGTGACGAACTTGTAGACGTAGTCGAAGCGCTCGTCGTCGCCGAGATAAATCACGTAACGGCCATCCTTGTTGGTGATGCCCGCTGCGCCTTCGTGCTTGGTGCGTCCCAGAGCCGTGCGCTTCTTCGGCACGAAGGCGGGGTCGAAGGGATCGATCTCGACCACCCATCCGAAACGGTTGGCTTCGTTGGGCTCCTTGGCGAGATCGAAGCGGTCGTAGAACTTGCCCCAGGCATAGGCGGGTGTGCCAATCCCGTAGCGTTTGCAATTCTTCGCCTCGGGATGGTCGTCTCCGGCCTTGCCCCAGAAGTAGCCGTTGAAGTTCTCCTCGCAGCTCAGCCAGGTACCCCAGGGGTTGACGCCGCCGGCGCAGTTGTTGATCATGCCGCGAACCTGACGACCGCTCGCATCGGCGCCGGTCCTCATGCGCTCGTGCCCGGCCGCCGGTCCCGTGATCTCCATGGGCGTGTCGGCGGTGATGCGGCGGTTGTACTTGGAGTCCTTGACCACCTGCCACTTGCCGTCGACCCGGCGGATTTCAACCACGGCGCCGCCATGGGCCGCGATCTCGATATCCACCAGCTCCTTGGTCATTTTCGCGAAGTTGACGTCCTTGGAATCCTGAACGCCGATTCCGGGGAACATGAGTTCCTCGTTGGTGTATTCGTGGTTCGCGACGAGAAGGCCGCGTTCGCTCGAACCGTCGAGCGGAATGAAGCCGATGAAGTCGCTGTTGTAGCCGAACTGGCGGGCCTGGCGTTCCGCCGTCTGATTCATGGGGTCGAACTCGGGGGCGTCGGCGAAGATCGGGTCGCCCCAGCGCAGCAGCACCTGGGCATCGTAGCCGTCGGCCACGTGATGGGTCTGATCGACGCCGGCTTCGATCTCCGCGAAATCGAAGGAGCCCGTCCCGGCCATCTTGTCCGGCTGCCCGTTCGCGGCCAGAGCCCGCGTTCCGACCGTAGCGGAAATGGCGGCCACGGCCAGGGAGCCCCGCAGGAAATCACGCCGGTTGAACCGGGCGGCGATGATCTCGCCCATCGTGAGGTTTCCCGTCGGATTGACGCCGATATCGCCGGAATCCTCCAGCTCGCTCGCGCGAAGGCGACCCTTGTGCTCGTCCATTTGGCTTCTCCGTCTCGTGTGACAGGATGGACTTAAGAGGCTTCTGTGTAAGCTGAGTGACAGGTCCGGATCCGGGACGATTGCCGGGGACAGAATGCGCCGGATCATGTATGGATCGTTTCATGACAGATGACACCTCCGCTCTCCGCATCCAGCTCGCCGATCAGTGGCAGAAGCTCGCCATCGAGCTGATCAAGAAGGGCCTGCCGGCCGACATCATCTTCGAATCTCTGCTCACCGTGGGCCTTGCCGGTCAGGTCGAGGTGCTCGGGAAGGATGTGGCGGCGGCCCGTCTCGCTGCGATCGCCGAGCAGCTCTCCGAGCAGGTCCGCCAGCAGAAGGCTGCGCTGGAGGAGGCCTCGGGCGCGACCAAGAACTGAAACGGCTGGGCCTGAGCGGCCGCTTTCAAAAAATCTTGCCGGACAATCTCCCGCGGCGTGCAACGCCTCGACAGATTGCGGCGTTAGCCTGTCAAGCCTTGTAGAACCTTGAGGTGATGTCCTCATGCAGCCGGCATTCGACAGCGATACTTTGGGCCGTTTGGTCTCCCTCGGGCGGGAGCGGGGACACCTGACGACGGAAGATCTTCGCGCCAGCCTCCCCATCGAGCGCATGAGCGCGGAAGAGATCGCGCAGGTCGTGGTTCATCTGGAGGAGACAGGCGTTCCGGTCGAACTCGAAGAGAGTTTGCTTTCAGCCGACCCGAAACCGGCGCCATTGCCGCGACCGAGCGCAGAGATCATTCCTTTCCCCGGTCCTCGAGCGAAGCGCAGGGCGCCGGAGGCGAGACCTCAGCAGACGGTGAAGGCTCCACCTCCCGAGCAGCCTCGGGCCCCGGCCGAGACGCTGCCCCCGGTCCACTGGATCATTGCGGGAATCGGGTTCCTCGCCTTTGCGGTCGCCTCGCTCGTCGTCTTCGCGGCGGCCATCTAGCTCATCGGGATCCTATCAGCCCGCGTTCGCCCATACGTTTCTGGGCGGCTCCTGCTGTTCAAGTCGCGGAAGAGGCTTGATCGCCGGGCCCGTGAAGCGCACCGTACTCAGCTCTTCGAGGGAGTCCGCCGAGAACCCGATATCGAGCCATGCGGTCTTTGGCTCGAAGAGGGAACGCACGGCAGCCTTCACGTTGTAGCCCAGGATCGGCTCGAAGGAGGCCTTGAGTTGGCCGCCCGGCTGCGCGGCGAGCGCGATCCGGGCCGGCGGCACCGGCGGCTCGACCGATGCGACGACCTGCGGCATGACCTGAGGCAGAAGGTCCTGCGGCCGCTGCGGCGGCAGGGGCGCGGGGGGCGCGACGCTCTCCGGCGCGGCGGAGGCAACCAATGTCGGCTGCTGCGGGGCGGGGGTCTGCGGCTGCGGTGGCGTCTTCCGTCCGAAGACATTCGCGAGAAGCGTGCCGATGGAGCCGCCGCCCGCTGAAGCCTGCTGGGCGAGGGTGGCGTTGCGGGCCGCGATCTCGACTCTGGCCTGCTCATAGCCGGGGAGCGGCTTCCCGTTGGAGGGAAGGTGCGCGGTCTTTCCATCCGGGAAGAGGCGCGCGAGCTGCTGCTGCGACATGCGCGGCCAAGCGCGGACATTACCCGTGTCCACATGCACGAAATCAGAGGAGGAGTAGTAGCCCACGCCGCCATATTGCATGCGCATGGCGATTTCCCGAAGCCGATCGGTGGGCACGTCAGGTAGGCGGATGTCCATGGCCTTGCCGAGCATGTGCTGGCTGTTTTCCGCCACGCCGCTGGACCGGCGCCGCAGGGCGGAGTTCGTCTCCGGCGAGCGATAGGACGAGATGATGTGAATGGGCTGTCGCGATCCGGACTCGCGATAGACCTCCCACAGGATGTCGAAGAGCCGCGGATCCATGCGCGCGGGCTTGTCGTTGCGCCAATCGCGAAGGAACCAGTTGAGCTGGTTCAGGGCCTGTTCGTCGTATTGCCCGTTCCTGCGGAAGGTAATGGTGACGCTGTCCTGACGATGCGTGTGGACGAAGCTCAGGGTGCGTGTCTCACCCTCCGCCTGCACCGTTGCGTTCGACGGGTACAGGGCAAGCAGACTAGCCGCCCCGACAAGAAGAT
Source organism: Microvirga sp. HS2 (assembly GCF_055792805.1). Taxonomy (NCBI): domain Bacteria; kingdom Pseudomonadati; phylum Pseudomonadota; class Alphaproteobacteria; order Hyphomicrobiales; family Methylobacteriaceae; genus Microvirga; species Microvirga sp. HS2. The sequence continues at coordinate 11,877 of NZ_JBVVAJ010000028.1, forward strand.
AAGCAATCTTTAGGCTCGTTTTCCTGAAGTGCCCGCCAGTGTCTGCGAGCACATCTGCCGCGCAATGTTTGCCGAACGACCGTTCCGGTCGGGCCATGATGTCCCGCATTGTGGTTTTATCCCGCTACCCTTACGAGAGGTTTGGCGGTCAACCATGGCAAAAATAGGCTTAATACTTCGTTCGTGCTGCTAAGTAGCCCGTGCGGTATGCTGCCCCCGCCTGTTTCCGGATCCCAGAACGACCACCTTCGCGCCGAGAGGGGTGTGGTTGTAGAGGTCGATGGCATCCTGATTGATCATGCGGATGCAGCCGGACGAGACGTTGGTGCCGATGGTCCAGGGCTCGAAGGTGCCGTGAATGCGATAGAGCGTATCCTTGTTGCCCTGCCAGAGATACATGGCGCGGGCGCCGAGGGGGTTGCCGGGACCTCCGGGCATGCCGGGCCCGCCGGGCAGTTCGCCCATCTGCCGCATCAGCTCGGGCTGGCGTCCGAACATTTCCTTCGGGGGGTACCAGTCGGGCCATTCCTGCTTGTTCTTGATGACGGCCGTGCCGGACCAGCTGAAGCCGGAACGTCCCACGCCGACGCCGTACCGGACGGCCATGCCGTCCCGCAGGACGAGATAAAGGTAGCGGCTCTGAGGATCGATCACGATGGTGCCGGGCTGCTCGTCGGTTTCATAGGCGACGACCCGGCGCAGGTAATTGGGATTAATCCGCGATAGATCCACGCCCGGAACCGGATAGAGGTCGTCCTCGATGGGGGCGTAGATCGCCCGATAGACCGAGCGGGACCCCAGCTGCTGAGCGAGGCTCGGGCCGACCGGAAGGCTGGAGCAGACGGCTGCGGCGGGAAGGCCCAGAAAAAAGGCGCGACGATTGAGGTCCATCTTCACTCTCCCCAAGGCTTCAACCTGGCAATAAGAAGACGCGGGACCACACGGCTCGGTTTCATGAACCGAAAGCCTGTCGCGGACAGACATGGCTTCAGGGTTCACGATGGAAGGGCTTGCGATCGGGAGGGGGAAACGATGGTCGAGAATATGTCCTGGACATGGGTTGCGGGCATTGCCCTGCTCGTTCTGGCGTTCCTGGTCGCGCTCGTCTGGGTGCGCCGTGTGCGGTATCGCCGCACATCGGTCATGACCGCCAACGAGCGCGAATTCTATCAGCGCCTTCTCCAGGCGCTTCCCGATTGCGAGATCTGGCCGCAGGTGCCGCTTCTGGCTCTCGTGCGTCCCGATGCGCGGGAGGGCAGCCGCACCTTCTGGGTCGCGTTCAAGCAGATCTCCAACGCCCGCGTCGACTGGGTGATCGCCCGCGACATGGAGGTGATCGCCCTGATCGAGCTCGATGACCGTTCGCACGATGCAAAGCGCGACGCCAAGCGCGACCAGATCCTCAAATCCTGCGGCTACCGCGTCCTGCGGTTCCAGTCCAAGAAGCGTCCGGATCCGGACCAAATCCACGATGCGGTTTTCGCGGCGCGGTGATCCGATCACGCGCTCAGGGATCGAGTTTCGCCCGCCTGGAAACTCTCGACGAGCTCCTGCCGGAGCGCGTCGGGTTCGGCAATGTAGCGCGCCGAGTGATGAAAGGGCGTCACGTGCCGCACGTTGGCCTCACGGGAAAGGGCGCCCGCTTCCCATGCCGTAAGATGGCGCGAGGCTTCGGCGAGGTGCCGGTCGCATTCCAGAAACACGGCCTCGATGAAGAGCTGGTCCGCGTTCTTCGCCAGCTGAACGATCTTGGCGCGGTTCTCCGCATGGGGCGCGGCGTCGCTGACGTAGGCGACCACCTGACCCGGAGCCATGCGCAGGGCGCGATGCTTCAGATCGTCGAGCCTGAGGATCCTGCCGTCGGGCACGGGAATCGGATGGTCGTCCGGCATTCCACGGCGAACGGCTTGTTTCGCTTCGTTCAGCCAAGGACCGGGAGGCAACCCCATCTCCGACAGGACGCCGCGCCACACATTCACCTGCATCACTTCTCTCAAGGCGAAGGCGAGCGATGGAATGCCGTGATCGAGGGCAACGGCCTCGATCACGAAATCCGCCTCCGCCCATGCGAGCCCCTCCGGGAATTGCGGCGTCTGCACGTCCCTCCTCCTGAAGGCCTCACGAGCATGGAACTCGGCCGCCTTCAGGAGGCGGGAACCATCGTAATCCATGGCGCGGAGGCAGAAATCGACCGAGTTCTCATCCAGCAGGTTCCAGGTGAAGCTGCGGATCCGATGCTCGATCCGATCGGCGAATTCCGGAGGACCGATGAGGACGAGCGGCGAGGGGCGATGGAGGCACAGCCTGAACAGGCGGTCGAAGCCGGCGATGTGGTCGACATGGGTATGGGAGACGAAGACATGGCTCACCCGCAGCAATTCGCGCGAGGAGAGCGCGCTCACGTCTCCCAGATCAAACAGGATCGCCCGGCGTCCAAACCGGAAATCGAGAAATGCGCCTGGATCGCCGAAGGGATCGTTCACGAGACGGGGTTGAACAAGCCAAGACACGAACGGCCAACGACCCCGCCTTCTCCGTGTTCCCGACCTGCGTCAGGCCGGTTTGTCTCCCTTGTAGCGGGCGAAGGGCCGCTGGCCGGCCGGGCCGAATAGGATGACTTCGAAGATCTCGGGCTCCATGCCCGCGACTTCCATGCCGGGTGAGCCTACCGGCATCCCAGGAACGGCGAGGCCCTTTGCATCGGGTTTCTCCTGGAGAAGGCGCATGATCGCGTCCGCAGGCACATGACCTTCGATCACATAGCCGCCGATCTCCGCCGTGTGGCAGGAGGCGAGTTGCTGCGGCACGCCGAGGCGCGCCTTCACACGGTTCATCTCCGGCGTTTCCACGACCTCGACGGCAAATCCGGACGAGCGGACATGATCGACCCACGCGCCGCAGCAGCCGCAGTTGGGGTCCTTTGCCACGACCATTGCAGGAGAAGAGCCCGCCGAAGCGGCCTGCAACGCGACGGGTGATACGAGGAGAGCGGTCAGAAGTGCCCTTCGGCTGATCGTCAGGTCAGTGCGCATGATTGAACCTCCATGGAGCCACGTTGCTCGTGAAGTGGACCTTCCAACCATGGCAAGGTCAACTGCGAATGGCCGATGGTGTTACCGCAGCGAGTAGAGATAGGCTGCCACGTCCCTCGCTTCGTCCTCCGAGATGCCGGTCACGGGCATGGCGGTGTTCGGATTCACGTCGCGCGGGTTGACGATCCACCGGATCAGGTTCTCCGGCGAGTTCGGCAGCATCCCCGCAATATAGACGCGCCGCGAGATCGCATTGAGCTGAGGCCCGACGAGCCCATTGGCGCGGGCGATCCCGGGAATGGTGTGACAGCCGGCGCAGCCATAGCGCACGAAGTGAGCCTCGGCGCGAGTGAGGTCTCCCCCTGTCATGCTCTCGGCCAGCCGCTCCCGCTCGCGGGTATTCATATAGGCGTAGCCCACATAGCCTGCCGCAATCGCCACCAACAGAAGAACGAACCCGATCACACCGCTGCGCGGCAGCCGATAGGGCCTTTCGACGAAGGGGGTGAAGGCCGACTCCGGCGCGGAGGTTTTTCTCGTGCCCCGTGGCTGTCCCGTGCGCTTGGCCAGGGAATAGCCGACGGCCAGGGCTCCGAGGGCGGTGAAGGCGGTTCTACCGAGGAAGCGAGGCATGAACTCCTCCCGAGGTGGACATGGCGCTCGACCGGTGGATCCAGATCCCCACCATCACGAGGGCCGCCGCCGCGTAAACGACGCCTGCCGGAACCCACATGATCAAGCCTGCAAGCTGCTGGTCCTCCAGAGGGCTGAGCCCCCATTCCGGAGCGGCGGCGGTCTGGCCCGGATAGATCAGCGTCTTCGTCACGGAAATCAGGATGCCCAAGAAGCCCGAATGAAGCGCCGTGAAGAAAAGATAGAGCGCCGCCGCGCCGTAGCCGTGCGTGCGGGCCTTTCCGCGCAGGAGCGCCCACCAGAACAGGATCGCCGTGGCGAAGAAACTGATGTGCTGCAGCCCGTGGAGGAGAGGGTTCGTCAGCGCCGCATTGAACAGGATCGGCACGTGCCAGACCCAGATGGCGGCGCCATGGATGAGCGTTGCGGCGGCAGGATCGATCAGGATGGACCAGATGCGGGCGATGATCCGGTTGCGCTCGATCTTTCCGGCGATGCGCCGCCCGACCGGGGGCAGGGCCCACAGCATTCCGCCGATCGGCCGGGCCATCACCAGAAGCGGGGCGGAGATCGCCATCAGAATCTCATGTTCGATCATGTGCGCCGTGAAGAGCCGCTCGCCGAGGGCGTGCACGGGAGAGACGAGTGCGACGGCGAGCAGGAGCCATCCGATCAGGAAGCAGCAGAACTGCCACACGCGGACGCCGCGCCCGATCCCGGCCTTGCGCCACAAGCGGGTGACGCCTGCCAGATAAAGAGCGGCCGAAGCGAAGAGAGCCGCTGCCACCCAGGTCTCGAGGGCCCATGGGGAGGGCAGGTGATGGTCGCCGCCGTGAGCAAGGGCGGCCGTCGGGATGAGGAGGAAGAGCCACGAAAACAGGACGCTCATCGCTCGCATCCGTGGAACATGAGGCCTGCCACGCCGTGGAGAACGATGACGGCCGTGAACAGGGCGGCGATCGCCATGCCGGCAAGAGCCGTGAAGCGGTGGGGCCGCCCCGCGCCCGTGCTGTCGGGCTGCGGCGTGACGGGCGACAGCCTGAAGGCGCGCCAGGACAGGAACCCTCCCGCCAGACTGACCAGCGCCGCCGCAAAGGCGACGACGGGAACGAGCCGCACCTGATGGGCGCAGATCCAGGGCACCAGGGCGTAGTTGAGCTGCGTATTGAAGAGCCACGCCAGGGGGCCGAGGAAAATGCCCGCCGAAGGGATGCCCGTGCGAAGAGTGGCCATCATGAGCGCCTCACATCCTCGGAACCCAGTAGAGCAGGGCGTAGATCGGAAGCCATGTGATCACGACGAAGTTCCAGTAGAAGGCATTGTCTTCCACGTCGCTGAAGCGCTTGCCGTGCGCGTGGCGGGTGAACATGAGCACGGTCAGGACGATGGTGTCGCCGAGATCCGTCAGAACGTGCAGCGTGTGCAGGCCCAGCAGCAGCCACACGACCGAGCCGTAGCCGTTCTGGTCCCAGCGCACGTTCAGGCTGAAGAACTCGAAGTAGCGAATGCCGAGCAGCACGACGCCGATCAGACTCATGATGACGAGATAGAGCCGGGCCCTGGGAAGATCCTGATTCTTTCCGCTCTTTCCGGCCATGTGGTTCGGCCAGAGGCTCGCCAGCAGCACCAGGGTGAAGATCCCCGACCAGACGAGCCCCGGCGCGGGGGCGCTCAGCGGCCATTGCGGATTGATGAAGGCGAGATAGAGATAGGCCCCGATCACCATCGCAAAGCCCATGCCTTCGACGGCGCAGAAGGCCAGCGTCCCCCACCATGTCGTCATGCGGGGGCCGAAGGCATAATCGGGCAGGCCGGAGACGTCCTGGACCGGGTGGTGCCTCATCCTTCATCCTCCGGGTTGCCTTTGGGCCAGAACCATCCGGTCAGCGTGAAGGCCACCAGGAGGCCGCCCCACGCCACGGCCCAGGGCGTGAAGATCGAGGACACGAAGGTGATAGTGGTGGCGATCGCGGCCAGGAGCGGCCAGATGGATGGATCGGGAGAGCTTTCGCGCAGGTCGGCCCTGGCTTCCGACACGGTCGTGATGACGAGCTCGCGCTTCCTGACGGCGAGCCCCGTCACCACGGGCAGCGTTTCCCGTTCGGCCCAGAGCGGCTCGCGATTGGTGACGAAGGGAATGCGGTTGAAGTTCTGCGGCGGAGGCGGCGACGCAGTGGCCCATTCGAGGGTGCCCGCGCCCCAGGGATTGTCCCCCGCCAGAGGGCCCCGGCGGGCGCTCGAGACCATGTTGTAGAGGAACAGAACGAAGCTTGCGAACAGAATGAGCGCGCCGATGCTGGAGATCATGTTGTAGGTCTCCCAGCCCATCTCCGGCTGATAGGTGTAGACCCGGCGGGGCATGCCCATGAGCCCGGTGATGTGCATGGGAAAGAAGGCCATGTTGAAGCCGATGAAGGCGAGCCAGAAATGCCATTTCCCGATGCGCTCGCTCATCATGCGCCCGGTGAATTTCGGGAACCAGTAATAGATGGCGCCGAGCAGCGGGAACACATTGCCTCCGATGAGAACGTAATGGAAATGCGCCACCACGAAATAGGTGTCGTGTACCTGCGTATCGAGCGGCACCGAGGCCAGCATGATGCCTGACAGCCCGCCCAGCACGAAGATGAAGAAGAAGCCGACGACGAAGAGAAGCGGGGTGCGGAAGACGGGCCGCCCGTCCCAGAGGGTCGCGATCCAGCAGAAGATCTGAATGCCGTTGGGAATGGCGATCAGCATGCTGGAGGCGGTGAAGAAGCTCGCGCCGAGCTGGGGCAGGCCCGTGGTGAACATGTGATGCACCCAGAGGCCGAAGGAGAGAAAGCCCACGGAGATCATGGAGAGCACGAGGGGGAGATAGCCGAATGCCTGCCGGCGCGAGAACGTGACCACGATGGCCGAGACCCAGCCCGTCGCCGGGATGAAGATGATGTAGACCTCCGGGTGTCCGAAGAACCAGAACAGGTGCTGGTAAAGCAGGGCGTCTCCGCCCTCCGCCGGATTGAAGAAATGGGTCCCGACGAGCCGGTCCATCATCAGCATCGCCGAGGCGGTCACGACGGCCGGGAGGGAGAAGATGATGATGAAGGCGTTGATCAGCTCCGCCCAGACGAAGAGCGGAATCCGGTCGAGGGTCATGCCCGGCGCGCGCTGCTTGAACACCGTCACGACGATCTGCACCGCGACGGCGAGGCCGGAGACCTCCGTGAAGGTGATCATCTGCGCCCAGAAATCGACGCGCTTGCCGGGCGCGTTCTCCGGCCCCGACAGTGGGACGTAGGCGAACCAGCCTGCATCGGGCCCGATATTGAGCATGAAGGCGATCCAGACCATCAGGCCGCCGAAGAGATAGACATAGTAGGAATAGGCGTTGAGGCGCGGGAAGGCGATGTTGCGGGTGCCGACCATGAGCGGCACGAGATAGACGGCGAAGGCCTCGCCGATCGGCACGCCGAAGAGGAACATCATCGTCGTGCCGTGCATGGTGAAGAGCTGGTTGTAGAGATCGGGCCCGATCAGCTGGCTCTCGGGCCGCGCGAGCTGCAGGCGCATGGCGACCGCGGCGAGGCCGCCGAGAAAGAGGAAGAAGATGGCGGTGAAGATGTAGCGGCGGCCGACGATCTTGTGATCGACCGTGGAGAGGGCGCCGATGATCCCCTTGGCGGTGCCCCAGGTCCTGGCGAGCCGCGCCGAGAGCTCGGCGTCGCTGAGGTGGGTGTCGCGCAACTCGTCCTTGCCGGCAGCAAGATCGCTCACTTCAGGCTCTCCAGGTAGGTGGCCAGCGGCTGGATCTCCTCCGGCGCGAGTTGGATGAGCGGCATGTGCACGCCCGGTTTGATCCGCTGTGGATCGATGATCCAGGCGGCGATGTTGCCGCGGGTCGTGGGCAGGGTGCCCGCGCCGATGTACTGGCGGCTGCCCACATGGGTGAGGTCGGGCGCGACCTTGCCGCCGGCGGAGGTGCCGCGGATCTCGTGACACATGATGCAGGGCTTGGTCATGAAGATTTCCATGCCCTTCTGCGTTTCGGGATCGTCGGGTGTCTGCGCCGCGCTGATCTGCCCGTCGCGCCAGCGCTCGAAGTCTTGCCTGCTCTCGGCCACGATGAGCAGCCCCATATGGGCATGCTGCCAGCCGCAGAATTCGGCGCACTGGCCGCGATAGACGCCCGGCCGGTCGGCCTGGACCTCGATCTGGTTCTGGCGGCCCGGGATGGCGTCCATCTTGCCGTTGAGGCTCGGCACCCAGAAGGAATGGATGACGTCGCTCGCTTCGAGCTTGATCAGAACCTTCTCGCCGACGGGAATGTGGATCTCGTTCGCGGTGGTGAAAGTGCGGGCGGGCGAGGCATCCTCGTATTGCACCTTCCACCAGAATTGCTGGCCCGTCACCAGCAGAGTGAGTGGCCCGTCCCTGTGGCCGAACAGCACGCTCTGCGCACCGTAGCTCACGACCGTCAGGGATATGACGATGAGTGCGGTCAGCGCCACGGCGGAGGACACGACGATCGTCATGCGCCGCTCCGTGCCCGGCCTCGTCATGAGCGGATCCTCGCCCGGCGCGCGCCTGCGGCGCAGCGCGAAGAGGAGCATGACCATCGTCACCGTCCAGATCGTGCCAAGGATCGCAAGGAAGATCCAGAAGAGCCGCGCGAGGCTGTCGGCGTGAGGGCCATGCGCATCCAGGGCAGATTGCCAGCCGGAGCATCCTGAGAGGGCCAGGGCGATCGGAGTAATGAGGAGCGGACGCATGCGCATCGATGCCTCACTGAGGCATTTGCGCGGATGGTGGAACGCTTCCGCCCTGATTCATCTCCGCCGGAGGGCGGCGCGACTCGGCCGGGCCCGGACTCATGTCGTCCTTCCGTGAGGGAGACGCGGCCTTCGGCGTGTAGCGGCCCATGGAGCGCACATAGGCGGCAATCTCCCAGATCTGATCGTCGGGGATCTTGCCGCGGAAGGACGGCATTCCGTTCGGGCGGCCTTCGCGGATCGTGTGCACGATATTCTCGATCGAGCCGCCATAGATCCACCGGTCATCCATTAGCGCCGGGCCGGAGTTGCCCCCGCCATTGGCGTGACAGCCGTTGCAGTTGAACCAGGTGTAGAGCTTCTGGCCCTCGCTGATGTGGTAGGCGCTCTCTTCATATTCCTTTCCCTTGTCCGAGGTCTGCTGCGTCGGCGCCGACGACCCGGGGGAGAGGGACGACAGGGCAATCTTCTCGTCCGTTTCCTCGGATACCTGCGGCGGGCGGAACTCCCGTTTCTCGCGTTCGCAGGCCGTGAGCAGAAGTGCTGCGAGCGGGATCAACCAGAGAGACCTCATGGCCGGACCTCCGCATTCTTCGCGGGCTTGTCGAGACGCGGGACGCCGTATTCCTCGAGAATAGCGTCGATCTGCGGCTTGAGGCGGGTCAGCGTGCCTTCGATCTCGTAGCGCAGCGCGTCGTCTTCCTTCCGGACGGCCATGGAGATGTCCCACGCCATCGGCAGCTGCGGGCCATCGAAGAGGGGCCTGACCGGCGTGACCTTCAGCGGAGTGGATTCCCGCGTTGCGAAGTAGCCTCCGAGGGGACCCCAGGCAATGGCCACATCGATCTTTTTGTCGGCCACTGCCTCGATGATCCGGGCAGGCGGGTTCGGCTCGCTGTAGTCGCCATAGAGGCTGAAGCCGCGCACGTTCTCGATGATCCCGCGCTTGGCGAGCGCATGGGCGGGCGGCGTGTTCCAGCCGTCGTCGCCGACGAGCTGCACTCCGACTTTCATGTCGCGAAGACGCGCATCGTTGAAGGATTGCGGCGGGGCCTCGTCCACGCGCGTCACGAAAACATAGGAGGAGCGGTAATATGGAAATGTGGTGCGCACACCCTCCATGTTGCTCGGGAGACCCGGCACGAGGTCACAGGCTTCCGCTTTCAGGCCCTCGCGCAGAAAACCCCTGCGCTGGGCGCGCCAGGTATAGGTCACGGTGGCATTCATATCGTGAGCGATCAGATCGACGATCCTGTTTTCGAAGCCTTCGCCCTTGTCGTTGGAGAAGGGCAGGTTGTTGGGATCGGCGCAGACCTTCAGCTCCCGGGCTTCGGCAGAGCCGGCCGTGAGAAGAGCCGCGACGAGAACGGGTTTAAGGAAGCTTGAAGACATACAGCGTCCCTCCCTTCGTCGTGGCGTTCTTCAGATCACGCATCGCATTGACGAATCCAGCCGCGCCCGTGCCATCGCGCGGGTCGAGATCGTTCGAGACGATGGAGCCCGCCCAGCCGCCGACGCCGGAGAGTATGGCGACATATTGCTTGCCGTCGGGACCGCGATAGGTGGTGGGCTGCCCGATAATCCCGGAGCCCGTCTTGAACTGCCACAGCACTTCGCCGCTGCGGGCGTGGACGGCTTTGAACCAGCCATCCATGGTGCCGTAGAAGACCACGTCTCCTGCCGTGGCCATGGCGCCGCTCCACAGCGGGAATCGCTCATTGATCGTCCAGAGTTCCTTGCCCTCCCGGATGTCCCAGGCGGAAAACTCGCCCATATGCCCGCCCGGCCCTGGGAACATCCGCACCTCGGCTCCGACATAAGGCGTGCCGGCGATGTAGTTGGGCTCCACGCTCTCCCAGTCCATGCACATATTCATGTGCGGGATGTAGAGAATGCCGGTCTTGTGCGAGAAGGCGCTGGGATTCCAGTCCTTTGAACCGGGCGCGGTCGGGCAGATGTCGCGGATGACGCGGTTGTTCACCGGATCCTTCTCGGAATTGTATTGAATCCGTCCCGTTTTGAGGTCGACCCCGGTCACCGCCGTCAGCGCGTGGAAGGGCTTGGCGGAGAGAACCTCGCCCGTGGTCCGGTCGATCACGTAGACGAAGCCCGTGCGGCCCGGGTGCACCAACACCTTGCGTGGTTTTCCCTCCCACTCGATGTCGAGCAGGATCATCTCGTTGATGTTGTCCCAGTCGTGAAGATCGTGGGGCGCGGTCTGGTAGAACCAGCGCGCTTCACCCGTATCCGGGTCGCGCGCGAAAATGCCCGCCGTCCATTTGTTGTCGCCGGGGCGTTGATTGGAGTTCCAGGGGCCGGGATTGCCGGTGCCGTAGAAGATGAGGTTCAGGTCCGGATCGTAGGAGATCCAGCCCCAGACCGTGCCGCCGCCCTGTTCCCAGGCGTTCGGCGGCCAGGTGCTAACGCCGAGATCCTGACCCTTGTCGCTGTCGTAGAACGGCTTGAAGTTGGGGCCGATCTTCACATCCTGGTCGGGGCCGGTGTGATAGGCCTTCCAGACGCTTTGCCCGCTATTGGCGTCGAGCGCCTGAATCCATCCGCGCACGCCGTATTCGCCGCCCGAAATGCCGACGATGACCTTGTCCTTCACGACGAGGGGAGCCATCGTCATGGTCTCGCCCTTGTTGATGTCGCCGAGCTTCGTCTTCCACATTTCCTCGCCCGTGTCGGCGTTCACGGCCACCACATGGGCATCGAGGGTCGTGAAGTAGATCTTGCCGTTCGAGAAGGTCGGGCCGCGGTTGACGACGTCGCAGCAGGCGACGCCCTGCGCGGAGGAATCCGGCTTCGGGTTGTATTGCCACTTCAGCGGCGCGCCCGGCTGCGCCAAGTCGAGCGCATAGAGAATGTTCGGATAGGGCGTGAGCACGTACATCGTGGTGCCGACCACGAGCGGCGAGGATTCCTGGCCCTTGTTGACGCCTGTCGAGAACGTGAAGGCCACCTGCAGGTTCTTCACGTTCTCCGCGTTGATCTGGTCGAGCTCGCTGTAGCGGGTGCTGGCGTAGTTCTTTGCCGGCATGGTCCACTGGCCGTCATCCTTCGGGGCGGCGGCTGGGGGAGCTGTCGGAACGGGCTGCTGCTGGGCGAGGGCGGGGAGGCACAAGGTCAGAAAGACCAACCCCTGAACGGCACCACGGTGGAGAGCGGCCAAGCCTCGGTGCATTCCCACGACCTCACACCCTACACTTTGAATCGCCCAGCTTAACGATTCCCGGATGGGTAAGTTCCTGAAGAAGGTCCGTTCAGGCAGCCGCCCGGCGTGCCCAAAGGCCGCGCCCGGGGTCGTAGCCCCAGGCGGCCGCAGCCAGGAACACCACGAATGCGCCGAGGCAGACGGCAAGGGATGTCGGCTCGAGGCGCAGGTAGAGGGCGAAGCGGATCAGCTCGACCGCATGGGTGAAAGGGTTGATCTGTGCAATCAAGGCCAGGGGAGGGCTCACCTCTTCGAGGCGCCAGAGCGGGTAAAGCGCGGTCGAGGCGAAAAACATCGGAAAGATCACGAAGTTCATCACGCCTGCGAAGTTCTCCAGCTGCTTCACGAAGGCCGAGAGGAGAAGCCCGAAGGCGCCGAGCATCATTCCTGCGACGAGCAGGGCAGGAAGAACTGCGGCGTAGCCGAGAAGCGGCGGGCGAACGTCCCAGAGACGGGCGAGGGCGAGAAAAACGTAGACGATCGGAACGACGGAGATCGTGTTGGCGATCAGCCGCGCGGCGAGAAGCCACCAGCGGGGCAGGGGCGCGGTCAGGAGAACGCGCATGGAGCCCATTTCCCGGTCGTAGACCATGGAGAGCGAGGTTTGTAGGCCGTGAAAGAGCAGCATCATGGCCGCCAGGCCGGGCACCACATAGACCTCGTAGAGAATGTAGGTCTCGTAGGGCGGAATGATCGAGAGGCCGAGAACGGAGCGGAAGCCCGCCGCGAAAATGCCGAGCCACACCAGCGGACGCACGATGGAGGCCGCGAGCCGTCCGTGCTGCCCGAGGATCTTGAGGCTCTCCCGGCGGACGATGCCGTTGAGGGCGCGGATGGCATGGAGCGCCCTCATGCGGCCTGACCCGTCAATCTGAGGAATGCATCGGGCAGGCTCGAAGCAGTGGGGGACAGATCGCGTGCTTCTCCCTGCCAGCACACGCAGCCCTGGTGAAGGACGATGAGGCGATCCCCGGGCTCGACCTCGTCGAGCATATGGGTCGCCCAAAGGACGCTCAGGCCCTGGTCGCGGCAGAGCGACCGGACATGCCGGAGCAGCGCCTGCCGGGTTGGAACATCGAGACCGACCGTCGCCTCGTCGACGATGAGCAGGCGCGGGCGATGGACGAGGGCGCGGGCGATCTCGACCCGCCGCCTCAGGCCGCCCGATAGGTTGCGCACCGTGTCGTCCATGCGGTCGGCAATGCCGAGACGCTCCAGTTCCTCGGTCGAGCGGTCCCAGGCCTCCCGTCGCGACAGTCCGTGCAGGGAACCGAAATAGAGGAGGTTCTCGGCAACGCTCAGATCGAGATCGAGGGTCGGCGCCTGAAACACCACTCCGAGATGGGCAAGGGCCTTCAAGGGCTCGGTCCGCAGGCGATGCCCGAGAATGCGGATCTCGCCGTGTTTGGCCGCATAAAGCCCCGTGACCAGGGAGATCAGCGTCGTCTTTCCCGCGCCGTTGGGTCCGAGAAGCACGGCGAATGTGCCGGGCTCCACAGAAAAGCTGACCTCGCTGAGCGCGCGGCGCTTGCCGAAATGATGGCTCAGGTTGTCGAGAACGAGAGCCGTCACGGCGCCACCACCACGCCCCAGGGAGAGCGTCCGACACCGATGCTCTTGATCACGCTCTGGTCGTCGAGGTCGATCACGGACACGTCGTTCGAGTTGCCGTTGGCGGTGTAGAGGCGCTTGCCTGTGAGCGAGAGGGCGATGTGCCAGACCCGCTGGCCCACGAGATAGGTGCGCAACACCTTGAATGTCTTGGCGTCCACCTCCGCGACGCGGTTCGACGGCCCGAGGGCCACATAGGCGCGGGAGCCGTCGGGGGTGAGCTCAAGGCCAACCGCCTGAACCAGCTCGCGTGAAACGCCGGGCACCTCGAAGCCGATCTTGGCCACGGGCTCCCGCGTCTGCGTGTCGAAGACGGAGACGGTTCCGCGCAGCTCGGAGGACACCCAGATCTGCTTGCTGTCCGGAGAGAACAGCACCATGCGCGGACGCGTGTCGACCAAGATGTTGTCGATGATCTCCAGGGATTCCGTGTCGATCACATGGACCATGCTCGTCGTTTCGGACGTCACGGCGGCCCATTGTCCGTCAGGGCTCACGCCGACGCCCTCCGGTTCCACGCCGACCTCGATCTCCTGAACGATGGCGAGCTTGGGCAGGTCGACGACGGAAGCCTGGTTGTTGTCCTCGTTCGCCACGAACAGGCGCTGTCCGTCTGGATGGACGGCGAAGAACTCGGGATCGGGCCCCGAGGGAATCGCGCTTTCCACGCGCCTCGTCTTCAGATCCACCACATCGATCCGGTCATCGTCCCCGACCGCTACGTAGAGCTTCGTCTTGTCCCGGCTCAGGGCGATCCCGCGCGGTCGCCGTCCGACCTCAATTGTCGCGGTCATTGTCAGGCTCTCGCCGTCGATGACGGAGATCGTGTTGTCCTGCTCGTTGGAGACATAGATGGTCTCCGCGACGGCTGGACTCGCGAGAGAAATGAGACAGCAGAGGAGGCTGTGCTTCAGAACTTGCATCGGCTTTCCTCTTTGTCGGTTCCCAGGCTGTCGAGCTCCGACCGCTTGTGCAGGAAGCCGGCCTGTGGCGAGGCCGAGACCAGAAGCCGCTGGTTCACGATGAGGATGGGCTGGCGCATCTGTCCGTCCCATTCGCGGAATCCCTGGCCTTGCCCCTTGAATCCCGAGAGCAGGAAATCCTGGCTTCGCATGTAGGCGGCGACGGTGTCCGGATCGGTGCTCCTGGTGCGGAAGGCCGCCTCGCCGATTGCGCGCGCAGCCGCCCAGGCGGCGTAATCGATGGCGGTCATCCGCCGGTTCGATTGCTTCTCGAACCGGTTCTGCAACTGCGCGGCGCCCCATTGCTCGGTGACCGGGCTCCATCCCGTCGCAACGAGGCCTTGCGTCCCTGCGACGGGTCGCGGGCGGGCGGTGCGTCCCTCCAGATAATCGCCGAACTCGTGGGATTCGTCCGCCACCACGAGCACGTCGTAGTCGGGACCCTGCGTGAAGGCTGGAATTTCGGTCTGCAACTGCACGTGGCCGGTATCGGTGCGGCCGTTGCCGGGCTGGAAGGTCCATTCCTTCTCGGCCACGATCTCCATGCCGAATTTTTTCGCAGCGCGTCTGAAGGCGTCGGCGAGTTCCCTGTCGGCCGGTTGGCGGCCCGTCACCAGAAACCAGCGTTTCCACCGCTTTAGCGCCAGATATTGCGCGAGCCCGTCCGCGATCATGGCGCGGCTCGGCAGGGTGTGAAGCACATTCCGGCTGCAGGCATCGTTGCGAAGGCTGTCGTCGGGAGCGCCCGCGTTGAGGATCAGGATGTTCTTCGCCGCGGCGGCGCGCGCGAGCGCCCCGAGGGTTGCCCCATCCGTCGCGGCGATGACGAACTGGATGTCTTCGCTCGCAAGCGCCTGGATCGCGTCCGCCGGATCGTCGTCCCCGGCAAGCCGCTTTTCCACGAGGGTAAAATGCTGTCCGGTGAAGCGGCCGGTGGTCTGATTGTCGGCAATGCCGAGACGGGCTCCGGCCGCGCCCTCGTCCGTGACGACGTCGTCGAGACGCGACACGGGCTGCGAGGGCGGCTTCGCCTTCGTCACGACCGCGATGCTCATCCCCTTGTCCTGCGCCTGAGCGGGTACGGCCAGAACGAGACCGATCAGGAGAAGCAGGATCCTCATTCGGCGGCCCTCGCCTGCGTGAAGGGTTGATCCCGCACGATCCTCGCGGGCGAACCCTCGATCGTGACGATGCGGTGGCTCAGGGCGGCGGCCTCCTGCCAGGAATGGGTGACGAGAAGGACCGTGGCTCCGAGGCGTGCAATGTTCTCGCGCAACAGGTCCTGAATCAGCCGCGCCGTATCCGCATCGAGCGCGGAGACGGGTTCGTCGAGCAGCAGCAGCCTGGGCTCGACGGCCAGGGCCCGCGCCAGTGCGACGCGTCGGGCCATGCCGACCGAGAGGCGCGACGGATAGACATTCGCGGCCTCTTCGAGCCCGACGCGCGCAAGCCAGAGCGTGGCTTCGTGAGGGCGGTCGGGCAGGACGAGCTCCAGATTCTGCCTTGCCGTTCGCCAGGGCAGGAGACGGGGATTCTGGAAGAGATAGCCGATCGGGCGGGGCGCATCCGTGACCGCTCCCGCGAAGTCCCGGTCAAGCCCGGCAACGATCTGGAGAAGACTCGACTTGCCGATCCCGGAAGGGCCGGTGAGGGCGCAGACTTCGCCTGCCGCCACGGACAGGTGGAAATTGTCGAAGATGCGCCGCTCCGGAGCACCGGCACGCGCCGGAAAGGTCTTTTCCACGATGTCGATTTCGAGGTTCATCGCCGCCATTGCCCCACCAGCCGCTCCAGCGGCATGAAGATGGCGGCCTCGATGGCGAGCACGCAGAGGACGAAGGCGGCCGCATAGGCGATCACGCGCGGCACGTCGAACAATTGGAAATAGGTTTGAAGCTGGAAACCGATTCCGCTGGAGCGCCCGAGCAGCTCGACGACGAGCACGATCTTCCAGACCAGCGACAGGCCGTTGCGCGCGGCCGAGAGAAGGTATGGCCCGAGCTGCGGCAGGGTGACGTGGCGCAGCGTTTTCCAGGAGCCGAACCCGTAGACCTCGGCCATCTCGGCGTAATCTTTTTCGAGCGCGCGCGCTCCCTCGCGCAAGGTCACGGCGACGCTCGGGATCTTGTTCAGGGCGACGGCGACGAGGAGGGCCGCCTCGGTAAGCCCCATCCACACGTAAGTGAGAATGATGACGACGAGGGCCGGGACATTGAGCAGAACCACGAGCCACGGCTGAAGCCAGCGGTCGAGGACCTGCGAGCGGCCGAGCAGCAGCCCCACCGCGACGCCGACGAGCATCGCGACCGCGAAGCTGAATGCGACCCGGAGCAGGGAGATGCCGAGGTGAAGCAGCAGCGGACCATGGGCCGCCTCGTTCCACAGGCTTCCGGCAACCGTCAGAGGATCGGGAAACAGGCGGCTCTGCGCCAGCAGCGCGGCGGCCTGCCAGAGCGCCAGAAGCAGCAGAATGGAGGGCAGGAACTGCCAATGACGATAGCCGGCGGCTGTCATCGCGCCTCAATCCAGATTCATGGGCCAGAAGGTGCCACGATCGAGTGTCCGTGCTGTCCCGACGAGGCGTACACCTCCCAGCTCGACCAGGACATTGTAGAGCAGCGCGGCGCCACGTCTCTCGTCGTCGCCCCATTTTTCGAGAATGCCGGCCCGATAGCCCTCCTTCAGCAGGGACCGCACCCTCGGATCATCGGTGCCGAGGACGGGCGCGAGGCGTTGCCATTCCTCATCTGAGGTCGCGAGAAGGCGCCTGGCGTCCCGCGACGCTTTCAGAAAACCTTGCAGCGCGTCCGGATGCGTCTTTGCCCAGTCTTCGCGGAAGGCATAGCCGAGCATGGGGATGTCGCTGGTCCCGCCGAGCTGCTGCATCATGTCGGTGACAGTCAGCAGGGTGCGGGCGCCCTGCGCCTCGAGGCGTGCGGCGTAGTGCCAGTAGGTCAGAACCGCGTCGATCCGGCCCTGGGCGAGTTCCTCGCTCAGGAGAGGCGGCGCGCCGTATACGGGGTCCGCGAGTTCCGACAGGTCGGCGTTCAGTGTCTTGCGGGAGAAGGCTCTCAGCAGGAGAAAGCTCTTGTCGAGCGGTCCGCCGACGATGCCGATCCGCTTGCCCTTCAGATCCGCCAGGGATGTTATGCGCGATCCGGGCGCAAGCATGAGCGCTCCGACGGCCCTCGAATACGGAGCGAAACTGAAGGATGCGCCCTCTGCCCGCTGGCGGTTCACCCAGGGCCAGTCGGTGACGATCAGGTCGACGGCCTGGGCCTGCAGGGCGACCTTGGCGGATTCGTTGGTGGCGAACTCGGTGACGGACAGGGCGATGCCGTTCGTCTCATCCAGCTTATGCTGCCGGATCGTGTCGGCCTCCCAGGCGACGGTGCCGAATTTCACGAGACCGAGGCGCACTGGCGCAAGTTGCGCCGCCACGGCGGGCAGGGAGAGACAAACGAGGAGAAGGAGAGAGACGAACCGAAGAACCATGTGCCTTCTCGAATGCGAGAGAAAGACCCATGGTCAAAACCGTCAAGCTGAAGGGTTGTTCCGGCTCCCTCTGCCCGGGGAGGTGCCGGGCCCGGGCGATCCGGGCGCGGCTTTCTTGAAAAATGCCTTTGGCGTTGAGGGCTTAGGCCTCGTCATCCGCCTCGTCGGGATCGGTCACATCCACCAGGAACATGATGTAGGGGCCGTCCTCCTCCTCATCATCGTCGTCTTCCTCGTCATCGAAATCCGCATCCTCGAATTCCGCTTTTTCTTCGTCCGTCGCAGGCCGGATGTTGAGCGTGGCGAAGCCGTCCCAGATCGGAGCGCCTTCGCTCTCCAGGTATTTAAGGTCTTCCTTGAAATCCTCGCTCATGAGGAGTTCGCGGGCTTCCTCCTCATCGGCATTGGTAATGGCAATCGGCTTGTCGCTGATTGTAAGCGTGACCATGGTTTTTCCTTTCCTGTCGCCCGCAAGGGATACCCGTTAACGCACGAGCCCTCTCGTTCGAAGCAGAGAAGTCCCCACAAGTGCGCAGCGACGCATCTGTACACGCTCACCGGCCGGATTGACACTGCCAAGGTGCGAGCGGCCGCTCTCCCGAAACGGCAATACCCACAAGGAACTGGGGCCCCAGGCCTTACTTGATCCCTTTCTTTTTCAGCCAGGCCTGCATCTCCGCGATCTCGCGCTCCTGCTCGCGGATGACGTCCGTCGCCCATTTGCGGATCTGCTCGTCCTTGGCGTTGCGAAGGGCCACCTTGGCCATGTCGATGGCACCTTGATGGTGAGGAATCATGCCGAGCACGAAGTCCACGTCCGAATCGCCGGTATAGGGGATATCCATGGCGCGGTGCATTTTCGCATTGGCCTCACGGTATTCCTTCGTGGAAGGGCTGTCCGTGGATTGCTGCGTCTGCATGGGCATGGAATGGCCGCTGTGACCGGTTCCCTGCGCCGTCGCAAGGGTGGGCAGAGCAAGGATGGCGGTTGCGAGAAGCAGAGGGCGTAGGATCATATTCATTATCCTTGTATGTGCTGGGAAAAACGACCGTCTGGGCCGCCTCGGACGCTGCATCCGGTGTCAGAGAGCTTCGGAAACAGGCTTGGCCGGGTAGCCGGCCTTGTCCAAGGCCGCGAGCAGCGCCGCTTCGGAACTGTCCGACGTCACCGCGATCGTGCGGTTTTCCAGGTCGCCTTCGACATGCGCCTGTGGATCGAGCTTCTGGACTGCTCTTGTGACGGCTCCGAGGCAGCCGCCGCAGGTCATTCCTGGAACATGGAAACGGAACATGACTGAATCCTTCATCAATGGGATTCTGAGACTTTTGGACCTTCCGACCATGGTAAGGTCAAGCGTCGGGAAGCCGAGAAAGGCGCTCCCTCACACAAAAGAACGCCTTCGCCATAACCACGAAAAAGACTATTGAGGTCCAGCGGTGCTATCGCATGCCCGCGTGATAAGGTTATATGTCCCGCCCGCAGCTTGGCTGTTCCGGGAGATGCAAGGTTGGAGTCGCAGAGTTCTTGATGTGCCGACGGGAAGAAAGAATGAAGGTCGTAACCCACAGCGGGACGTTTCACGCGGATGACGTGTTCGCCTCTGCGGTCCTGCGTGCAGCCCTCGGGGACTTCGATTTCGCCCGCACCCGCGACGCGGCTCTGATCGCTGCGGCCGACCTCGTCTTCGACGTCGGCGGGGTCTACGATCCCGACCGCAGGCGGTACGACCATCACATGCGCGACCTGCCGCGGCGGGAGGATGGCACCCCCTACAGCTCGGTCGGGCTGATCTGGCGCGACTATGGCCGGGCAGCCCTGTCCCGCTTCGTGCCGGGCATCGAGGAGGAGGAACTCGATTCCGTCTGGCAGGATGTGGATGCGGGCCTCATTCTTCCCATCGATCGGGCGGATAACGGCGTCGCAACCGCGTGTCCCAGCCATCTCGGTCTTCTGGTCGAAGCCTTCAACCCGACCTGGGACAGTACGCAGACCTATGACGAGGCTTTTGCGGAGGCGGTCGGCCTTGCGCACGGAATCCTGCAGCGGGCCAGCCGTCAGGCCCATGCGGAAGCCCGGGCGACGGCCTTCGTGCTCAAGGCTGCCCGAGAGGCGAAGGATCCGCGCGTTATCGTGCTCGACCGAAAGCTCCCCTGGGAGAAGGCGGTGTTCGAGAGCGACCTGACCGATCTGCTGTTCGTGGTCTACCCGAACGAGGACGCGACCTCCTGGTACTGCCGCACGATCCCGCCGGAACCGAATTCCTTTGGCCAGAGGCTGGCCCTGCCGGAGGCTTGGCGCGGCTTGCAGGAAGATGCGTTCTCCACGGCCGCCGGGATTCCGGACGGCGTCTTCTGTCATCCGAGCGGCTTCATCTGCGGAGCGCGTTCGCGGGAATCCGCCCTCCGACTGGCGGAGCAGGCGATTGCGGCAGGGCAGCGAGACGGTACCATCTGATTGGCAGCATCAAGCCGTTGCGCAATGGGGCGGAGACTTTCCATGTTTTTGACCAACCAGGATGTCGTCGCGTTGGCCGAGTGGCGGCGTGGGCTGCACCGCAATCCCGAAATATCGGGCGAGGAGGCCGAGACCGCCCGCACCGTTCAGGCCTTTCTCGCCTCGGCCGGCGCAGACCGGATCGTCACCGGGATCGGCGGGCATGGGATTGCGGGCATTTTCGAAGGGCGCGAGCCCGGCCCGACGGTCATGGTCCGCGCCGAGCTCGACGCTCTGCCCATCGAGGAAATCTCCGAGGCGCTCCATCGGTCGCGCGTTCCCGGCAAGGCGCATCTCTGCGGCCATGACGGGCACATGGCGATTCTGGCGGCTCTCGCCCTGGGCCTGAGCCGTCAGCGCCCGCAACGGGGCCGGGCGATTCTGCTCTTCCAGCCGGCCGAGGAGACCGGGGCAGGCGCGGCGGCCGTGGCGGCCGACCCGAGATTCCGCGAGGTCGCTCCGGATTTCGTGTTCGCCCTCCACAACCTGCCCGGCATGAAATTCGGCAAGGTCGCTCTGATCGAGGGGCCCGTAAGCTGCGCCTCGCGCGGCATGCGCATCGTGTTCACGGGCAAGACCGCTCACGCCTCGATGCCCGAAACCGGGCGTTCGCCGGTCAATGCCGTGGCCGGTCTCATGCCGGCGCTCACCGCCCTCGGGAGCGGCGGCCCCATGGACGAGAGCTTCGCGATGGTGACGGTCACCCATGCCCGGATCGGCGAGCCCGCCTTCGGGATCGCGCCCGCCCACGGGGAGGTCTGGGCGACCCTGCGCACGCTCACGGATGCGGGCATGGACGCTCTCGTCGCCAAGGCCGAGAGACTGGCCCACGACGCAGCCCGCGCGAGCGGCCTGTCCGTGGCGGTGTCCTACAGCGACGTGTTCCGCCATTGCGAGAACGCACCCGAGGCAGTGGCGCATCTGCGCCGCGCCCTCGATGCCGAGGGCGTGCCGCACGACCGGGGCGATCTGCCCATGCGCCCTTCGGAGGATTTCGGGCATCTGGGCGCGAATGCGCCCGCCGCGATGTTCTTCCTCGGCGCGGGCGAGAAACACGCGGCGCTTCACAATCCCGACTACGATTTCCCGGACGATCTCATTCCCATCGGGGCGAGGGTCTTCATGCGCACGCTGCGGGATCTGCTGGGGTAGCGCTGCTTAGGGATTAAGGAATGTGGACAGGAACTCGGGGAACTCATCGACCGGGATCGTCGTCCCTTTGCTCCGGATGCTCTCGATGCGCAGATTGTCTGCCGAAATGGTTGTCGGCTTGACGGCCAGTTCGATCAGGGTTTGCGCATCCCCTTCACGGCAGGCGATGCTGACGGTCGATGCCTGAGCCTCGCTTCTGCAGGCGCGGCCGGCTTGATCGAGCGCTTTGAGAAAGTCGCGAAGCTCCCCGATGAAGTATCGCTGCGGGGGAGATGGCACCTCGATCATGACATCGAAGGAAAGAAGCGGATGCTTGCTGGACGCAAGATCCATGGCCAGTGCAGAGGATGCAGCGAAAGTCATGAGGCCGAGGAACGGCAGGATGTGCCAGGACCTCGGATGAAACGAGGCCCGGCGCGGTTTATGGCAGCATGAGTTCGGGCTCATGCTTGATACAATGTCACGGTCGCTTGGGAATCTCAAGGCCCCGCTGGACGGCGGGGCGGGCGAGACCGCGCTCGAGCCACGCGGGAACATTCCTGAGCGTGTCGAACTCGACGAGTTCGCGAGCGCCGTAGAAGCCGATGAGATTGCGCACCCAGCCGAGCAGGGAGATGTCGGCGATGGTGTAGTCGTCGCCCATCATCCATTGGCGGCCATCGAGACGCTTCTCCAGAACGCCCAGCAGGCGCTTTGACTCCGCGCGGTAGCGTTCGAGCGGGCGCTTGTCCTCGATCTCCCGGCCCGCGAATTTATGAAAGAAGCCGAGCTGGCCGAACATGGGGCCGACAGCCGCCATCTGGAAGAACACCCACTGGATCGTCTCAAAGCGAAGCGCCGGGTCCTTCGGCAGGAGCTGGCCGCTCTTCTCGGCCAGATACAGCAGGATCGCCCCGGATTCGAAGAGGCCGAACGGCTTCCCGCCCGGTCCGTCGGGGTCGATGATGGCCGGGATCTTGCCGTTGGGGTTGAGGGACAGGAACTCCTCGGTCCAGGTCTCGTTCGCGCCGATATTGATCGTGTGCGGCTCGTAAGGAAGGCCGATCTCCTCCAGCATGATCGACACCTTCACCCCGTTGGGGGTCGGCAGCGAATAGAGCTGCAGCCTGTCGGGATGGGCTGCGGGCCAGCGGCGGGTGATGGGGAAGGCAGAGAGGTCTGACATCAGGAACTCCATGAGGCCGCGTTCGTGATCGAACCGGGGCTCGCCCGAACAGTTAACGGGTGATCTGATTCAGCGAAAGGCCGCCGGCATGGCTCACGATGCGGAAGGTTCGATCTCACGGCGGGGCGTCGTGGGCGGGGCTGCGGTCGGCTTTGTTACCGCAACGGCAGGGCCCGCGAAGGCTCAAACGGCAAGCACAGGTGGTGTCTCCATGGAAGATCCGACGACCAAATATCCCAAACCTCCCTTCCGCTCCCAGTCCCAGCTCTGGCCCGGCCTGGCGGGCAGGATGGAGCCGCGCCCGGACCATGGAGAGGCGAGCTACAAGGGATCCGGGCGCCTTCAGGGCCGCAAGGCGCTGATCACCGGCGGCGATTCAGGCATGGGCCGGGCGGCGGCGATCGCCTATGCCCGTGAGGGAGCCGACGTGGCGATCAGCTATCATCCCGACGAGGAGCCCGATGCCCGCGAGGTGATCGATCTGATCAAGCGGGAAGGGCGCATCGCGGTCGCGCTGCCGGGCGACATCCGCGACGAGGCCCTGTGCACCCGGATCGTGGCCGATGCGGTGCGGGAGCTCGGCGGCCTGGACATTCTCGTGAACAACGCCGGCCGCCAGCAGCAGCGTCAGTCGCTCCTCGACATCACGACGGGTGATTTCGATGCGACCATGAAGACCAATATCTACGCCATGTTCTGGATCACGAAGGCGGCGCTACCGCATCTGAAACCGGGCTCGGTGATCATCCAGACCACATCGGAGCAGGCCTACGATCCGTCCGCCAATCTCGTCGACTACGCCATGACCAAGGCGGCGATGATGAATTTCTCGAAGTCGCTCGCGAAGCAGCTCGGGCCCAAGGGCATCCGTGTGAACGGCGTCGCGCCCGGCCCAATCTGGACGCCGCTTCAGGTGAGCGGCGGCGCGACGCAGGAGAAGGTGCAGCAATTCGGCGGCGATACACCCCTGGGGCGGCCGGGCCAGCCGGCGGAACTCGCCTCGATCTACGTGCAGCTGGCGGCCTCCGATGCGAGCTATGCGACCGGTCAGGTCTATGGCGCGGCCGGCGGCAGCGGGCAGCCCTAGTTCCGTTCAGCGGGGAGAGGTCAGTCCTTGCCCTTGAACAGCAGAGTGGTGTTTCCGCCGATGCCGCTCGAGGCGACGGGGCGCTTGGAGCGGAGCAGTTCCTCCGCCTGGGGCGACGGGAAGCGGCTCTGATAGACTTCGAGCCAGGCGATGCGTGAGCCCGGCACGGTCCCATCGTCGGGATAGGGCTCCTGCTTGGACCCCGTCGCCTTCTCGAAGAAGGACGGATCCGAGACGGACGCAATCACGCGCTCGGCGAGCCTGGACAGGGCGTTGTCGTTTTCCGCGTAGAGGTCGATCCCTTGAGTGCGCGCGAGTTCCGCGGTGGCGATCAGCGGCTCTGCCGCGAAGAGGTGATAGTCGCGGGCGCGTTTGGCGCGTTTGAGCTCCAGCGGCAGGGTGCCGTCCCTGGCGATCTGCCGGATCCCGATCCGCGCGCTGTCGGCCCCCCACCTGATCAGCGTCTCGTCGCCGCTCGCGATGCCGGACGCGATGGCGCTGAGACCGTTCCAGTAGCGGTGATTGTTGCGGCTCGAGACGCCGTCGTTCCTGTTCATGGCGTCCATCACCTGATGCCCGAGCTTGCCGAGCCATCGCTCGACGCGCTTCTTCTGGTCGTCGGGCAATCCCGGGGCGTTGCGGACCTGGAGATAGGCCAAGGCGATGCCGCCCACGGCCTGTCCCTGATTATGGCTCGCCTGTCTGGTTTGCATGTCGGTCAGCGCGTGAGCCTTGGCCCAGGCGTCGAGCCAGGAGAGGGCACAGGCCGCGGCCGCGGTGTTCCTCGGCTCCGACCTCACATACGCGTTCGAGATCTTCACCAATGCCTTGACGTAGTTGCGCAGCGGCTCGACGGCTTCGGAATAGGCCTCCTCCGCCTCCTCGTCGATGGTTGCACGGGAGACATCGTCCTGCCTGTACTTGCTCTTCACGTCGAGCGAGACCAGCGGTTCGCCCGGATTGTCGCAATCGTATCGCGGCGTCTTCTGGAGGTCTTTCGGGCCGGGAGCCGGAATCAGATAGCCGAGCCCCTGCGCTTCGGCGTGCCCGGTGACCAACAGGAGGCCGAGCACGACGCATGCCGTGATCCTGCTGCAGGCGCGGAGTGATGGCTGCCGTGCAGCCCGTCGATGTGAAGCCATGATCCCGTGACCCTCTCTCGACCCGGAACTAGTCCCGGAGGGGCAGGGAGCAAGATCGGACGGACGCCTCGAAAGGGTTAGGACGTGCGGCCCCGGCCGACCATGCGGGGCAGGGCGTCCTGACCGCGTCCGGCAACGACGACCATGCGCTTGACCTCGCCCCTCAGGAAGGCCTGCAGGAACCGGTCGTAATTCCTGAACGATACGCAGCCGTTCGAATCCCCGTTCGGTCCGAGCATGTAGGTATGGGCGAGGATGCCGTCGCGCCCGTAGATCGCGGCGCTGCCGCCGACCGGGGTGAGGCGGATGGCACGCACGCCGTGGAAAAGCGCCTCGCGCTCGGTGAGCGCATAGGTGCCGGGCGGCGTCGCGCCCCTCATGCGCACATGGACGAAGCGGGGATCGTCGAGCTTATCGCCCAGGCCGGAATGCGCCTCCAGCCGCTCGCCGTTGGGCATGATGACGACTTTCGCGCTGATGTCGTAGACGGCCGTGCCGTCGCCGGCGATCGCGTTGAGGCGGCCGCCGGGAGCGACATTGCCGGTCTCCAGCGCAGCATAGCTGAGGGCGTTCTCGGGTGGGCGCGCAGGCTTGATGCCGAAGAGCTTCTCCAGGAAATTCGGCGCGTTTTCCTGTGCGCTCGGTGCGGCCGCAACCTGCATCGGAGTGGCGAGCGGCGCCCGGGCCGCCCGCGGCGTTTCGGGCGTCTGAGGCGCAGGCGCCTTCGCAATCCGGAATTCGGCGGGACGCGGCACGGGCAGCGGCACCGGTTGAGCGGATTGCGCCACTTGAGGCTCAGGTGCGGGTTCTGGCGCCTGGACCGTCTCTTCCGGCAGAGAGGCGGGCGTCGCCGTGCGAGCGACGGCGCGGGGCTCGCCGAAGGGCCTGAACGTGTTTGCGAGCGGCGCGTTGCGCGCGAAGGCGAGCGCCTCGGGCTTCAGCGTGAGCGCAGGGTCGACCAGCGACCATCCCGGGCTCTCGGCCGCGACCGCCGCCTGGGCCTCCCGCACGGGGGCGGCGTCGGCGATGTCCGCCGCTTGCATTGCAGGTGGTGGCGCATCCTGTCCCTGGAGCTTGGCGTAGAAGGCGACGGGGCTCATGGAGATCGCCACGAGGGCCGCCGTCAGGAACAGGTTGCGCCGGTTTTTCCGCTGAACGCGGCGGCCTGACGGATAGCGGTAATGCACCATGGCGAACTCTACGCAACATCTTTGCCGCGCACGTCATGCTTCGAGGGGCAGACGGGGAAGGAGCCCCAGAGTGCCGGGACGGCCGCGCGCGAAAACACACTTTCACTGGCGCTGATTGGATACTGTCTTGGTTAAATTATGGATAATCGGCGGCGAAATCCGCGCTCTCACTGCGGCGGGGCCGTGGTTGGGCCCGAGGGAACCTGCCTGACGATCTGTCCAGTGGTCGCGGGCCGATCCGGCCTCGCCTCGGGATCCATGTCCGCGCCGAGGATGACAAGGCAGAAAACAAGAATGGCGGCCACGATGGAGGTCAGCGCCACCCATGTGCGAAAGGCCATGATGCTCTCCCGACCGGATCGCAACATCAGAGGGGCACAACTTCTGGGGAGGACAGTGGTTCCGAAACGGGAGCTGGGCAAAGGGGCTTAGGCCGAAGAAGCCGCCCGGCTCGCAAAGCTTGAATTTCGTGCTAGCACTGACCCGTGGCGCTACCGTCCCTCAGCAAGAGAATAATGATACAGCCCTTCATGCCGACCGCGAGACGACGCCCTTTCGCCCGACGCGCCTCTGGGATGCCGCCGCTCGCGTCCGTCATCCTCGGCCTTCTGGCGATCGTTCTGAGCGCCTGTGCGGGCAGGCCGGGGCCGGAGGTTCTGACGCCCGTCGCCGCCGCGGCTCCCGGTGCGCGGACGGTCACGGTCTATGTGGCGACCACCCGCGAGCGCGCCGCGCCCGGGCAGAACGTCTTCACGGCGGGACGCTCGGCCGACCTGAATTACGCGGAGTTCACGATCTCCATCCCGCCGGGGCACAAGACGGGCGAGATCGAATGGCCCGGTGCGACGCCGGATCCGGCCACGAGCTTCGTCACACTCCGGCAGGCGCCTCTCGACGAAGCTACTTTCCGGAAGAGGATCGGCGACCGCACGAAGCGCGGCGAGCGGGACGTGGGCGTCTTCGTCCACGGATACAACACCAATTTCCAGCAGGCGCTGTTCCGTCTCGCTCAGCTCAGCGCCGATTCCCAGCCGGACACGGTGCCGGTGCTCTTCGCCTGGCCTTCCAGGGCCGCCATCACCGGCTACGTGGCGGATCGGGAGGCCGTGACCTATTCGCGGGACTATCTGGCCCATGTTCTCACGCTCCTGACGCGGGAGCGAGCTGTGAGCAAGGTTGCTGTCATCGGGCACAGCATGGGTGGATGGCTGACCATGGAGACCCTGCGCCAGCTTCGCCTTCAGGGGCGCAGCGAGGTTCTTGCGCGGCTTCAGGTGGTCCTTGCGGCCCCGGACATCGACATCGACGTGTTCCGGACCCAGGTCGCCGTGGTCGGCCCCATGTCGCCGCCGATGACCATTCTCGTCTCGAAGGACGATTGGGCGCTTGCGGCCTCGAGCCGCCTGTCCGGAGGGCACGAGAGGGTCGGCTCGCTGGACGTGGCGGATGCCCGGGTCCAAGCCATCGCGCGGGAGGAGAGGCTGCGAGTCGTCGACATCTCGACCTTGTCCTCCCCCGACACCTTCAATCACGACCGTTTCGTCAGCTTCGCGGCGGTCTATTCGTCTGTCGCACCGCATGGCGAAACGGGCCCGCTACGTCAGGCCGGGGCCTTCGTCTTCAACGCGGCCGGAACGGTGCTGTCCGCCCCGTTCACCCTGGTCGGGCAGGCCCTGGCGAACCCCTGAGCATCAGGCGGACGGCGCGGCCTCGGGCTTTGCGGCCCCGCCCCGGCGGGCGCTGTCCGCGAAGCGCCGGGCCAGGATGGCGCAGGCCATCAGCTGGATCTGGTGGAAGATCATGAGCGGCAGGACGATGGTCCCCGCGTCGCGCCCGGTGAAGATCACGTTGGCGATGGGAGCCCCGGAGGCGAGGCTCTTCTTGGAGCCGCAGAACATGATCGTGATCCGGTCCGCCCGGTTGAAGCCGAGCCAGCCGCTCCCATAGAAGGTGAAGCAGAGGACGACGGCGAGCAGCGCCATGTCCACGAGGACGAGGGCGGCGAGATCGCGCGCGCCCATCGTGCTCCACAATCCCCCGATCACCGCCTCGCTGAAGGCGGCGTAGATGGCCATGAGGATCGATCCCCGGTCGACGATCTGGGTCAGGATCCTGTGGCGGAGGAGCCATTTCCCGAGCCATGGCTGAAGGATCTGGCCCACCACGAAAGGAACGAAGAGCTGCAGCAGAATGCCCTCCACCGCGCCCCAGGAAATGCCCGAATGGCCCTGCGTGTGGAACAGGAGCCCCGCGATCAGCGGCGACAGCACCATGCCGAGGACGTTCGAGGCGGAGGCCGAGCAGATCGCCGCGGGCACGTTGCCCTCCGCGATCGACGTGAAGGCGATGGACGATTGGATCGTCGAGGGCAGGACGCAGAGGAACACCACGCCCAGGCCCAGCGTCGGGTTCATCAGGTGCGGCAGGGCGAGAATGACGAGGCCGAGCAGGGGAAACACCACGAAGGTCGTCGCCAGCACGAACAGATGCAGCCGCCAATGGACCATGCCCGCGATCACCACGTCGCGGGAGAGGCGCGCGCCCTGCAGAAAGAACAGCAGCGCGATGGCGACATTCGTCGCGGCGGAGAAGGCAACGGCCGGTTCGCCGCTGATCGGAACCAGGGAGGCAAGCACGACCATTCCGGCAACGGCGATCGTGTACCATTCCCGCACAACGAGAGAGAGCATGAAATCTTTCGGTCTGAAAACTGTCCGGCCCGCACGGCTGTAAAGGATCGTTTCTCATGCGTCCACGACGCGGGGGGCATGCCTGCCTTGCTCGGGCGCAGGATGCGCGAGCGGGTCCATCTCACCTTCTCGTCATCCTCGGCCTCGTGCCGGGGATCCCCGTCTTCGACCCGCTGTGGTTCCAAAGGCGTGGATGGTCGGGTCAAGCCCGGCCATGACGAGAGGAGGTCACGAGAGAAGTCGACCCCAAACGAGCGCGCGGTCTTCACAGTCCGGATCGGCATCCTAGTTCCTCCCGGTGCCGCGGCATGATCATTTTGGCTATCTGGATGCGATCCGGCGGCGCTGGTAAGCCCAGAGCAATGATCGGCGGCAAGGGCCGCGAGTCCGCCCCGATCGGCAAACCGGAGGAACATCATGAACGTCAGGCCGCTGCTTTCCCTTTCCATTCTGTCCCTTATGGCCGCGACCGGCGCGGCCCACGCCCAGGACATCACCATCGCCGTGGCCGGTCCGATGACGGGGCCGGTCGCCTCCATCGGTGAGCAGATCCGGCATGGAGCCGAACTGGCGGCCGAGGCCATCAACAAGAAGGGTGGCGTCAACGGCAAGAAGATCGTGGTCTCGATCCAGGACGACGCCTGTGATCCCAAGCAGGCGGTCGCCATCGCCAACCGCATCCTGTCGGCGGGCATCAAGTTCGTCGACGGTCATGCCTGCTCGGGCTCGTCCATTCCCGCAGCGGAGGTCTACGGCGAGAACCATGTGCTGATGATGAGCCCGGCCTCGAGCGCACCGAAACTGACGGACGATGCCGCGCAGAACGGCTACACGACGATCATGCGCCTTTATGGCCGCGACGACGCGCAAGGGCGCTTCATCGGACCGTGGATCAAGGAGCATTACGGCACGAAGAAGATCGCCATCCTGCACGACAAGAGCGCCTACGGAAAAGGCCTCGCCGACGTGGTGAAGGACTCCCTCAACAAGGCGGGCGTGAAGGAAGTGATGTACGAGGGCATCAACGCCGGGGAGAAGGACTACAGCGCCGTGGTGAACCGGCTGAAGAGCTCGGGCGTCGAATTCCTCTATTTCGGCGGCTATCACACCGAGGCCGGGCTGATCAAACGGCAGGCGGCGGACCAGAACTACCAGTTCCAGCTGATGATGGGCGACAGCCTCGCCACCCCTGAATTCTGGTCGGTCGCCGGACCGGCGGGCGAGGGCACCCTGTTCACCTTCCCGGCGGATGCCCGCAACACCGAGGCCGCGAAGGCCGCCGTGGAGCAGTTCAAGCAGATCAACTTCGTGCCGGAGGGCTTCAGCCTGTTCTCCTACGCCGTGATCCAGGCGATCGCCGGCGGCATCGAAAAGGCGAACAGCACCGATCCGGTCGCCGTTGCGAAGACCCTGCGCAGCACCAGCGTCGATACGGTCCTCGGGCCCGTCAGCTTCGACGAGAAGGGCGACATCAAGAACCCGCGCTACGACATCAACGTCTGGAAGAACGGCCAGTACGGCAAGCTGACCCAGTAAGATCCGCGAGGGCCTCCGTCGGGTAAGCAAGCCCGGCGCAGGCCTCGTGCACCACCCGTCATGCCCGGCCCTGTGCCGGGCATTCACGTCTTTGAGCCGCCCGATCTCTCGCAGCAGCAAAAAGCTGCCTCACGTCGTGAGAACCTGATCGACCCAGGCCGGAACGGCCTCGCTCGCAGGTCCGTAGCGCCGTTCGTCGAACTGCCTGGCGTTGTCGGAGCGCTCCAGATTGATCTCGCAGGTGCGGATGCCATGTCCGCGCGCCTCCGACACGAAACCTGCCGCGGGATAGACCGAGCCCGACGTGCCGATGGCGACGAACAGGTCTGCCCCGAGCAGGGCGTCATAGATCGCGTCCATCTCCAGCGGCATCTCGCCGAACCAGACCACGTGCGGCCTCAACCCTCCGGAATGGCGGCAGGACGGGCAGGGGATTTCGACGCTCAGGTCGTCCTGCCACGGCAGGGTTTCGCCGCAGGCGGTGCATCGAGCCCTGAGCAACTCGCCATGCATATGGACGACGCGCTGCGATCCGGCTCGCTCGTGAAGGTCGTCGATATTCTGCGTACACAGAAACAGGCTGCCGCCGCGCTCCGCGAGGCCGTCCTCCAGTCGGGCGAGCGCCCGGTGCGCGGCATTGGGCTCTGCCGAGAGGAGGTTTTGGCGGCGCATGTTGTAGAAGGCATGCACCGCGTCCGGATTGCGGGCAAAGGCCTCCGGCGTGGCGAGCTTCGTGGGGTCGAAGCGGGACCAGAGGCCGTCCTTGTCGCGAAAGGTGCCCAGCCCACTCTCGGCGGACACGCCGGCCCCGGTCAGTACGAAGATGTTCATAGCGCCTCCCAAAACCGGCATCGGGTTGACGTTCGCCCTGCAGGCAGCCGGTTGACCAACAAGATAGGTCAGGCTGCCCGATTCATCTCACGGCGCATCACGAACTTCGTCCTCGTCTCCAGTGCGATCGAAAACCCATGCCGCTCATAGAACCGAAAGGCAGGATTGTTCTTCAGCACGAACAGAGCGATCGACGTCGCCGTGCCGCGACGCTCCTCCATCAGTCGCCGGATGATCTCCGAGCCGATTCCGCGCCGTCGATGGGCGGGAGAGATATAAAGTTGCTTGAGAAAGACTTCGTCACCGGTCTGTCGGAATTCGACCCAGCCGATCTCCTCCTTGCCATCGATGGTGACGATCCATGAATCCTCCCGACGCCAGAGTGTTGCAAACTGAGCCCGCTGATCCTCATCGACCCATTCGGTCCAGGTTCCTGCGAGAGGTTTGATCGATTCGACGTAAAGGTCGAGAGCAAAGGCGTAGTCGTCCGAACGAGCGGGGCGCAGGTCAATATTCATCGGGATCGGAGAGTGAAATAAGGTGGTCTGGAGCCGGTGTTGCTTATTCGTTGGGGCGTGAAGACCGCAAGTCGGCCGATGCGCCAAAGTATCTTAATCGAAATGCGTAGATGCGAGCTGCGATAGAGGCGTCGACGCAAAGAGCGACATAGGAAAATTTTAGTAAAGCCGCTTCATCATGCCAGCGTAAACAGGGTTGCTCGCTTCGTAAAGGTTCTATGATGAAGATTCGGTTGGGCTCGCTGCGGGGAAAGATTGTCGTAGCGGTTGCCGTTGTGCTCACGACCATGTTGGGGCTTGGCGTGGCAGGAAACGCGTGGCGTAGCTCGCAACGCGCCTCGAGCGATCTCGCCGACAAGGTCAATACGGCGATGTCGAGCATCCAGAAGGCCTCGGCGCATGC
This sequence comes from Microvirga sp. HS2, assembly GCF_055792805.1. Classification (NCBI taxonomy): domain Bacteria; kingdom Pseudomonadati; phylum Pseudomonadota; class Alphaproteobacteria; order Hyphomicrobiales; family Methylobacteriaceae; genus Microvirga; species Microvirga sp. HS2. The sequence goes on from NZ_JBVVAJ010000028.1 coordinate 43,786, forward strand.
GCTTCTGATCAACAGCTCCACCACCCTGGAGACGCTGCTCTCCGGTCTCAAGAGCGATCCCGATTTCGACCTCGGATTCGTTACGGCGGACGGCATCGAGATCCGCATCGCCCGTGATGGTTCTCAATCGAACCTTTCGGGGAAAGACCTGGAGGCGCTGATCGGTCTCCCGCTCAAGGACGCCTTCACGGATGCGGACCGCCGCAGCGTCGTTCAACCCGACGCGCTGATCGAGATCTCCGTTCTCAAGATGGGGGCTAATCCGATGGGTTATCTCGTCCTCCGCTACTCGCGCGAGCGGACGCTCGAGCGGGTCCGGTTCGAAGCGGTGACGGATATCGCCCTGGGCATCGCCATCATCGTGATCATTGCGTCGCTCTTGTCGCTGATCCTGTTCAAGCTGCTGCAGCCGGTCCGACTGCTGGCCCTCGCGACGAGCAGGCTCGCTGCGGGAGATCTGACCGTGGATATTCCTGCCGGTGAGCGGCGAGACGAGGTCGGCGAGATGGCGCGCGCCGTCCAAGTCTTCAAGGACAGCCTGATCGAGCGGAGCGCCCTGCGCGACGCGAGCGAGCAGGAGAAGCTCGCGCGCGAAGAGCGCCAGCGCCGGATCGAAGAGCTGATCCAATCCTTCCAAAGTTCGGTCGGGGATGTGCTGGCCGCCTTGGACCAGAACGGTCACGTTATGGCCGAAACCGCGGAGTCGCTGTCCGCGATCGCAGCGCAGACCGCCGACCGGGCCCGGACCGCGACCGCCGCTACGGGCGAGGCGTCGCAGAACGTTCAGCAAGTCGCATCGGCGTCCGAGGAATTGTCCGCCTCGGTCGAGGAGATCACAGCCCAGGTGCGCTCGGCCCGGCAGGTGGTCATGGGTGTCGCCCAGACGGGCGCTGGTACGAACGAGAGCGTGCAGGTGCTGGCCGCCAAGGCTCAGAGCATCGGCGAGATCGTTGAACTGATCCGGGATATCGCCTCACAGACCAACCTGCTGGCGCTCAACGCCACCATCGAGGCGGCGCGGGCCGGCGAGGCGGGACGCGGATTTGCTGTCGTGGCGTCCGAGGTCAAGAGCCTGGCGGCCCAGACAGCCTCAGCCACGGAGCGCATCTCGGCGCAGATCGCGGAAATCCAGGACGCGACCTCTCAAACGGTTCAGTCCATCGGCGCCATCACGCGCCAGATGGACGAGGTCGACCGTTACACCGGCGGAATTTCGGCTGCGATTTCCCAGCAATCCGCCGCCATTCAGGAAATCGCCCGCAGCGCCTCCATCGCGGCTTCCGGTTCGATGAGCGTTTCGGCCGACATGCGCAGCGTCAACGAGGGTGTTGAGCACACGGATGCTGCGGCCTCGCGGGTGCGCGGTGCGGCCGAAGCGGTCGTGTCGCGGGCCGGCTATCTCCAAAGCACCGTCGAGCAGTTCCTGCAGAAGGTCGCCGCTGCTTAATGACGGCCTTGGCGGGATACCGTCTCCCGCCAAGGCTATGGGGCAGGGGCCTGCACGGCCCCAATCCGGCGAGCGAACGCGTTGGCCAGCGGGCTCGCGGTCAGGCCATGGGCCAGGATGCTGAGGATCACCGTCCATGCGACCGTTGCCGTGAGGATCTCGCTGTCGGGCAGGTTCGCATCGAGCACGATGATGGCGAATACGATGCTCGCGAGCCCCCGGGGGCCGAACCATCCCAGGAAGAGCTTGCCGCCGGCTCCCTGAGCCGCGCCGGTCAGGGCCACCCAGACCGGCACCATCCGAACGACCGTGAGGCTCAGAACGGCGTAGACCGCGACCTCCCAGGTCAGCCGGCCGAGTGCCTGGCCAATGACCGCCGCTCCAAAGAGCACCCATGTGAGGAGGCCGAACAGATCACCGGCTCCTTCGGCCGCACGAAGGAGTTCGTGCTTCTGCTCCTGGCGCCGGGCCATCCCGCCGGCCACGATTCCTCCGGTAAAGCAGGCGATGAAGCCGCTCCCGCCCAGGGCCTGGGCGGCCGCGAAGGTGGCGAATGCCAGCGCGACCGCGGGGAGCTGCCGCCACGTCGTGGACAGCCAGCCTTGCCTGGCGGACAGCCGAAGCGCCCAGACCCCAGCCGCTGCGAGGCCTGCGCCGACGGCGAGTCCGATCCCGATCTCTTTCGCAAAGTGGTGGAGCACCAGCGTCCACGATCCCGCACCGCTGACGGGTTCGGCGGCGAGCGCCAGCAACACCAGGAGAATCGGCACGCAGATGCCGTCGTTCAGGCCACTCTCCACGTTGAGGCCCTCGCGAATGGGAGCGGGAACGGAGGGGTTGACGACGACCGCCTTGCCGAGCGCTGCGTCGGTGGGCGCCAGCATGGTCGCGAGCAGCGCGCTCTCGATCAGTCCAAACGCAGGGAAGAGCAGGGTGGCTGCGGCGGTGCCCAGCAGGATCGTCAGCGGCAGACCGATCAGCAGGAGGCGCTCCGGGATCGTGTAACTGAGCCTGAGAACCTTCAAATCGGCGTTGGCGGCATCCGTGAACAGGACCAGTGCCAGCGTGAGCTCGGCCAGGGTCCGAAGGTTCTGTGCATGAACATCGAGCGTGAGCCAGTTCAGGCCCGCCGGACCGACGACAAGTCCGAAGGCGGTGAACACCAGCGCCCCTGCGACGGGCGTGCGCTCGAGCCGCCCCGCGATGAGGGCGTACACGAACGCGAAGGCAAAGAGGATGGCCATATCCTGATACATGGTCGACCTTTTCCACTCAGAGGCTGACAGTCCTTGCACGGCTGCTCCATGGCACCCTGAGCTCAGGCCTCGTCCATGATCCTCAACCGCACTCGCTTGACGAACAGGAGACGGTGGAGTTCCGGCTCGCCGACCACCGCGGAGAGTTCCCGGAAGCCGAAGAAGGGAAGCAAGGCAAAGAACAGGAGCAATGTCGTCGTGAAAATGCCGAACGGGGTGCCGCCGCCGACATCGGACAGGCTCTCAGCAAGAGACTTGCCGCGCAAGTATCCTACGGCGAGGCCTTCGAGAATCTCACACGACGCCAGCAGAACAGAATAGACCGCCGCCTTGAAGACCATCGCGTAGATCAGCGGCTCCCGCTCGTAGCGCTCTCCGATCTTCAATTCCCCCGCCACGAACAGGATCTTTGCCAGCACGAGCGCATTCACGACCGCAAAGCTCTGCCGATACGAGATGCCGCTTTCGGCCAGGACGAGTGACTTGTGCAGGGACGAGATGGCGAGCAGGCCCCAGAAATAAAGAAAGATGACGCCGAAACGCTTGAGGCCGGAGACGGCTTTGTCTCTGCGGGTGAGAGGCGCTGTATCGGACATCGGGCCTCACCTTCGTTCGGAACGCGCACCTGAAAACCGGTCTCCCCATCGCCGGGCCGGGCGAATGCGTGGATCCGGCAAGCAGGGAATGGGCCGGAGACCTCGCCTCCGGCCCACCCGCCGCGCCGCTACCGTTGGTCAACGTGCGGTCAGGCCGCTTCGCGTTTCTCGCGCAGGAGGTGGGCGAGAAGCATGCGGCGCACACGTCGGCGGCGCAGGATCTGGCTGCCGATCAGGAGGCGCATCAGCCGGCGTTCGTCGCCGCCTTCCTCGCCTTCGTCCTCTTCACCAAAATCCTCTTCCTCGGAGCGTCTCTCGTGCAGGAGTTTGGCAAGGAGCACGCGGCGGATGCGACGGCGCCGCAGGATTCCGCTGCCAATCAGAAGCCGCAGGACCCGACGTTCCCTGTCGCCGCCTTCCTCGCCGAACTCATCCTCCTCGCCGACATCCTCGTCCTCGTCTTCGCCGCGTCCCTCGCGCATCAGATGGGCGAGGAGAACGCGACGCATGCGACGACGCCGCAACAGGCGGCTGGCGACCAGAAGGCGTAGGATGCGACGCTCCTCGTCGCTGCCTTCCTCACCTTCCTCGCCTTCACCCTCTTCACCGAAGTCCTCGTCCTCGCCACGCCTCTCGCGCAGCAGATGAGCAAGGAGCAGGCGACGCATGCGCCGGCGCCGCAGCGCGCGGGCGGCGAGCGGAAGGCGCAGGATGCGGGCTTCGTCGCCGCCTTCCTCGCCTTCGTCCTCACCGACGTCTTCTTCGCCGAAATCCTCGTCCTCGTCCTCTCCGCGTCCCTCGTGCAGGAGGTGGGCGAGCAACAGGCGGCGCATACGCTGACGCTTCAGCGTACGGCTGCCGATCAAGACGCGGGCAAGGTCGTCATCACGAGCGCTTAAAGCCATGATAGTCTCCTCTGTTTCATCAGGTTGCTTTGGGGGCGGCTCGATCCGGCTCGGGCTTCTTCGGCGGGCCTCCCTCGGGGCCCTTGGAGCGGGACTTGAGGCTGTGATGGATCAATGTTTCCACGATGGCGCGGTCCAGCACGTCACGCCGCATCAGAAGACGCGCGGCCCGGCTTTCCGCGATCAAGGGCTTCAGCAGGATGCGGCGGAGATCGGCCTCCTCCTTGGCCTCCTTGGCTTCGCCAGGCTCGTCCTCGCCGCCCAGCACGCAGGCGATCCCGGCCTCGAAGGCCTGCTCAAGAAGCTCCTCCAGCCCACCCCGGCCGTTGTCCTTGGCCAAGGTGGCCTTCTCGTCCTTGGAGAGCTCGTGGCGCGCACCGGCGGCGTCGATGCCTTCGATCTGAATGATCTCGCCGGTATTTGCATCCAGCGTCACGGCGAAACGGTCCGGTCGCGGGGCCTGCTCCGATGTGGAGGCAGGCGCGCCGTGCTTGCGGCCCTTTCGTGGCGATCCGGCGGATTTGTCGATGTGGTCCATATTGGAGTTCCTCCTGCGAATTCCCCCACTACCCCTAGCCCCGGGAGCGCCACGCTCCGACATGGTCTTCGAGGTCTTCGTGTCAGCTGCGACGCCTCAGGGCCAAGCCCATGCTGATCCAGCCGATCCCGGCGAAGACGAGGTCGATGCCGAGGAAGATGCCGAGCACGAACAGACTCGAAACCGGCCATTGGGCGAGGATCATGCCGCCCACGAGCAGGGTGATGACGCCCGACAGCGCGACCCAGACCCAGGGTGCGCCCTCCGTCATCTGCGTGGCCAGGAAGATGCGCAGGCCGCCTGAGACGATCAGGGCCACGCCGAGCATCAGCGTCAGGACGGCGGCGGCTAGGAGCGGGTTTCGGAAGGTCACGATGCCCGCGACGACATAGAGCGCACCGAGCAGGGCCCAGAGAAAGAACTTGCCCCAGGTCTTGACGCCGAAGGCGTTGATGATCTCGGCGATCCCGCTGATCAGCATCATGACGCCGACGACCGCGACCGACGCGACAGTCGCCGTCACGACGCTGCCGAGGGCGACGAGACCGGCGATCAGGAAGATCACGCCGAGCGCGACGATCCAGCCCCATTTGACACGCAGGGGCTCAAGCTCTTGATCCACACGCCCTGGAACCGGCGTGCCGACATTGGCGGTGTTTGACATGGGAAAACGTCCTCGAAAACGGTCTCTCGAATGGAGCCAACTGGCAGGGTCCGGTGGCGGCACCCGTCGCGGATCCTCTGCTCGACCAAGCGCTCGATCTCGTCTTCGGCAACCGCACCATTGACGAGAAGCCGTTCCGCGGCTCGGCCGAGGCCTCGTTCAACTGGCGCGGAGACGGGATTTCGGTCTCTCAGGAGGCAGTTTACCGACTGGCTTCGTGTTGCGACCGAGCCGGCCCCGCTCAAGCGGGATACCGAACGCCATCGCGCCGAAAGCAACCTTCAATACCGCATCCTCGACAGCCGAACGCCATAGCCCTTTCTGCTGTAGTCCAGGGACGATAAAGCCATGTGCGGGCAGGACCTGCTTGACCAATGAGGACAATGTCTGAACCTCTTGAGACGCCATCGGCCCAAATTATGCGGCAAAAGTGCTCGGTGCCGTGGGATCCCTCGGCAGAGTGCGCCGATCTCTGACGCGGAAACGGCGGCGATCGGACGAAACGGCTATGCTCAAGAACCGTCGCCGATCCGGCGCGGGCTGTCTTCCCATTGGATGAAGACCTCAAGGATCACACCGACAGCGACATGCACCATCCAGAACTCTTCGGTGGCGGCATTGCTGCGGGCTCCGCCGGGAAATCTGGCGCGATGCGCCAAGTCCCCGACGCGCCGCCCGGTAATGGCAAATGGGTGCCTGCTGACCCTGGTCTCTCTTTGGATCCCAAAAATAGGCGCGGGATGAAATCACGCAATCCGAAAGCAAACAATCCGTTGTGAAACCTACGACTAAAGTCGCGCGGCGATCAGCTTTGGGATCCCAAATTGCGATGTTAGGATCCCGATTGGAACGGGAGAGAAGGATTCCTCCCTGGCCGGAAACGGACAGGCCGGCGAGACGATTGAGCTGCCGTCACGCCTCATGGCCAGGGCATCGCGCATTCGGCCGAAGAGTTTGGACGATCAGCCCGGACGCAATCGGGATGTCGACGCCACATCGAAGACGCCACACGGGATTATCAGCAATGAAGCAGCAAACCCTCGTGATGCTCAAAATCCGCGAAATGATCCTTCAGGGTGAGCTGAAGCCCGGAGAGCGCGTGCCCGAAGCGATGGTCGCGGAGCGTCTCGGAATTTCGCGCACCCCAGTCCGGCAGGCCCTTCCGGCGCTGGCTCAGGAGGGGCTGCTGGTCGCAGGGGGAGCCCGCGGATACGTTGTCCGAGGCTTCACGGCGCAGGAGATCCTCGATGCGATCGAAGTCCGCGCTGCTCTCGAGGGGATCGCGGCCCGGTCCATCGCCGAGAGGGGCCCCACGCGGGCCTTGCTGCGGGCCTTCCGCACGTGCTTGGACGAAGGAGATGCCATCTTCGAAAAGCGTCGTCTGACGGAGGACGACGCGCTTCTGTACGGCCGCATGAATGGGATGTTCCACGCCCTCATCCTCGAAGGAGCCGGGAAGGCCATCGTGTCGGATCTCGCCGCCCGGTGTCAGTTGGTGCCGTTTACATCCCCGTCGGCGATCGCCTTCGACAAGTCCGAACTCGGCAAAATGTTCGAGGTTCTGTTCTACGCCCACCGCCAGCACCACACGATCGTCGACGCGATCGAGCAGAGAGACCCCTGGCGCGTCGATTTCCTCCTGAGAGAGCACGTCAATTCGCAAAAACAGAGCATGAACCTGCCCGAATGGCGTCTGTCCGCTGGTTCCCGGTTTGCCGATCCGGTCGCTCCCGAGGAGGCGCAGCCATCGCAAACGGCGATCGCGAAGCTCGTTTCCAATTATTAGCAGCCCGACAACAGAAGGCCCACGGCGCATCATCATGAGTGAGAGACCCAAGATCGTTTTGCTGCCGGGCCTTCTCTGCGACGCATGGATCTGGAGCGCGCAGGTTGGGGCCTTGCAGTCGCATGCGGACGTGTTCGTCGCGGATTTCTCGCAGCATGATTCCATCGAAGGGATGGCTCGCTCCGCCCTGGCGCTGACGAAGGGGCCCGTCACCATCATCGGCCATTCCATGGGCGCACGGGTCGCCATGGAGATGGTTCGTCTCGCGCCTGAACGCATCGAGAGGCTGGGTCTGATTGACACGGGAATCCACCCCCGTCGCGAGGGGGAGGAGGTGAACCGGCAGGTTCTGGTCGACCTGGCCTTCGCGGAGGGAATGGAGGCTCTGGCGGAGCGCTGGCTGCCGCCGATGGTTCACGAGGCGCGTGTCGGCGACAGGGCCCTGATGGACCCGTTGAGGGACATGGTCTTGCGCGCCACGCCCGAGCAGCACCGCCGCCAGATCCAGGCGCTTCTGAACCGCGCGGATGCACGGACCCATCTTGCCGCGATCACCTGTCCGACCCTGGTCATGGTGGGGCGTCAGGATCGCTGGAGCCCGCCCGCGCAGCACGAGGAAATCGCGGCCCTGATCCCGAATGCCGAACTCGTCGTCATCGAGAACAGCGGCCACATGACTCTGGTCGAGCAGCCCGAGCAGGTGTCCTGCGCGCTCCTGCGCTGGCTCGGATTCAAGAACACGATGGCAGGCGCGGAAGACGCTCTGCACGGAGGAGGGTGAAAGCCATGGCGGACAAACCTCACGAGGATCGCATTCCGGACACTCCGCTGTTCGACCGCAGGCGGTCTCTCGGCGGGTACCGGATCAACAAGATGGCGATGGGGCTGAGCAGGCCCGAGAACCGCGAGGCCTTCCGGCGGGACGAGGGCGCCTATCTCGACCGTTTCGGTCTGTCGCCTGCGGAGAAGGAGGCCGTCATGACCCGCAACTGGCGCGAGATGGTGCGGCTCGGCGGCAATCTGTTCTTCATCCTGAAGATCTCCGCCGTCGACCCGGTCCGCATCACCGAGATCGGCGCTCATCAGGCCGGCATGGAGCACGACGACTTCCTGCGCAACCGTTTGGGGAAGAGATAGCAATGGCAAGGCTCATCGGCGGTCTGGGGACATCGCACGTCCCTTCGATTGGCGCGGCGCTCGACAAGGGCCTGCGGGATACGCCCGACTGGAAGCCGTTCTTCGACGGCTACATTCCGGGGCAAGAATGGGTGCGAGAGCACCGGCCCGACGTGGCGGTCGTGATCTTCAACGATCACGGCAATTCCTTCTTCCTCGACAAGGTGCCGACTTTCGCCGTCGGATGCGCCGAGGAATACCATCCCGTCGACGAAGGATGGGGACCGCGCGCCATCCCGCCCTTCAAGGGTGCCGTCGATTTCTCCTGGCACCTGATCGACACCCTGGTCGAGAACCGCTTCGATCCGATGATCTGCCAGGAGATCGAGGTCGATCACGGCATCCAGGTTCCGATGGAGCTGTTCTGGGGACGGCCGGCCGAGTGGCCGGTGCGTGTTGTGCCGATCTTCGTGAACGTGATCCAATATCCGATTCCGCTCCCGAGCCGCTGCCATGACATGGGCCGCGTCCTGCGGCGGGCGATCGAGAGCTATCCCACCGACGAGCGCTTCGTCATTCTCGGCACCGGAGGCCTGTCGCACCAGCTTCAGGGCGCACGGGCGGGTTTCGTCAATCCGGAGGCCGATCGGGCCTTCCTGAACGATATCGCCACGGATCCCGACAAGCTCGCGGCCATGTCGCGCGAGCAATATGTGGAGATGTTCGGCAGCGAGGGCGCGGAACTGATGATGTGGCTGGTGATGCGCGGCGCCATGGATCGGGACGTGGTCGTCCGCCACAAGCACTATTTCGTGCCCGCCTCGATGACCGGCGCGGGGATGATCGTCATGGAGAACGCGGCGACGGCCGCTCCGGCGGAGGCGGCGTGACGTCATGTACTGGCTCATGATCTGCCGCCACAAGCCGGGCATGACCGAACTGCGCGAGCAGCATCGCGAGGCTCACCGCCAGCATGTCGCAACAGGCGGGGGAGAGGGCTCGCCAGGGTGCTGATCGGAAGCGCCTTGACCGAGGACGACGCCGAGACGCCGCTCGGGAACTTCGGGATCCTGGAGGCGGCCTCGCGTGAGGCCGCTCAGGCCTTCGCGGAGAACGACCCGTTTGCGCTCGCCGGGCTCGTCGAATCCATCGAGATCACGGCCCTGGCATCGCGCTTCCAGGCCCATCGGATCGATCCCATGACACGGTAGGGATCGCCAACAGGAAGCCGGGCCGCTCAAGAGCCCGGGTCCAATAATCACCAGGAGGAACACATGAAGAGACGGACAATTCTCAAAGCGGGAGCGGCGGCGCTGGCGCTTTCGCTCGGCCCGACGCTGGCCTCGGCCCAGGAGGTGGTGAAGGTGGGTCTCATCCTGCCGATGACCGGACCCTTCGCCTCAACCGGTCGGCAGATCGAGGCCGCCGCCAAACTCGACATGCAGCAGAACGGCGATACGGTCGCCAGCAAGAAGATCCAGCTCATCGTCAAGGACGACACCGGCGTCGCCGACGTCACCAAGCGCCTGGCGCAGGAGCTGATCGTCAACGAGAAGATCACCGTCATGGCGGGCTTCGGCCTCACGCCGCTGGCTTTGGCAGCCGCGCCGCTCGCCACCCAGGCGAAGGTGCCGGAAGTGGTGATGGCGGCCGCCACGTCGATCATTCCCGAGCAGTCACCATATGTTGTCCGCACCAGCTTCACGGCGGCGCAGGTGACCGTTCCTCTCGCCGAATGGGCCTCGAAGGAAGGCATCAAGAAGGTCGTTACCCTGGTCTCCGATTACGGTCCGGGCATCGATGTGGAGAAGGCGTTCACCGAGACCTTCACGAAGGCGGGCGGACAGGAGGAGAACCTGCGGGTGCCGCTGGCGAACCCCGACTTCTCGCCCTTCCTGCAGAAGGTGGCCGACGCGAAGCCCGATGCGCTCTTGGCCTTCGTGCCTTCCGGCGTCGGCGCGCAGTTCATGAAGCAATATGTCGAGCGCGGCCTCGACAAGAGCGGCATCCGCTTCCTCGCGGAGGGCAGCGTTACGGATGACGATCTGCTCAACAGCATCGGGGACGTGGCCGTGGGCGCGGTGACGTCGCATCACTATTCCGCGGCGCATGACAGCCCCGAGAACAAGGCCTTCGTCGAGGCGTTCAAGAAGGCCAATAACGGCATGCGGCCGAACTTCATGGCAGTGGGCGGCTACGACGGCATGCACCTGATCTACGAAGGCCTGAAGAAGACCAACGGCGCCGGTGGCGAGGCGCTGATGACCGCCATGAAGGGGATGAGCTGGACCAGCCCGCGCGGCCCGGTCAGCATCGACCCGCAGACCCGCGACATCGTCCAGAACGTCTATGTGCGCAAGGTCGAGCGGGTGAACGGCGAACTCTACAATGCCGAGTTCGCCACGATCCCGAACGTCAAGGACCCGGTCAAGGCCGCCAAGTCCAACTGATCGCTCCAAGGTATGGAAGCGCCGCCCCGGCGGCGCGTCCTGTGACCCTCGCTCTCGGAATGCGTGGTCCTCAGGGAGGAAACCAATGACTGACGCCCCAATCTTCCCGTTGAATGCCTGGTATGCTGCGGCCTGGAGCCATGAAATCAAGCATGAGCTGGCGCCCCGGACCGTCTGCAACAAGGACATGGTGCTCTACCGCCGCTCGGACGGTCGGGTCGCCGTCCTGGAGGATGCCTGCTGGCACCGGCTGCTCCCGTTGTCCATGGGGCACCTCAGAGGAGATGAGGTGGTGTGCGGCTATCACGGACTCGTCTTCAACGCCGCCGGGCGCTGCACCTACATGCCCGCGCAGAAGACCATCAACCCGTCGGCCTGCGTGCGCGCATATCCGGCCGTCGAGCGGCACCGCCTCGTCTGGGTCTGGCCCGGCGATCCCGCCCTTGCCGATCCCGCCCTGATTCCCGATTTCCACTGGAACGACGGCACCGACTGGGTCGGGGAGGGGGGAACCTTCTACAGCCTGAAATGCGATTACCGCCTGGTGATCGACAACCTCATGGACCTCACTCACGAGACCTATGTCCATGCGGGCAGCATTGGGGACGAGGCGATCACCAGCGCACCCTTCGACGTCACGCACACGGACCGCACGGCCACCGTGACTCGCTGGATGATCGACATCGAGCCGCCGCCCTTCTGGGCCAAGCAGCTCGACCGGCCCGGCGAGCATGTGGACCGCTGGCAGGTCATCTACTTCCAGGCGCCGTCCACCATCGTGGGCGATGTGGGCGTTGCGGTGACCGGAACCGGCGCGCCGCAGGGAGACCGCTCGCAGGGCGTGAACGGCGCGTTCCTGGCCGCCATCACGCCGGAGACCGACACGACCTGCCACTATTTCTGGAACTTCGTCAGAACCTTCCGGAAGGACGACGAGCAGCTCACGCGGGACATCAACAAGGCCCACGTCAACGAGGGCAAAGGCGTCTACGACCAGGATCACGTGGTGCTCGAGGCACAGCAGAAAGCCATCGACCGCAACCCGAGGCTGCCCTTCTACAATCTCAACATCGATGCCGGAGCATTGTGGGCCCGCAAGCTGATCGACCGGATGCTCGTGGCCGAACATGCGCAGCCGGCGCACGTGCCGGGCGAAGCCGCGGAGTAGGGTCTGTCATGGCCGAGACAATCGAATGGCGCAGCGCGACGCTGCGCGCCGTGAGAGAGGTTTCACCCGACATCCGGCTCTTCGAGATCGAGCCGTCGGGGGAGTTCGTCGCGCCTTCGCCGGGCAGCCACATCAACGTGGCGGTGCAGATCGGCGCGCGGCCCGACACCCGCTCCTATTCGATCGTCGGTCCCTGCGCGGACGGCATCTACCGCATCGCCGTCAAGCTCTTGGGCGACAGCCGTGGCGGCTCCGCCTACATGTGGAGCCTGTCGCCGGGAGCCAATCTCACGATCTCGACGCCCGGCAACCACTTTCCTCTCGGCCGCGGACGTCCCGAATACCTCCTGGTCGCGGGCGGCATCGGGATCACGCCCATCTTCACGATGGCGCTGGCCCTGGCGGCGGCCGGAGCCCGTTTCCGCCTGCTCTATGCCTGCCGCCGACGGCAGGATCTCGCCTTCGCCGACGAACTCCGGGAGCGGATCGGCAATCGCCTGGAGCTGTTCCTCGACGAGGAGGGAAGGCGGGTGGATCTCGATGCGGAGATCGCCCGCTTGGCACCCGAGGGCGAGCTCTATGTCTGCGGGCCCATCGGCATGCTGGAGGCGGCCAAGCGCGCCTGGCAGCAGAGCGGACGGCCGGTCGACCGCCTGCGGTTCGAAACCTTCGGCAACAGCGGCCGCTTCGCCTCGCAGCCTTTCAATGTGAAGATCCCTCGGTTGGGCCTGGAGATCACCGTCCCGCAGAACCAGACCATGCTGGACGCTCTGGAGGCCGCCGGCGTCGCGATGATCTCCGACTGCCGGCGCGGGGAATGCGGATTATGCGCGCTCTCCATTCTGGAGGTGGACGGAATCGTCGACCACAGGGACGTGTTCTTCAGCAACGAAGAGAAGTCCGAAGACAGGAAGCTCTGCACTTGCGTCTCGCGCGTGGCCGGGGCCAGCATCACCATCGACACCGCCGACAGGCCCGCGTGACGCGGACATTCATGAAGCGGATCGGGATTCTTGGCTGCCTCGGCCGCCTGCATGCGGCCCGCGAGGGTCTGACGCGAAGCCGAGACGTCCGCGGACGTAGCCGAACGACAGGGCGGAGGCGAGGCGTTCGATCCGCTGCTCCTGAATGAGCTGCTCGACGAGAAGGGCTTTGACGGCTGTCCTCGGATCGCCGCCGCAGGCTTCGATCACGGCTGCGACATCCGCCTCCAGATCCTCCGCTTCGTAGGTCGCCTGTTTCTGCTCGGCCATCGCTATCTCCTTTGGGAAGCCGGGATGCTACTGATTCAGGCAGCGACTTGCTACACCAATGTTCCCGTTTTGTTCATGGCCTGTGGAATGCGTGGAAATCCTCTCCGGCGCTGCCCCGGAGCTTTTGGAGAGCCGAAGAGAGGCGGTTGGACTGTTGAAGACGGCCCCGGCTTCCCAGATAGATGTCATGAGCCAGGAACTACACCGTCAGCGTCCGGTTTCGACATCCACCGGCCGCAGCACCGCGCCGGAGATCGCGCTTTCCGAGGAAGACCGCGAGGCGTTGCGGCGGGCCGTCCTCGCGCTCGAGGGGCCGAGCTACGTGGCCCGCCTGTCGTCTTTGGCTAGACGGCTGATCGAGCTGCTCGGCCAGGCGCTTCCCGCGACGGTCTCCGGCATGATCTCCCAGGCGACGCAGGCGGCACTGACCCGCGCCCTGCGCTATGCCCTGAAGACGATCCCGAAGGAGAGCCGGGAACCCGAGACCCGCATCCACAAGGCGCTCGCGGTGCTGTCCGGAGCCATGGGGGGCGCGCTCGGCGTCTCGGCGGTTCTGGCCGAACTTCCGATCTCGACGACGATCATGCTCCGCTCCATCGCCCGAATCGCTGGGAGCGAGGGCGAGGACCTGGAGGATCCCGAGACAGCGCTGGCCTGCCTGCAGGTCTTCGCGCTCGGCGGACATACTGGATCGGACAACCTGCACGAGGCCGGATACTTCGCGGTGCGGGCCGCGATGGCGAGGTCCGTCACCCGCGCCGTGCAGCAGGTGGCGGGGCGGGGCGTCGTCGACGAGAGCACCTCGGCCATCGTGCGCCTGCTGGCCCAGATCGGCTCCCGTTTCGGGGTAGTCGTCTCGCAGAAGGTCGCCGCCCAGGCCGTGCCGGTGCTGGGCGCCATCGGGGGCGCTGCCGTCAACGCCGCCTTCATCGACCATTTTCAGATGCTGGCCCGCGGGCACTTCACCGTGCGTCGGCTTGAGCGGATCTACGGCAAGGGAACGGTGCGCCGGGCCTATGACCAGATCCGTGAGACCGCCAGGGTCTGAGCCCGATGCGCTAGGCGGGCAGCCACGCCGCGATCTGCTGCGGCGTCAGGTTCGCGCCGCACAGGATCGTGATCACGCGCGAGCCCGCATAGGCGCTCCGGCGCGTCAGCAGCCCGGCGAGCCCTGCGGCTCCCGCCGGCTCGACCACGCGGCCGAGATGCCGCCGGACGAGCCGCATGGCCTCCAGGATGGCCTCGTCGCTCACGAGCATCACCTCGTCGACGGTGCTCGCCATGGAATCGACCGCGAAGGGCACGGGAACCCGCACGGCGATGCCGTCCGCGATCGTGTCGACGGTCGGCGTCTCCAATGGGCGGCCCGATGCGAAGGAATGCGCCATGCAGGGCGCTCCCTCGGCCGCCACGGCGACGATCCGGGTCCCAGGCGACCGGTGCTTGAGCCAGCATCCCATCCCCGTGACGAGGGCTCCGTTGCCGAGTGGGATGAACACGGCGTCGAGATCCGGCTGCGCCTCGGCGATCTCCAGGGCGATCGTGCCCGCGCCCTCGGCGATGGCGGGCTCTGCGCCGTCCTCGACGAAGCGGAAGCCCCGCTGCGCGGCGAAGGCGCGCGCCTCGGCCTTGGCGGCATCGAGATCCTGCCCATGAAGCACGACCTCGGCCCCGAGGCGGCGCATGGACTCGACCTTGAGCGGGCTCGCCGTCTCGGCCGCAAACACGACGACCCGCTGCCCGGCCCGGACGGCCGCATAGGCGAGGCCCTGGCCGAAATTGCCGGCCGAGGCCGCGACCAGGGTGCCGCCGTCGCCCCCTTCGCGCGCGACGAACAGGCTGGTGCCGCGGCCCTTGAAGGAGCGGATCGGGTTTTCGGTCTCGTCCTTCAGCCACAGGGACATCCCGAGCTGCCGGTCGAGATCCGGCGATGTCCGCAGGGCGGAGGCGAGGAAGACGGGGTCGATCAGGGTCCTGGCCTCGGCAATCCGGGCAGGTGACAGGGATGGATTGGTCATGCGACAACCTTAGCCGATTCCGACGCGGCCCAGTATCGACCCGAGGGCCGTTGCCGCTTTTATCACGCACTTTCAGTCCGTTCCTCGCAGGATTCCCGCATGGCCGATCTCGATGAACTCGACCTCCGCATCCTCGACCTGATCCAGGACAATGCCGAAATGCCCGGAGAGGCCATCGCCGGGGAGGTGGGGCTGTCGGCCTCCGCCGTGCAGCGGCGGATCGCGCGCCTGAAACGGGAGGGCGTCATCGAGAAGGTCGTGGCCTTGGTCGAGCCGCGCTCGGTCGGTCGGGCCGTGACGGTGCTGGTGGAGGTGGAGATCGACAACGAGCGCCGCAGCGCCCTCGATGCGTTCCAGCGCTGGGTCGTCGACGCCCCGGAGGTCCAGTCCTGCTGGTATGTCACGGGCGATGCGGATTACGCGCTGCTCGTCTCCACGCGCGACCTCGACGGCTACAATGCCTTCATCGAGCGGCTGATGACCGAGCAGCCGGTGGTGCGCAAGTACAAGAGCCTGATCGCCCTCAAGACGGTCAAGCGCGGCCTGAAGGTGGCGACCGGCGCGGATTGACGATCCGCACCTCATGGTTGCAGTTTTTGCCGCCACGCTGAAACCAGCCAGCGAGTCAGCGATTCCCTCCTTAACATAGGTTAGTCCGGTCGGCTCCGCTCCGATGCGAGGAGCCGCAGACAGCAATCAAGGAGAACGCTGATGCCCCACGATGCTTCGGGCGACGTGCGTCTGCCCCGTGTCGACCAACTCCATCCGGTCGTCTCGACCGCCGTGATCGGCCGCACGCTCGCAGAGGTTTACAAGACCGTGATCGACGAGCCCTTGCCCCCACGGCTGATGGCCATCCTGCAGCGGATGGAAGGCTCCGGGAGGCTGCGATGACGGTTCAACAGCCCGAGCCGCACATCGCCCTGATCGTCGAGGACGATCCGGACGTCCGGGAGCTCGCCGCCGCCCTGCTGGAGGAGACGGAGCTCGACGTGGTGGAGGTCGAGAGCGCGGAAGCCGCCCTGGATTATCTGCAGGCGCATGGCGGCGATGTCGCGATGATCTTCGCCGACATCCGCCTGGCCGGGCCGATGGACGGCGTCCAGCTCGCCAAGGCGGCGTGCACGCTCTGGCCGACCATCCGGATCGTGCTGACCTCGGGTGTCGCGGGCGACCGGCTGGGCGAGCTGCCGGACTGCGTCACCTTCATGCCGAAGCCCTGGCGCGGCTTGGATGTGCTGGTCGAGGCGGAGAAGGCCGTGCACGAGCCGCAGCCGCCCGTGACCTGACGAACCGACGGGTTCGGCCGCAGCCGCGTGTCCCAGCCCTTGCGGTTTGTTTTTCAATCCCCATATGAGGTTGACCCCAGCGGACATCGTATGTGGACTTCGACAAGCGGCGGGCGTCACCGCCCGTGTCGATGCGGCCGCGCCAGGACGGATGTACTCCGGCCCGGCCTGTTCCTGTGCCTGCCTGACGATGCAGGCGCCCGTCTGGTACCCCATCAGCCCAGGCCCGTAGCTGGCGCGGCAGGAGATGCGAAGGCATCCCGCCCGTTCGCCCCGGAGCCTGGGCTTTTCCGTTTCAAGGAGAATCCCGTTTCAGGGATATGGGAACCGGCTTTCCCCTTCGTCATCCCCGGCCTCTCCGTCGTCATCCCCGGGCTCGTCCCGGGGATCCACGTCTTCGGAAGCGTCGAGCTATCAAGACGTGGATGCCGCGACGAGCGCGGGCATGACGAGTGAGGGCTCAGGCTCGACCTTCTCCCCTTCATCACCGGCACAAGGCCGGCCATGACGAGAGAGGGCGGGGCCATGGCGGTGGAGGGGACGGCGTACCTGCCGCTCTCCCATTGACCCGTCACCCCGCAACCGTGTTATCTCGTCACCGGAGCCGGACGCATTCGGCTCTGGGGCGTGAGAACCCCTTACGCAGCGGCAAGCATCAGCCGCTAACGATGCCTTCCCAGCTATGGCCGGGGAGGCGCTGTCGCATGTCCAGGGCGCAAGCCTAAAGGACAGCGCGGTCGTCTGCGTACGGCTTCTCAACTCCCCGACCACCAGGGCTCCTGGTGGTCACTTACCTAAGGGGAGTTTTTTAGCGATGGACCAGCCTTACAGCGTCGTGGCCGAGCCTTATAGTGTCGTCGCCGATTGGTTGTCGAAATTCCACACGTGGCCCGAACTCATTCAGGCGCTCTGGCTCGTCGCCATCCCCGCCACGGCGCTCGGCATCACCTGGATCGCCATGCGGGCCTTACGCGACGTCATCGGCTTGATCCGCCGCGAGCGCCACTGGCGCGGCCACCTCATCTACGGCGTCTACCAGGACCCCCAAGGCCGCTGGATGATCTACTGGCACAACCGCCAACCGCAGGAAGTCGACTGGACCAACCCGCCCCCGGAACTGACCGGGCGAGGGGAGGTGATCCGTGGGGTGTTCAGGAGGCCGGAGGAGTGAGACCGTTCGGTGCGCTCCTCGTCATGCCCGGACTTGATCCGGGCATCCACGTCTTCAGGAACCGCCGCGCGTCAAAGACGTGGATGGCCGGGATCGGCCCGGCCATGATGAAGAGGTTCAGGTGTTGGGGAGTGGGGGAGCTTGTGATGCACTCTTTAGGTGAGATGCTTTTAGTTGTCGTCACAGGCGCTGGGAGTGCGCAGGGCCATGACGTTAGTTGTCTTTGGTGGGTTAAACTTTAGCTATAACCTGTTCTATTATGTGATCAGTCTTGATTTTGCGCCCATTCCGCTCTTGTCGGGATTTTAATTTCACTCGATATACGTCGCCATTCCGAAAGGTCTCTTCTCCTTTTTGGACCTGCTTTTTAAAATCTTCATCATTCATGCGAGCAGTGATCGTAGACGATCCATAGCGAAAGCGCCAAAGGCCGTCTCCCTCCAAAACTGGCGATTTTACTGTTAGGAGTACCTCCCCTGATGTCACAAGGGGCTTGTCATCTAGGGTGACACGTTTGAAGGTTTGGGCGTCCGCTGCCGAGTATGAGCCTAGCTCTCGATGGTCTTCCTTAATTACGAGGCTTTCTGCCTTCTGTCTAAATGGGGCGGCAATTTTGTGAGCTGAGCTTCCTACGTCTAGTGCATTGAACGCGTTAAAGACACTGCCATTGATTACGATGATTTGCCCGTTATTGTTTTCAATATGAACTGCGTTCCCATTTTTAACTTTTTGAACGCTTTTGGGTGGCTCGCCTCTTAGATGCTTTTGAATGTCGAGCCATGCCTTAATCATTTCCCCTACGGTTTTAACCCCATCAAAGATCTGAACGGCTAAAGGAAAAGCTGCTTGAGCAGTAGCGAATGTTTCGACAACTGTGTCTAGATGAAGTGAGTTCGACCTAACAGATTTGATGCGAAAACTGACTTCAGTGTCCTGCCCTTTTAGAAGATGGGCGGCGTCTTTAACGAGACGATTGAAGCCATCGATTGTTTGCCGAAGTTCTGTAGCTTCGATCCCAGACTTGAGGGATTCACCCTCATACTCGAACGACAACTGACTCAATTTCGCGCCCAGAGATATGCCCCGCCAACATATGTTGGCGAGGGCATTTTGTTGTATCAATTTGGCGTTGTAAATGGGCTCAGCTGCACCCAGTCGTGCTGCCGCACGTATCGCACTGCAAGCCCGCCCCATACCGCACCAGCGTGAATTTCGCGCACTCAGGGCGCGCTTCTTCCACGTCGCCCTTCATTGTGGCCTCGGCGCGCTTGTCGGAATGGTCTCGAGGATATCGCGGATCCGGGTGTAGCTCTTCGCCGCGACGTCTTGCCAGTTCGACCTGATGTCGAGCTGGTCCAGGTAGCTCTCGAAGAACGGCTTCTTGATCCTGTCGATGGCAGCGAGAATCGCGTCCCGGGAGCTTGAGACCTCGCCGAGACGGCTTCTCAGGAGATCGGGATGGAGCCGGTCCACGACGCAGATGTCGAAGGCGTCGCGGACGATCATCTGACTGCCGCGATAGTGGAGCTTCTTGAGGGCGATCTCGACGGGGTGCTCGATGGTGATCCAGTGCTCGGGGATTCCGTCGGCGGCCGGGATGCGCCGCCTCTCGCTCGGCACGTCCGTAATGGTCGCGGCGACGATGAAGTCAATCTCGCCTTCCGGGTAGCGCAGCTTCAGGTGATGGGCGGCCTCGTCATAGGCCTCGCAGTTCCAGACCTGCTCTCCGCCCATGCGCGGGGAAAGGATCGGGAGGTACTGCGCGTCGTCGATGAAGGCGTCGATATCCCGGCTGAGACGGTGATCGGCCCAAATCATGAGGGCGGTCCCGCCGCCTAGCACCCAATCGGGCGCGGGCTGGCCGTGCTGCTTCAGGGCCTCGAGCCCCCGGACTGTCCGGTCAAGCAGGCTGTGCCAGTGGGACAAACGAGCTCTCCAGGGCCTTGCTCTCGACCCCGGTGTCACGCTTCACGATCCTGTAGGCACTGACTAGCCGGACGTCGGAAATGCCGTGCCCATGGGCGAAGGACAGGACGAGCGCCGGTTCGACCTCCCGGAAGAACGTGGCCACATGAACGATCCACGGCGCGACATCGCCCGTTTTCAGGCAGGTTTCCAGCGTCTTGGCGTCAATCGCCCGCTTGAAAGGGGCGTTCACCGTTCCAAGCACAAGGCTGTCCACCTGGGCAGGAGCCTGTCCGGGGGGAGCATCAGAAACCTTATGATAGAACGTGGCCATGGCGAAAATATAAGACAGGTCTTCCGAGGAATCCAGTTCGCTCCCTTTGAACAACAGGCGGGAGCGCCCAAGGTTCAACGAAAGAAGCCCGCCAGATCGCTGGCGGGCTCTTGTCGTCAATCAAACTGTAGACGCCCCCAAAGGATGCCGCACACCTGCTCCGGAATGCCCAGAAAATAAGGATTTCTGAATCAGGAATGCCTCAACTAATGGCAGTTGCAAGCCATCAGGATGCCTCACCAGACAACGCATCAGTTCGCCTCAACGTGAGGCACGCTTTGTCTCGACATGAAAAAAGCCCCGGCTGTGCCGGGGCTCGCGGAGCTATGAACGCGGGCTGCTCGAGGTCAGGTCATTCCTCGGAGGACGTCTACGAACCGACGCTCATGCACGCGTTCCGTTCGTAAAAAGCGGCATGCACTACGTCCGGGGCAAACGCCGGATTGATGCCGGCGGACGCCAGCATTGCCTTGAGCTTCAAAAAGTGGATGCCTCTCTCATCCGCAGCGACATGCAATGATACGAACCGGGACATGAAGTGCTCTAGATCACTTCCAGCGACAACCTGCCGGGGACAGCGGTTGCCGGGGTTAATCTCGACCTGCGAGGGCAGGTGTCCATAATCAATCAGTGCCTTCACCACCCGGGTAGCGGTTCCGAGCTTTTGTTCGACCTCCCGTAGGGAGAGGCCGCCGCTTGCCTGTCCCCGCACGAAAGGCTTCACCTCCTCGGGATCGACGAGCACCGACAGGTATCCCGCGACATCGGGCCGGCGCCGGACGCGGGCCAGCTTTCGGTCCAGGATCAGCCGCACGATCTCCATCGCAGAGCAGCACGCCCTCTTGGCCGCCGTCGGAATCGGCAGGAGCCTGTCGTCCCCGGCGCCTGCCTCGGACGCGTTGGCAAGCAGCCGCCCGAGGAACTTGTCGAGATCGCACCGCGAGAAGGCGTGGTCCTTGAGGGTCTCGGTGCCGCCGCGGACGAATGGCTCGATGAAGCCCGCCTCGAACAGCAGTCGCTCGTGCGGGCGCGGAGCATTGAGGTACTCGCCCGCCTGCTTGAGGGACATCGTCTCCGACACGCGATCGAGGAAGCCTTGCGCCTTCACGGCATCGAACGTGATGCGCTCGTCGGACAGGGTCAAGGCTGCCCCCGAAACGTGACCGGCAGCGTGAAGGAGCTTGCGCAGCCGCTTGGGATGCGCGCCCGTCTCGAGAGAGGCAGAGCGCACGGAGTGCAGGCGGCGCACTGTCACCTCGCTGCCGAATACATCGTCGCCCGGCCCGACCGGCATCGTCTCGATGACGTGCCGCCGGATGATGTCGCGCAGCGGCTCGTACGCCGCGTCCTCGGACTCGTGCGCAAGCCACTCGTACAGGCGGCCGAACACCAGGCGCGGACCCCAGTCGCCCTTGGTCGATGCGAAGCGATCCTGGAGCGTGGAAAGGAAGGAGCGGATGCCGCCCTCGCCGGTCGACGCGACTTCGAACCCGGCCGCCCCGGCCTCGTGCCACTCAGCGTCGGAGAGACGGTCCGTCCGGAAGCGGATGCCGTGTGTCGCGACGGCACCGATCACCTCGCAGACCTTCGCCGCGGCGTGGAATGGCAGCGCGGAGAGAAGGCCCGTATTGCCCGCCTCACGACCCTCGAAACGGGCCAGCAGGTGCCGCTCGAACGCCGAGGCGGGTCGCTGCGGGGCCGCGTCCGCGATCTGCCCGATCCTCGGGATGGCAGGCTGGACCAGGGCGGCGAAGTCATGCACGCGCTGCGGATGGTCGTCCTCGGCGACGGCAACGAGGCCGACCTCATGAATCGCGCAGGTGCGTATCGGCTCGATCAGCCAGATGGTCCGGCCGTAGGGGCGCACGTCCAAGGGTTCGGGTCCTTGCTCGAGATCGGCCTGGATGCAGTGCGGGCACACCCGCAGCGCCTTGCGGCTCAAGGTGTCGCGCATGAGCGCCTGATGGCGGACGGTGAAGCGATGTCCTCCGGCCTTCACGACGGCTCCCGCCGCGAGCAGGCCGAGGTCGGCGCGCGTGCAATGGGCGAGTGCCTCCAGGGCAGCGCCATCCCCATCAACGATGGGTTGGAAGGAGAGACCCCGGTCGAGGCAGAACTCTCGGGCCGTACGCCGCAGCAGGAGGGCGTTGCGCGAGCAGAGGCTCTGCGGGGTCTCGTTGGGGCGAAGGCGGACGGTCAGGGAGGGGTGCAGCGGGGTCACGGGTTTCTCCTGTCGCGGGGTTGGGTCTTACGGGAGGGCTTGCCTTTCCGGCTCTTCCTGGGCTTGTCGTCCTCGTCGTCTTCCTGCGGCTCCTCCCGCACGAGACCTTCCTGGGGGCGGATGAGCCACCAGTCGCCCTGGGCCGTGAACACGTTCGCCTCCGGCTGGCACCCGGTCCTGGCCTTGTAGGCCTCGGCGAAGTGCGTGACGTTGAGGGTGCCCGTCTCCTTCCGGAGCGACTCCCGGATCGCGTCCTGGATGATCTCGATCACGATCCCAAACCGGCCGAGCGCCGCGTGCAGGAGCCGCGCGATGAACGGATCGTCGGTCACCCCATCGAGCGTCAGCTTGGCCTTGCCATTGCCGTAGTCGGTCAGGAGGCGACGGACGAACTCGGCGTCGCCCTCGAGGGTCAGGTCGCCGAACACCACGTGCCGGGAGCGCCGCCAGACCTGCTCGTCCTGCGCGAAGAACCGCCCGATCTCCGGCAGGCCCGAGAGGATGAGCCACACGGGCCAGTCCTTGTTCTGCATCAGGCGCTTCAGGGTGTCCTGCACCTTGCCGATCTCGACCGGGTTCCGGCTCTGGAGCACGTGCTGGAGCTCGTCGATGTGCAGGAAGCGCACGCCGCGCAGCGCCAGGTGGCGATGGACCATGTCCCAGACGACGTTCTCGTCGAGCCTGCGCTCCACCGGGCTGCCGATCGCCGCGAGGATTTCGTTGCCGAGAAGGCGCAGCGTGCATGGCGACGGGGTCGTCACGGAAACCAGGACGCAGTCTGAGTCTGGGTCGCCGTAACCGGCGAACTCCTCGCGCCTGTGGAAGTGGCGCTCCAGTGTCCTGGTCTTGCCCGCACCGGACTGTCCCGTGACCGTCAGGGAGCGTCCCTCCCGCAGCCGCCCGACCTGCCGGCCGCTGCCGGAGGAGGCGGCCTCCTGCGTGAGCAGGAAGCTGTCGATGAGACCGTCCAGTTCGACCTCGAGGGCCGTGTCCCGCGGCGTGGTGATGTAGGCGGAGAGGACGCCCGCCATCACGTCCCCGCCGCTTGAGCGCCGCTCGGACTGGAGCCGGCGCATCCGGCTGACGGGATCCTCGCCGTCGTGGTTCGTCGTGATCGTGTCCATGCTCAGTCCTCCATGCCGTACTCGTCTTCGTCGTTTCGCGCGGTGCCGTCCGGTGCCTCGGATGCGGTGGCCACGACTTCACCGGATGGGGACGCGTGATCCACGGCCGCCGGGGTGACCGCGTCCTCCATCACGACATCGACCGGTTCGAACACGGCAGGGCCGTCCGCCGGGCCCCGGTCGAACGAGAAGGTGCGGAACACGCCGCGCTCCAGGCGGTCGACATCCGCCGAGGCGATGATCGGGGAGGCGATGCCGGCGCGTTGCGTGGCCGAGGCAGAGAAGGCCTTGATGTCGGCCAGGGCCTCGAGGACGACCTCCTCGGAGAGGCGCGCCATGTCAGCATGCTCGCGGCGCAGCGCGCGCTCGGCCGCGACCCAGTGCTCAAGTGCAACGCCGTCTAAGCCCGACTTCGAGCAGGGAACGGTCAGCCAGCCGTCCTTCGTGCGAACCGACACGTAGCCGAGGTCACCCTCGTCGATGCGCACGAGCACGGGCTTCTGCTGCGCGGTCCGGCGCAGGCGCTGAAGTTCCTCAGACTGGTAGTGGAGGCCCAGCACCCGCACGCCTGAGCTGGTGATCCGGCGTTCGACCGTGACGCCGAAGATGTGGCGGCACACGTCCGGATCCGGGGGCGGCAGCACCGGGTGGAGGCGGGTGGTGCGGATCCAGCAGTTGCGCGGCGTCTCGCCGCCCAAGCCATCGTGCCCGGTGTTGTGGTAGACGTCGACGATCCAGCGCACGATCACCCGGCCGAGCTCGTCCGCGTCGATGACCGCATTGGCCTCGGAATCGTAGTCGCCCTTGGCGACCACGTTCTCGAAGCTGCGGCCGTCAAACAGGGCCACGAGCTGTTCGTGGATGGCGCGGAAGAAGCGCTCGATGCGGGCGCGGTTCTGCGGGGTTCCGGCCGGCGGGAACAGCATCTCGCTGCCCATGTCGGTCACGGCCGCCCGGGTCTCGTAGGCGGTGTAGGCCTTGTCGTTGTCCGTCGCGAGGGTCTCCATGGTGCCGCACTGGTCCCACGGGGTCACGCATCCGGCCGCCTCGGCGAAGCGGGCCTTGTCCATCACGGCCATCGCGATCGTGGACACGGCGGCGGTGGACGTGTTGCTTTCGATGATGCGGGCGGCCAGGACACAGCGCGTGTAGCAATCGATGGCGACCGAAAGCAGCAACCGCCGACGCCCGACCTCGGCCCTGACCTCGGGGGAGAGCTTGGCCCAAACGCCCGCGTCCTCGAGAATCACCTGGAGGGAAATCGTCCAAGCGTCCATCTCCACCCGCTCGAGCGGCCGGGATACGTCGAGGCCGCCGCGGACGATGAAGAACTTCTTGCGGGCCGCCGCCTCTCCCTCACGGCCGGCGCAGACCATGAACGGGTCGAGGCCCGCGATCACGCGCTCGAACGCCGCCCGGCTCGGCTTCTTCAGAAGGCGCTCGCCCGTCTTGCGGCGCTCGATGTTCTTCTTCCGGACGGCCTCGGTCAGGTCGAAATAGAGCGACGCCTTCGTGGGCTTGAGGCGACTGGCGTAGCCCTGAGCGATCTCCCGCATCAGCATGCGCTCCTCGACTTCGAGCTTCGGCATACGGTTGCCGCTGCGGCCATAGCCGTCGCGCAGGGCCATGGCATCGAAGCAGCACGCCTCGTACTTGCGCAGCGACTTGCGGAGTGCCGTCGGGCTCGGCGGACGCTTCACGATGACGTCGTCGCTGCCGCAACGTCCCTGCTCGATCGCCTTCTGGAGGATGCCTGCCGTGTAGTCCTTGATCCAGGGCTTCATGGACGCATCCGAGCGGCTGACCTTGCGGGCTTCCTCGTCCCGAAGGAAGGCGTCGCAAATGTCCTTGCGCTCAAGGAGCCTCTCGCGACGCGCGGGCGGAAGCTCGGTGATGAGCCGCTCCGGACCCTCGAGCCGGATCGCGGCCGCGGAGGAGCGGTGATAATTGCGGATGATGTTCATCCGCTCTTTGAGCAGTTCCGCGAACTCTTCGTGCGTGAAGGACTCGCACAGGTTCGGGTTGTCGGCCCGGCGGAAGACATGGCCCTGGTCGTCGCTGGATACCGCGACCAGTTCGAGCACACTGTCGATGACGTAGCGGGCGTGCGGCTCGAGGGCGTAGCGCGGAACCGCCGTGGCGGGGAGGGGCTTCCGGGTTTCGGGAAGCGGCGAATTCGTCATAGTAGATCTCCTTTTAGTGGGTGGGCTTGCGGGCGGGACGCACGTGGCTTGCGGGCGAGATACGGCTGGACCCGACGTGCTCGAGCACGCCGTCGCCGATGAGGGCGACCACGGCCATGAAGCCATGGCCATCGTTGCGGGTGGCTGCCATCAGGTCAGCGATCCTCACGGTGCCGCGCAGGGTCGATGCGACTGCGCCGACCTCGGTGATGGTGGCTTCGTCACGCATGCGGCGGGACTTGTGGATCAGGCGGGCATCCGCTGCGCGATCACGGGTGATGTGATCGCCGGTGCGAACCGCAAAGTGGTCAGCGAATGACGGTGAGCGTTGAGCACGGATAAAGGTCAAGGTTTCCGCAATGCCGCTCGACACCAGCTTCGTCGCCAGCTTCACCGCGATCGCCGTACTGGTGCCATCGGTACGATGCGCAACAAAGTCGAACGTATGCTCCCTAACGACGCCGTCGCTATCGATGTAGCTCACGGCCTCCGGCTGATCATGGACATCCTCAACGGAGGGATCGGCGAGGAGGATATAGGCTAAGTCGCGCTCCAGCGTGCTTTCGTAGACAATCTCCCGGTGGGTGGCCGGGTTAACGAGCGATCCCCTAACGGAGCTGGTCGATTTGAGAGCGGGCCTGCGGCTTGCTCTTGAAGCATACGGCTGGATCCAAACCTTCTCTCGGCTGTCTTGGGCCGCAGCTTGTTCTATGGCTCGGGTGTTGTTGGCGTTCATGTCACTTCCTTAGACATGGCTGCCCGTTCGCGCTCTGCAGCAGAGGCGTTGGGCATGCGTGAATCCAATTTGCTCAGGTCAAGGCACAGCTTGACCAACGCCGCTCAGAGAGTGGCAGCCAATTGGGCGATGTGGGTGGGGAGTGGGATGCGCTTTATAAAATAGAGGGGACTATCAGGAATTTCGTGTGGGGCCTTACGATGATCATGAGGGAGACATCGCATGGCACGCCGCAAGGACCCCCGGATACCCGACCATCTGCTCGATCAGTTGCTGGCCGGGGCTGACGC
>NZ_JBVVAJ010000029.1:0-67521 GCF_055792805.1 Microvirga sp. HS2
GGCGCACGTTGAGGTTGATGTCGCGCAGCACGTGGAACTCGCCATACCACTTGTGCACGTCGATCATCTGCACGGCGGATTCGGTCTGCGGGTCGCGGGCGGCCTGAACTGTTTGGGATGTCACTGTCGTTGCCATGAATGATTACCGTTTCTGACCTGCCGCGAGGCGTCGTTCGACTCCGAGCGAGTAGCGCGACATGCCGAAGCAGAAGATGAAATAGAACAGGGCCGCGAAGGCATAGCCCGTCAGGCCGATGGTGGGCGCCGCCCAATTGGGATCGATGCGCGAGGCCTCGATCGTCTTCACCACATCGAAGATGCCGACGATCGACACGAGGGAGGTATCCTTGAACAGACCGATGAAGGTGTTCACGATTCCCGGGATCACGATGCGCAGGGCCTGGGGCAGGATGATGAGGATCATCATCTGCGGGTAGTTGAGGCCGAGCGACATCGCGCCTTCATATTGCCCCTTCGGCATGGCCTGAAGGCCGCCGCGCACCACCTCGGCCATGTAGGCTGAGGAGAAGAGCGCCGTTCCGATGAGGGGTCGCATCAGGCGGTCGACCGTCATGTCGCCTGGCAGAAAGAGCGGCAGCATCGTGTTAGCCATGATGAGCACCGTGATCAGCGGCACGCCACGGACGAACTCGATGAAGATGACGGACGCCATCCGCACGATCGGCAGCTTCGAGCGGCGCCCGAGGGCCAGCAGGATGCCGAACGGGAGCGAGAAGACGATGCCCACCGTCGCCACTAGCAGCGTCACGAGAACTCCGCCCCAGAGGGAGGTCGGCACCGGATCCAGGCCGAAGTTGATATCCATCAGGGCGAGTGTGATGCCGATCACCGCGACGATGCCGCCGCCTATGATCAGGGCCGGACGCAGCGACGTCTTGAGAAGGGCGGCGAGGAAGGCGAAGAGAGCGATCACAAGAGCGCCGAAGATCAGGAAACCGACCCAGAACCGGCTGCTGAAATCGTTGTTGCCGCCCGTCAGCAGAATATAGGAGGCCACCGGGAACAGCCAGAAGAAGTAGACGGCTCCCAAATCCCGGCGCGGCGCTCTCAGCCACAGAAGCCAGCCCACGCCCAGAGCCAGGAGAGCGAAGAAGACATCGACTCTCCAGCGCTGGGAAACCGGGTATGAACCGTAAGTGAAGTAGCCGAGCTTTTCGCGGATGAAGGCCCAGCAGGCTCCCGCTTCGCTGCCGCCCATATCGGCGCGGCAGGCGGCGCGGTCGGTGCCGCTCCACACGGCATCCACGAACAGGAACTTCACCAGGGGCGGAATGCTGACATAGAGCAGGTACAGAACCACCAGCGTCAGCACGGTATTGAAGGGGCCCGAGAAGAGGTTTTCCCGGATCCAGGCGATAGGACCGCGCGTGAGATTCGGCGGAGGCAGAGCCTCCTCCTGCTTGGTGCGGACGAAACGAGGCATATCGACGGTGGTTCTCATCGGAATTCCTATCGTTCGACGATTGCCACACGGCGGTTGTAGATGTTCATCAGGGCCGAGGTCACGAGACTGATTGTCAAGTACACGCCCATGGTGATGATGACGACCTCGATGGCTTGGCCGGTCTGATTGAGAACGGTGCCCATGAACACCTGCACAAGATCGGGATATCCGATCGCGACGGCCAGCGACGAGTTCTTCGTCAGATTGAGGTATTGGCTCGTCAGCGGCGGGATGATGACGCGCATCGCCTGCGGAATGACCACGAGGCGCAGCGTCTGGCCCGATTTGAGGCCGAGCGAGCTTGCCGCCTCGGTCTGCCCCTTCGAAACGGCCAGGATTCCTGCGCGCACCACCTCGGCGATGAAGGCCGCGGTATAGGTGGTAAGGCCGAGCAGCAGCGCGACGAACTCGGGCAGGATCTGCATGCCGCCCGTCAGGTTGAAGGTGCCCTTCTTGGGCATGTCGAAGCCGATCGGGTTGGCGCCGAAAAGAGCGAGCACGATCCAGGTCACGACGGGCAGACCGACGACGAGACCGAGCGTCGCGAGGCCGACAGGATATTGCTGTCCCGTACGTTCCTGCCGCGCCCTCGCCCAGCGCCGGTAGGCGAAAGCGACCACGAGACCGATCGCCAGCGCGACCGGGATGGCCCACGCATCCTGCGCATAAACCGGACGGGGCATGAAGAAGCCGCGCGAGTTCAGGAAGAAGCCTGCGCCCATCTCCAGGGAGTTGCGCGGCTGCGGCAGCGGCCCGAGAACGGCGATGTACCAGAACAGCAGCTGCACCAGGAGCGGGATGTTGCGCAGCGCCTCGACATAGACCATGGCCACCTTCGCCACGACCCAGTTGGTGGACAGCCGGGCGATGCCGATGAGAAAGCCGAGAATGGTCGTGAAGAAGATGCCGATGGCGGAGACGATCAGCGTGTTGAGCAGACCTACGATGAATGCATCACCATAGGTGGAACCGGCCGCGCTGAACGGAATGAGCGACTGGCTGATGTCGAATCCGGCCGTATTCTCGAGGAAACCGAAGCCGGACGCGATCTTGGCCCGCCGCAGGTTCTCGATGGCATTGCTGGCCGCTACATAAAACAGGTAGCCGACGACGGCGATCAGGAGGACCTGGTAGAAAATTCCACGGACCTTCGGATCGTAAAGAAACGATTTTTTGGGTGGCGATGTCTGGCTGACAACGGTCTGCACTGAACTCAATCCTCTGACGGCTGACTTTTTACGCCGTCCTCCCCCGTGTTCATGCAATTGTCGCTGCCATGAACGACCGGCAGTTTATTGTTATTGAGGAGCGCCCAGCTTCCCGGGCGCTCCAGCCATGAAGGATCCGGTTAGCGGATCGGCATGCCGTATTGCAGGCCGCCCTTCGTCCACAGGGCGTTCTGGCCGCGCTTGATCTTCAGCCTGGAGCCTTCGCCGACGTTCTTCTCGAAGATCTCGCCGTAGTTGCCCACGTGCTTGAGGATCCGATAAGCCCAGTCGTTCGTCAGGCCGACGGCCTCGCCGTACTTGCCCTCGGTGCCAAGCAGACGCTTGATCTCCGGATTGTCGGAGGACTTCATCTGATCGACATTGGCCTTGGTCACGCCGAGTTCTTCGGCGTCGAGCATGGCGTAATGGGTCCAGCGGACGATATCGCCCCATTGGTTGTCGCCGTGACGGACGGCCGGGCCGAGGGGCTCCTTGGAGATGATCTCGGGCAGAACGATGTGATCGTCCGGAGCCGACGCGCGCAGACGCTCGGCATAGAGGCCCGAGGCGTCGGTCGTGAACGCGTCGCAACGGCCCGCGTCATAGGCCTTGAAGGTCTCGTCCGAGGTCGCGAAGGCCACGACTTCGTACTTCATGTTGTTGGCGCGGAAGTAGTCGGCCAGGTTGAGCTCGGTGGTGGTGCCCTGCTGGGTGCAGATCGAGGCGCCGTTCAGCTCCTTCGCGGAGGACACGCCGAGCTTCTTGCGGACCATGAAGCCCTGGCCGTCGAAGTAGTTGATGGCCGGGAAGTCCAGGCCGAGCTGCGTGTCGCGCGACATGGTCATCGTCGAGTTGCGGGACAGCACGTCCACTTCACCCGACTGGAGCGCGGTGAAGCGGTCCTTGGCGGCGAGCGGGATGTAGCGGACCTTGGACGGGTCGTCGAAGATCGCGGCAGCGATGGCGCGGCAGAGGTCGACGTCGAGACCAGTCCAATTGCCCTGAGCGTCCGGCAGACCGAAGCCGGCGAGACCCGTGTTAGAGCCGCAGGTCAGGAATCCTTTCTGCTTCACGCTGTTCAGGGTCGCCTGCGCGGACGCGCCGGTCGCGAGCAGGCTTGCCGTCAGGCCGAAGGCAATCGATACGAGAGCCTTTTTCATGTTGGTTTATTCTCCCCAAAGTTCCATTCGGCTCGTCTGTTCTTCTTCCCCCAGCCGAGCCACGGTCAGACCGTTCCACGCCGCATCGGTCGATGGCGGCATCGGGATCCATCACATTCCATGATTGATCACCGGTCAAGTCTTGATGGAATGGTTTTTAGTCGGAGGGTTGACGTTGGAGTGCCCTCGGCCTCAGATCATGTTCCCTTCAGCAAGTCCTTGAGCCCATGTCAAAACTTCCTCCCAAACCTGCCCATCTCGCGGAACGCACCCTCCTCGTTCATGCGGGTCGAGAGCCCTTCGAGCAGCATGGCTTCGTGAACACGCCGATCTATCGCGGCTCCACCGTGCTCTACCCCACGACCGACGATCTCCTGCACCGCCGTGGGCGGTATTCCTATGGAACGAAAGGGACCCCGACCACGGAGGCGCTCGAGACGGCCTGGACGGAACTCACGGGCGCGGCGGGCACCGTCCTGGCTCCCTCCGGCCTCGCGGCGGTCACGGTCGCCCTCATGTCCTGCCTCAAGGCCGGCGACCACCTGCTCGTCACGGACTCGGTTTATCTTCCCACGCGGCAGTTCAGCCATGGGATGCTTGAGAAATTTGGTGTGGAAACCACCTATTACGATCCCTCGATCGGAGCCGGGATCGCCTCCCTCATGCGCCCGAACACGGCCGCCGTCTTCACGGAAGCGCCTGGTTCACAATCCTTTGAGATGCAGGATATCCCCGCCATCGCCGAGGTGGCGCACCGGCATGGGGCCGTGGTTCTCATGGACAACACCTGGGCGACCCCCCTGCTCTTCCCGCCGCACGAGCGGGGCGTCGACATCGCCATCGAGGCCGGCACCAAGTATCTCAGCGGCGGATCCGACCTCCTGCTCGGACTGGTGTCCGCCAACGAGCGCTGCTTCAAAAATCTGCGGGCGGCCTATGACGCCTTCGCCATGTGTCCCGGACCGGAGGACGTCTTCCTGGGGCTTCGCGGCCTTCGCACCATGGCGCTGCGCCTGCGCGAACACGAGAAGCAGGCTTTGGAGATGGCCCGCTGGCTCGCCGCACGCCCCGAGGTGGAGCGCGTGCTTCATCCGGCGCTCGAATCCTACAAGGGCCACGACATCTGGAAGCGGGACTTCAAGGGATCGTCCGGCCTGTTCTCGGTGATCCTCAAGCCGTTCTCCGACAAGGCGCTCGCCGCCATGCTCGACGGGCTGGCGCTCTTCGGGATGGGCTATTCGTGGGGCGGCTTCGAGAGCCTCGTGATCCCCTTCAACTGCGCGACCTACCGCACGGCCACGAAATGGGAGCCGGGCGGACATGCCCTGCGCTTCCACATCGGCCTTGAGGATCTCGATGATCTCAAGCGTGATCTGGATGCGGGCTTCGCCCGTCTGCGGGAAGCGGATTAGGCCATTATTCGGCGAAGCGGATTCGCTTCGCCGTCAGAGACGCCGACCTATCAAAGAAAAGAGCTGTTTCCGCGCAAGGGGAGACAGCTCTCGAGCATCGGACCCAAAAGTGGATTTGCACTTTTGGGATCGATCCGATGCTCCCTTCTTGGATGAGCGCATCGTGGGACGCGGACCCAGCGGGCCGCGCAGCGAAAACCGGATCCACTTTTCCGCACGATGCGCTAGGTCGGGAGTTCCGCCGTCTTGGCTTTTTTCCGCGCTTCCTTTGCGATCAGCATGAGGTTGCGGACGTAAATGAAGATCGACAAGGCCTGCCCGGAGATGATGACGATGTCTCGCCGGGCGAAGCCGTAGATGAGCGTCATCAGCCCGCCTCCGATGGAGAGGAACCAGAACGCCATGGGAATGACGCTCTTCTCCGCCTTCTCGCTGGCGATCCACTGCACGATGAAGCGGGCGCCGAACACGAACTGCGCCAGAACGCCGAAGGCGGCCCAGAGATCGAAGCGGGCAATGACGATATCGTAGAAATACAATCCGATATCGTGGGACAGGCGCATCAGCATCAGAGAATTTCCTGGGAAACGGGCACGCGGCGTCGGCGGCGGATCAGCCACCACACCCCCGCGAGATCGAGGATTCCGACCCACAGGCGGTCGAAGAGGCCATAATTCGACTGTCCCGCATGCCGGGGCCGGTCGACCACGTCCACATGGGCGATCCGGTAACCCTCGCGCTTGACCAGGGCTGGCATGAAGCGGTGCAGGGCATCGAAATAGGGAAGGCGCAGATAGACGTCGCGCCGGAAAGCCTTGAGGCCGCACCCGGTATCCCGCGTCCCATCCTTCAGGACACGTCCGCGCACGCCGTTCGCGATACGCGACTGCCAGCGCTTGGCGGCCCCTTTGCGCCCGAGCCGCTGCCCGGCGACGAGGCCGACGTCCGGGTCGTCCAGCGCCGCGACGAGCTGCGGGATGAAGGCCGGGTCGTTCTGCCCGTCGCCGTCGAGGGTGGCGATGATGGGCCCGCGCGCCGCATGAACGCCCGTCCGGACCGCCGCGCTCTGCCCGCAGCTCCCCTCGTGACGGATAAGGCGCAGCCAGGGCCGGGGGGCGCGGGCCGCCCGCACCTGCTCGACGGTATCGTCCGTCGACCCGTCATCCACGTAGATCACCTCGAAGGGAGCGAGCGGCGCACAGGCGCGCTCGATCTCCTCCACGAGGGGGAGGATGTTCAGAGCCTCGTTCTTGACGGGCACCACGACGCTGAGGCGCGGACCCGGGGTTAAATCGTTCATCGATCAAGGGCCCTTTACGGGCCCCCTCTTGAGTTAAGAGATCAGGGACAGCCGGCGTCGACGGAATAGACGCCGATATCGACACGCTTCCCGCTGTTGATATTAAAACCTGAGACGCGGGTCGAGAGCGCAGGGGTCAATCCGTTCCGCTCGTTGGCGGCCCGGAAATCGGTCTCGAAACGCTGGTCGACGAACACGGCCGCGCAGCCTTTTTTCAAGAAGGCGGATGCCTCCGAGGCGCTGTCGAGCATATCGAGATTGGTGCCGACCAGGAAAACGAGGCTCGGCTCGCGGTAGCCGAGAGTGCCGACCCTCATCTTGCCTCCTACCGTCTCCGCTAACTTGTCCGAGACCTTCAGAGACCGCAGGTCGAGCTGGGCGAAGCCGAACACGCCGATGGATAGGCAGACGGCCGAGAGGAAGCCGGCCCAGAGGCAGCTCACCACCCGGTTCTTGATGAAGAGCCACCAGGCATAAAGCGCGATCGCGGAGGCAGCCGCCATGAAGGGGAGCGCCCGGTACGGCAGCGTGCCGTCGAGGGACCAGTTCGCCGCCGACAGGCCGATGGTCAGGCCCACGGGGATGAAGGGAATGAGGACCGTGGCCAGCTTCGCGAAGGGCCGGTGCGGACCGACGAAATGGCGGCTGATCGCCATGACGATGAGGATCGCCACCGCTGGAAGCAAGGGCAGCGTGTAATGCGGCAGCTTGGTCGGAACGGCCTCGAAAACCAGCCATGAGGGGACGATCCAGGCCAGAGCGAAGGCGACCGGCTCTTCCCGGCGATGGATCCAGGCGAAGGGCACGGCGATGGCCGCCAGGATCGCGCCCGGCCAGAAGGTGGCGAAGAAGGCCACCAGATAGAAGCCGGGAGGAGCCCAGTGGTACTTCTGGGCCGTGCCGACCTTGCCCAGCATGTCGTGGCCCACGGCCTCCGAATAGAACGCGCCGCCGCTCTTGATGGCGATGGCGACGAACCAGGGCAGAACCACGGCCAGGGTGAAAGCCAGGCCGAGCCAAGGCCGCAAGGTCAGCAGCCAGCGCGTCGAGCGCTCCCGATAGGACAGGACGGCTCCGGTAAGGCCGGCGAACATCAGGACCAACGGCCCTTTGACGAGGATGCCGAGGGCGAACCCCGTCCAGAAGATCAAGAGGGCGCGCCGCGGCAGGATTCCGGCCCCTCGGCTCAGATAGGCGCGCGCCAAGCCGCCCATGACCGCCACCGAGCAGGCGGTCAGCATGGCATCCGTCTTGGCAAGCCGCGCCTCGACCATGAGGATGACGCAGGTGGCCATCAACGCCGCCGTCAGGAAGGCCCCTCGCCTCCCAAAGAAGGCCAGGGCCGCCCAATAGGTCAGGAGAACCGTCGCGATGGCGCCGAACAGGGAGGGCAAACGGTAGTAGGCAATCGTCTTCTGTGCCTCGGGGGCGCCGAGGGCCTTGGCAACCAGAACGCTGGCGCTCTGCATCCAATAGATACCCACCGGCTTCTTGTATCGCGCCTCGTCCTGGAAGCGGACATCCACGAAATCGCCTGTCTCCAGCATCTGCTTGGAGGCCTGGGCGTAGCGGGGCTCGTCCCGATCCATGGGTTGCAGGGTGGTGAAACCCGGCAGAAAGCAGGCCAGAGACAACAGGACGAGGACAGCGCAAAGCCGGGCATGGCTGCGCTCCATGAAACTCACGAGCTGCGCAGGCGAGAAGCGGCGCAGGGATGGATGCTGGGCGACGGAACCGTCCATCGATGACATGCCTTTGCGGACAAAAACTCGGGTGGGAATAGCCCCGCAAAGGCCGTGGTGTCCCCCAATCCCGGCGGGAAGTCAAATCCAGCGGTGCCGGGCGTGCTGCCGCACTTGGAGGGTTCCCGCGAATAAAACCCCAGGAGCCGGTGTTCGCTGAGGAGCAACCAAGGAGGGCGCCATGTTCGGCCACCGCACGTCCCGTTCCCCGACAAGATTTGCCGCCCAAGCCGCTGTCCTGTTCCTGGGTGCAGCCCTCGCGACCGGCCCGGCCCTCGCCCTCGGCGGAGGAGGAGGCGGAGGCCTCGGCAGCGGAAACGGCAGCGCGGCCGGAGGTGGGAGCGGGAGCGGCAACCGCGGAGGCAGCGATCGCAACACGAGCAATCCCCCCATGACCGTCTGCCCCCGTGGGCAAGTCTGGGTCCAGAAAACGAACAAGTGCGTGCGGGCCCAAAGCGGGATCGTGCCTGACGGCAACCTGACCGAATACGCCTACGCGCTCGCCAAGGCGAAGCGCTACAGCGAGGCCATCGACATGCTCGATCTCCTGCAGAACCCCAATACGCCGCGAGCCCTCAATTACAGGGGCTATGCGACGCGCAAGCTCGGCCGGACGGAGGAAGGCATCCGCTATTACCTGCAATCCGTGGCCCTTGATCCCAACTACGCGCAGGTGCGGGAATATCTGGGCGAGGCCTACGTGACACAGGGCAAGATCGATCTCGCCAAGGAGCAGCTCCAGACCATCAAGACGCTCTGCGGAACGGGATGCGAGGAATACAGGGACCTCGCCAAAGCCATCGGGGCGACCCCGAAGCTCTGACGCGCCGAGATGCGGCGGGGCCCCCCGCCGCGCCAG
Source organism: Microvirga sp. HS2 (assembly GCF_055792805.1). Taxonomy (NCBI): domain Bacteria; kingdom Pseudomonadati; phylum Pseudomonadota; class Alphaproteobacteria; order Hyphomicrobiales; family Methylobacteriaceae; genus Microvirga; species Microvirga sp. HS2. The sequence goes on from NZ_JBVVAJ010000029.1 coordinate 9,147, forward strand.
CCCTCTTCAAGGAGATAAGGAGATGACGCACTTAAGGCTCCAAGCTCCCTTCGCGCTCCTGGCACGGCTTCTCCTGGCCCTCATCTTCGTCGTCGAGGGTTGGGACAAGCTGCTCAACTATTCCGGTACGATTCAGTACATGGATCAGCACGGAGTGCCCGGAATCCTGCTCCCGCTCGTGATCCTGACGGAGCTGGGAGGTGGCCTGCTGGTGGCTTTCGGCTTCCTGACCAGGATCGCAGCCTTCGCCCTGGCGGGCTTCTGCGGCCTGACCGCCCTCCTCTTTCATGGAAATATCTCGGATCCCGACGAATTGATCCAGTTCTACAAGGATATCGCCATGGCCGGAGGCTTCCTGGGCCTTGTTGCGTTCGGCCCCGGAGACTGGTCCGTCGATAACTTCGCCCGACGCCCCGAGCTTCCGATCGAGCCGCCCGGTACGGTGCGGGAACAGGGGAGATGAGCGTTCCGTTTCAGGAGCAGCACCTTGTCTTCGATGGCCGGGACTCCCTATCTCTAATATTCGCATCGAAGCTGCGACACAGAGCATTTGCGCAGGTGATGTTCAGGACCGGGCAGGATGAAGTCAGAGCGGACTTGCCCCGATATTTAACGCGGCTCTGGCGCTATGGGCTGGTTCTGACCGGACGCCGCGAGGCCGCCGAGGACCTGGTTCAATCGACCTGCCTGCGGGCTCTCGAGAGAGCGCAGCAATTTGCCGCCGGGACGAATCTTCAACGATGGCTGTTCGCCATCATGCACTCCATCTGGCTGAACGAGATCCGGTCTCGGCGCATCCGGGAAGGCGCGGGCACCGTCGATGCCGAAGCGGCCCTTGCCTTCGACGGTTCGGAGCAGGTCGAGGCCCATGTGCTCGCCCATCAGGTCCTGCGCGAAGTCCTCGCCCTTCCCGACGGCCAGCGGGAGGCGGTCTTTCTCGTTTATTGTGAAGGCATGGCCTATCGGGAGGCAGCGGACATTCTCGCTGTTCCTATCGGGACGATCATGAGCCGTCTCGCCGCGGCGCGCCTGACCCTCGGCAGACTCAGCATGGAGGCCCGGACACCATGACGCCTCCCCAGGATCTTGGCCGCATGACGGATGAGCAGCTCGTTGCATATCTCGATGGCGAGCTCGCACCCGACGAGCAATCGACCGTCTCCAAAAGGATCGCGGGCGACTCCGAGCTTCAGCGCCGCCTCCTCGTGCTGTCGGGCGGCAATCGCCCGTTCAAGCAGGCTTTCGACGCTCTCCTCGCCCAAGCCCCTGAAGAGCGCCTGAGATCCATGCTGCCCGGCATGTCCGCGGCGGTCCCTCGGAACCGGTCCTGGAGCTGGAAGACTGCCGCTGCCGTTGCCGCGGCGATCATGCTTTTTCTTGCAGGATTTGCGACCAACAACCTTCTCGGCCCAGGTTTCTCGTTGCGGGATCTGGTCACGGGCGCATCCCGCACCCAGGACGATGACGACTGGCGTCAGGCGGTCGCCGAATACCTCACGCTCTATTCGGCCGACACGCTGGCCAGCATTCCTGACGACGATGCGATGAGACAGCGCGAGATCGACAGTCTCAAGTCCAAGCTCACGGTCAACCTGTCCGTGCGCCAAGCCGATATGCCCGGATTGTCCTTCAAACGGGCTCAGCTGTTTGAATATGACGGAAAGCCCCTGGGTCAGCTCGCCTATCTCGATCCCGAGAGCGGCCCTCTCGCCCTGTGCATGGTCAAAAGCGATGACGAAGACGCCCCGCCGCGCACCGAGCAGAGAGAAGGCTTCCACATCGTCTACTGGACGCAAGCGGGGCACGACTACATGGTGATCGGCCGGATGCCGTTTCCCCGCCTCGAGAATCTGGCGAAGGATTTCTCGGACCGCTTGGCGGGGTAGAGCCGTTTTCATTCTGCCGAAGAAGGTTCACAGGTGCGGCATGAGCGTGGCTCGATCCCGCACCCGACGCGCAGGCGCATTCGAGCGCCTCAGACGACAAAGAAGTCGTTCGCCGCCATCTTCAGGCCCTTCGAGACTTGCGCGAATTGCACGGATGCGGACTTTCCGGTTCCGTCCGCATCGTAATAGAGCCCGCCTTTCGAGGAATCGTAGAGAACGCGGTCCGACGTATCGTGAGCCCTGCTTCCGGTCCAGAGCGCGCTCGATGGGAGCTTGCCGGCTTTCAGCGTCGTGAACACGGAATTCTCAAGGTAGATGGTATCGTCCGCGACCGAGAAGTCGGCGATGCGGTCGAGGTTCGACGCTTGGCTCGGCTTCGTGTTGAAGACGAAGACATCCTTGTCCGCTCCGCCATACAGGACATCGTTGCCTTCGCGCCCGTAGAGGCGGTCGGCTCCTCTGCTGCCCTTGAGGACGTTCGAAATAGCGTTGCCGACGATCATGTCGTTGCCGGACCCGCCGATGGCGTTTTCGATCAGAGACCGCACGTCACCGTGATACATCAGGGCATTCGCGATGTTGCCGCGCGCATAATGCCCGTCGCCGAGCTGGGCGATCTGCTCCGTGGAGAGGCGTGTCCACTGCCCCGGACGCAGGTCCACCTTGAGAGCCGTGGCATAATTCGACAAATCGTAAGTGTCCTGTCCGCCACCGTCCCAGAGCGTCATGAAAACACGATTGTCGCCCGGAAGGCTCTGGCCGACGCCGTCGATGAGTTCCTGCCCCGTCGCCGGATCCCAGCGATAGACAGTGTTGTCGGCCCTCGTGGTGAAGTCGGCGCCATACATATGCTGCAGGGCCGCAATGTCGTACATCATTGGGGTCTGAACGTAGTCCCAGGCCCCGTTCTCCACATATTGCCCGGCCGCGCCCACATAGGACCGATAGGTCATGGCCGAGAATTCCATGGAGTCGCGCGCGGGCGTCATGGCTCCGAACTGGCCCGCCTCGTTTCCATGCTTCAGGCCGACAGAGTGCAGGATCTCGTGGATGAAGGCGTAATAGCCGTAACTTCCCGGGACCGGATCATCGAACCACCCGTTGGTGCGACTGAACCATACATCCCCTCCCTCGTCGGATGGATCCGGGAAGAAGGACCATGCCGTCGACGGCATGTCCGAACTGGCGAGCCGCACGGTCGCGTGCTTCGTGGAGGTCTCCGAAGCCTCGGTGAAGTTCAGGTTGGTGACCGAGGCGATCATCGCGAAGACTTCGCGCGCCGCCTGCTTCTGGTTCGCGTTCAGCGCCCCGAAATTGTCCTGTGGTTCGCCCGATCCGTAATTGCTGCCGTAATAAGATGCCTTTTGCGGAAAACTGTATGTGAGATTGGGGCTGCTCCAGCCCGAACCCGAAAGGACACCATCGATATCCTGATTGCCTGTCCGTGCTACCGTAACCGAAACTGCCATGCTCGTCCTCAGGTAAACCAGGGCTTTTAGAGCATAGAGGGAGCAATAATTTTATAATCCATAAGGATTAAAATTGAATTATCGCTAGATTTATATTCTTATTTCTATGTAAATTTACGCACCTCACCAACCAAACAGCTTATCATGTGAAATTTACACTAATTTTGCATTTATATAACAACAGCAATACTTAAGCTATATACCAGGCGCGAATAGCGGCATTGGAGCCGACCATCCCAGAGGAACGGGTCTCCTCCGTAGGATTTGATCACAGGACCAACCGGAGGCTCTGCATGGAAACCCGCATCTACGGCGAACACGACGAGAGAACGATCAGGCAGCTGCATCGGTGCATGGCGGCAGGGAGCGCCGCCAAGGGCGTGCTCTGCGCGGACGGGCACCTCGGCTATGCCCATCCGATCGGCGGCGTCGTGGCCTATGAGGAGCATATCTCCATCAGCGGCGTCGGCTTCGACATCGCCTGCGGCAACATGGCGGTGCGCCTCGACACCCGCTACCGGGACATTGCGGGACAGACCGCGAAGATCTTGAGCGACATCGGCAGAACGATAAGCTTCGGGATTGGCCAGAAGAACACCGTGGCGGTCGACCACGCGCTGTTCGACTCGCCGCTCTGGGACGAGGCGGGCGTCCGTGACCTGAAGAAAATGGCATCCCAGCAGCTGGGCACCGTCGGTTCGGGCAATCATTACGTGGATCTCTTCGAGGACGAGGAGGGCTTCGTCTGGATCGGGGTGCATTTCGGCTCGCGGGGCCTGGGGCACAAGATCACGACGAAGCATCTCGCCCTCACGGGCGCGAAAGACGGCATGGAGGTAGAGCCGGCCCTCGTTCGCCAGGACAGCGAGATCGGGCAGAGCTATCTCGCCGGCGTGACCCTCGGCGGGCTTTACGCCTATGCCGGACGCGAATGGGTGGTGGAGCGCGTCCGCCAAATCGTCGGCGGCGCCGTTACGGATTCGGTCCACAACCACCACAACTTCGTCTGGCGCGAGAACCACGACGGGCGGGATTATTGGGTTGTCAGGAAAGGGGCGACGCCGGCTTTTCCGGGTCAGCGCGGTTTCGTAGGGGGCTCCATGGGCGACAATGCCGTCATCCTGCGCGGCGTCGAGAGCGAGCAGAGCGCGGACAGCCTCTATTCCACGGTCCATGGCGCCGGCCGCCTGTTCGGGCGCATGGAGGCAAAGGGCAAGAAGAACCGGCAAGGCGAATGGATTCGCCCTCCCCGCTTCACCCGCGAGGAGATGGATGCTTGGCTCCGCGACAAAGGGGTCCTTCTCCGAGGGGGCGACGTCGATGAAAGCCCGATGGTTTATCGCAGGCTCGATGAGGTGCTTGCCTATCACAGCGGAACGATCGCCATCGAGCATCGCCTGCGCCCGTTCGGCGTGGCCATGGCAGGCCCCGGCGAGTTCGATCCCTACAAGGATTGAGGTCGCGCCGGAGCCTGACCGTTATCGAAGCCACCCGAAATAGAGCGACCAGAGGCTCGGCGAACGGATGCCGCGCACCCGCCGGGCCGCCTCTTCGGCCCGCATCGACTCACCGCCATGGCACGAGCAGAGCACTATATGCGCATCATGCTCGGAGATCTGGAAGAAATTCACCGCATCCCCGAACCTGTCGCTCAGGAGACCTGCAGTCCGCAGCACCGGATCGTCGAAGGCCACTGTCAGGGCGGAATTGTCGGCGCGCATGGCGTGACGGACCGCCTTCGGTTTCCATTCGATTTCATCGAGGGTTCTGAGAGTGCGGTCGGGCTCCCGCTCGAGCAGCTCGGCCCAGCGATCCAGACGCTCCCGTTTCGAGAGTACAGGCGTTTGCGAGGGCTTCAGATCGGCCACGTGGCCGAGTTCAGACAGAGGCCTGTGTTCCATGCTCCCCTCCTTGGCAGAGAAGCGTTCGCGAGCACCCACCAGCTGTCGGCTCAACCATGAAGCCCAAGGAAAAGTTCGGAAGTCGGCTCGCTGATATTTTAGGCAGACAAAAGAAAAGGCCTCGCGCCGCCTATCAAGGCGGCGCGAGGCCTCCTGCGTCGTCTTTTCGGGATCAGGCGTCGGCAGTGTGACTGTGATGCTGCAGCCGGTCTCCGGCCACGCCCATCAGCTCGGCCAGGCGATTGCGGGCGCGGTTCACGCGGCTTTTGATCGTGCCGACCTTCACACCGAGGGCTTCCGCCGCATCCTCATAGGACATGCCCTCGGCGCCGATCAGGATGATCGCCTCACGCTGCTCCTGCGGCAACTTTCCCAAGGCTGTCGTCAGATCCTGCAGGGCGAGCTTGTCCTCCTGATCGGGAATGGCGACCATGCTCGCGGCATGCGCGCCGTCTCCATCCTCGACCTCACGGCTGGTCTTCCGGTGGGTCGAATAGAAGCCGTTGCGCAAAATCGTGAAGAGCCAAGCCTGAAGATTCGTGCCGCTCTCGAAGGTTTCCTGCTTCGTCAGCGCCTTCAGGACGGTATCCTGTACCAGGTCCTCGGCCTGATCGAGCTTGCCCGTGAGCGACAGGGCGAAGGCGCGCAGGTTGGGCAGCGCCTCCATGACACCGTCGACAAAAGCCTGATCGACGGGCTCGGTATGCGCGCGGATGACCTGCGCGACGCGCTCGGCGAGCTTGGCCAAATCGCGCGGCAGCTTGTCCTCGGCGGGATCGCCGTAAAGCGCGCGAAGCTGCTTACCGAGATGAAGACGAACGGCCGCGCTCAAGGCCGCGCCTGAGATCGGTGAAGAAGGGTTCTGAGAAGAAGTTCTGGTCTTGTCTGGCATGCGGGAATATTTGGGGCGGCCGTCGCGCTTTTAAATATGCGCACGCCAATTCGACGGCGTGATTTTCTGCGACAAAAGGCGAGGTTGAAGCCTTCGCCCGCACCTCTAGTCGCGGAACGCCTCCAAGCGGCGACGCTGCCTTTTGCGCATCACAATCGGAACCCTTTGCCCGTTTGCTTGTTCCTGTCGACTCGAACACCAAGGAGCAATGACATGAACAACCGCGGCTTCCCTTCGATGACGGCCCTTCTGGGGCTTCTCGCGATCGCCGGTTACCAGAACCGGGATAAAATCGCCGAGATGCTGCGCGGGGGACAGCAGCCTGGCACGCCCGGACAAGGACCGGGTCAGCAACCCGGTGGCCTCGGGGGACTAGGCGGCCTCGGCGGCCTGCTCGGCAGTCTCGGGGGAGCAGGCGGCGCGGACGCGGGTAACCTCCTGAAAGGCGGTCTCGGCGAAATCGTCGACCGGTTCCGCCAAAGCGGCCAAGGTGAGGCAGCCGATTCCTGGGTCGGCACCGGCCCGAATAAGGAGATTGCGCCGCAGAACCTCGAACAGGCCATCGGGCCCGACGTTCTGAACACGCTGACGCAGCAGACCGGCCTCTCCCGCGAGGAAATTCTCGCACGCCTGTCGCGGGAACTGCCGCACGCGGTCGATCAGTACACGCCGGAAGGACGCCTTCCCGACTGACGGGAGCGTCATCCGGTCATCGGAAAACCGGGTCCGTTCTTGAGTCCGACGCGCTAAAGACGCTCCCGCCGCGCACTGCGCCTCCGCCCCCACCATACGACGGAGCGGCGGCGCAGCCTGCGCGCCAGGGGGATGTCGATGGACAGCACGATGATCCCCAAAGGGATCATCCAGAAGCCGAGCACGGGTAGAAAACCGACGAGTCCCCCTAGAACCAGCGCGGTGCCGAGCGCGATCCGGAGCGCTTTCGAGCGCGGCAGAGGCACATGACGGCCGCCGAAAGCAACGCGGTTCTTGCTCATGGATTGCCCTTCCCTCCCACGCGAGCAGAAAAGACGGGTCCGGACCGGTTGGGTTCTGCCCTCACGCTTCCTGCGTCCTCGAAAGCATGGTTTGCTTTACGGCCTCGACGAGCGCGTCGGAACGGATCGGCTTTTGCAGGAAATGCGTGCCCTCCGGAAGATCGCCGGGCTTGGGCGCCACCTTGCCGGAGATCACGAGAACGCCCACGTCCGGCCATCCCTGGCGAACGAGGCGGGCGAACTCGAATCCATCGATAGAGCCGGGCATGTTCACGTCGGTGAGCACCACGTTGATATCCGGGCGCTTTTTAAGAAGATCGAAAGCCTCGTCCGCGTCCTGGGCCTCGACGACCCAGAACTCGGCATCCCGCAGGATTTCGACCTGCGTCAGGCGCACGAGCAGCTCGTCCTCCACGAGGAGCACGACGGGTCGGTTCAGAATCTCACGCCGGGGCTTCATACACCGTGAAACGGGTGATCCAACTTTCTTGTTCCCACCTTCATTTCAGCTCTCAGCGCACTAGCCTTTTCAGTTACGGAAAGTTCGGTCTCCGCCGGACAATCGAGGAGGATTCCATGACCACGTTCAAGGTCGGCTACCTGATCGGCAGCCTCGCCAAGGAATCGATCAACCGTAAGCTCGCGCTCGCCCTGACACGCATCGCGCCCAAGCAGCTCACATTCACCGAAATCCCGATCAGGGATCTGCCGCTCTATAGTTACGACTACGATTCCGAGTTCCCTCCGGCCGCGCGCGCCTTCAAGGATTCCATCGCGGCCGTCGATGCCGTGCTGTTCGTGACGCCGGAATATAACCGCTCGATCCCGGGCGGTCTGAAGAACGCCATCGATTGGGCCAGCCGGCCCTACGGCCAGAACGCGTTCACCCGCAAACCCTCGGCCGTGATCGGCACCTCCCCCGGCTCGATCGGAACGGCCATCGCGCAGCAGCATCTGCGCAGCGTGCTCGGGTTCTGCAACTCGCCTCAGATGAACGCGCCGGAAGCCTACATTCAGTTCAAGCCCGGGCTGATTGACGATGACGGCAACATCACGGTCGAGTCGACCGCCGAGTTCCTGACGAAATACATGGCCGAGTTCTACCACTTCATCGAGAGGGTCTATATCGCCCTGCCGCGCGACACCTGAACCGCGCCGCGCGTGGAGCGGTGGGTCAAGAACTTCCTCAGTACTCCAGCTCGAAACCGAGGCCGACGGAGGTTCCCCCCTCGGCGTCGACCGCGCCCTGCGCCTTGAGCCGCCGCGTCAGGTCCACATCCACGGTAACGCCGCTTTCCTCGGGCCGCGCCCCTGCTTTGACGCCGACGCGCACGTTGTCGCTGATGTAGCGCGAGACGCCGACCGCAGGATCGCCGCTTGCTCCGACCGTGATGTCCAGGCTGTCGACCCCCAGCGAGCGCCGCAGGCTCTCGAAGGCATCCGTTCCCGTGCCGCCGGAGAGCTGCGCCACGGTCTGTGCGAGCTGCAGCGCCTGCCCCGCCGATAGGCCCCCGGAGGGGCGCTGGAACAGGACGCGGGATAGAACCTCGTCCTGCGGCAGATCCGGGCTCGAGCTGAAGGCGAATACGGGCTGAGACGCTGGCCCCGTCACCGCGATACGAGCCGTCACATCGCCCGCCTGCGTTTCCGCCAGGAAGTCGAGGGAAGGCGTCAGATCGCCGGTGAAGTCGAGCCTTCCCCGCACGAAGTCGATACGCCTGCCGATGAGATCGAGACGCCCGCGCCGGAGTTCGAAGGCGCCGATGGCGACCGGATCGCGGGATGTGCCTTGCAGACGCAGATCACCGCCGAGCTCGGCATTGATCCCCCGACCCCGCACGAAGATGCGGTTTTGCGCCGTGACGACGAGATCGAGCGCTGCGCTGAACGGGGTTCCCCGAGCGGCGCTCTGCTGCTTGCGCTCCAGGGCGAGCCGCGCAGCGGCGGTTGGCGTCGGCTGAACGTGCTTGGTGCCGGGCAGCGGCCTCAGCGTGGTGGGAAGCCGGTCGGGAACGGAGACGTTCATCGTGATGATGTCGACCCGGCCCGCAAGGCGCGGAGCACTCGTGAGAGGCCCCGAAACCGTAAGGTCGAGATCGGCGCTCGCGTCTACGGTCTGGTTGGAGACGAGCTGGGCGCGGCTGCCGGTGATGCGGATATCGGCAGGCAATCCGGCTGCTGGATCGAGGGTCACCCGTCCGCTCGCGGCGAGCGTCCCGCCATTGCGCGTGCGGGCGCTCAGGCTCTCGATGGCGAGAACCTCGCCGCGCGCGGCAAGCCGCCCATTGATGTCGTTCAGCTGGATGCCCTGGAGAGAATCGACGAACGTTCCGCCTGACAGGGCAACGGTCCCCTGGAGGCGAGGCTCGGCCATGGCGCCCGCGACGGAAAGATCGAGCGCGGCGCTGCCGGTCAGGCGCTGGCCACGGGCCGAAAGGAAGCTGTTCGCCACGGCGAGATCCGTTCGTCCCGCAATCTTCAGCGCGAGTTCGTCCGTGGTGTCGAGCGGCACGCTTCCCGAGACCTGCACCGTTCCGAAGCGTCCCGCAGCCACGTTCGCGTCGATGGTCGCTCTCTGGTCCGCGATCCGGCCCTGCGCCGTCACCGCCAGCGGAGGAAGGCCCGCCTGGCGCGTCTCCGGCGTTGCGAGCCCCGTCACCCGCACGTCGTAGGTGCCGGTCGGGTTGCCCGCCTCCCCTGCGACCGTGGCGCTTCCGTTCACGGTACCGGAAAGGCCGAGATTGGGCACGGCGATTTCGGCGACCTGGAGAGGAAGGTTGCGGATGTCGACCTTAAGATCGAGCCGGTTGCCGACCTTGCCGGAAATGCCCACGCGTCCCTGATCGGCGGCGATCAGGAGGCCGCTGATGGTAGCGTCGCCGCCCCGGAGTTCGATCGCGGCGGGTTGCGCCAGAGCAAGACGCCGGCCGCCGCGCCTTGCGGTGAAGCTCGCCAGCTCGATACGCGTCGCATCGCCCGGAATCACGCGGGCCTGCGCATTCAGGTCGAAACCTTGCCCTATGGCCGACGCCGTGATGGTCGACGCGGCGGGCGAGCCCGTCGCCGAGAGGCGGATGGTTCTGAAAGTTTGCCCGGCCGCGGTCAGCGCCTCGGCCTGAACGGTGCCGTCGATGACGGGCCGCGCGTAGAGATCGGTCACGGAGAAACGGGCATCGAAGCCCTGCACCGCCACGTTCGCGACAGCCACGCGGGATCCCGTTGCCGTGACCGTTACATCCTGGCGCCCGTTCGCGGCGCTGAGCACGATGTCCCCGTTCAGCGATCCGTCGAGCTTTGTCAGAACGAGCGGACTGAGGTCGTCGAGATCGCCTCCCGATACCGAGATGCGGCCCTCTGCGAGCTGGTCGGAACCGATACGCAGGTTTCCGTTCAGGGAGACGGAGCCGATCTCCGCACTGAGACGATCCAGGAGCCAGCCGCCGTCGCCTGGTCGCGCGAGATGGACAACGCCTGTCGCCGGTTTTGCGCCGACCTGCCCATCGAGCGTGAGAGCGGCATCGAGCGCGCCCGTCACGTCCTTGGCGTCGAGCCGAAGCGCAAGCCGTGGGATGGGCCGGTCGAGCGCCCTCACGTCGGACAGAGTCGCATCTGCCGTGACATCGGGCTTTTCGAGAGACCCCGACAGGCGAGCCACAATGGTCGCGCGCCCGGCGCTCACGCGCGGATCGAGATGCCTGAGTTGGTCGATGGCGATGTCGAGCCCCAGATCGGCGGTGCTCTGCGTGGCGCGCCCGTTCACGCGCGCATCGAGATGCGCTCCGTCGATCCGGAAATTCTCGAACGCGAAGCCGCCGGGCACCCGGCGCAGGACGCCCTTCGCCGCCACCGAGCGACCGAGGAGTCCGTCCAGAGGTGGCGTTCCCGTCGAGAGTTCCCGCAGGCCGGCGTCGATCGTCGCTGCGATATTGGAGCGACGCGGGTTTCCGGACAACCTTGCATCGAGGGATGCGGAACCGCGCAGCGTGCGGCCGGCGACGCCGGAGAAGGATGCGAGCGCAGGGATGGTGGCGTTCAGGTTTCCATCCAGCACCGTCGAGCCGATCCGTCCGGTGAAGCCGGCCTGCGCCGTGGAGGTTTCGAGGCGCGCCGTCTCGACGCTGGCGATCCCGTCACGGTCGAGTGTGCCGTTGGCGTTCAGCGACAAGGTCCGCCCGAGGGCGCGGGCGATGGCCCGGTCGGCGGGCTGGATGCCGTCGGCTTTTGCATCGACGGTGAAGGTGAACCTGTCTGGAATGGCCGCGTCGTTCACCGGGTTCATGGCGATGCGGGCCACAAGCGTGTCGAGCGCGCCCTGCGGCAGACGGACACCGGCGGCATCGAGCGAACCGTTGATGCGCGGTGCCGTCATCGTCCCCTGCACTCTTCCGTCGAAGACGAGGCGGCGGATCTCCGCATCGCCCGCGCGGGTGGCGGAGCCGTCATTCGGCAGGGCCCGGGCCTGAAGGTTCAGGTCCAGCGCCCGCGCCCCGCTGACGGTTCCCGTCATGTCGAAGCTCGCCACGTTCGAGGTGATGCGAACCGGTTGGAGTCGCAGAGTGCCGTCGTCTCCAATCGACACGTTGCCGACGAGCTGTGTCGTGCCCGAGAAGACGGGGGCGACGGGGGCTGGAAGCAACCCTTCGACCCGTGCGGCGAGGTCGGCATCGACAGCGTAGGCGGCCCCGGCGCGCCGGACCGTCGTTGTGCCTGTAGCTCCAATCGTCGGACCGGCCGAAAAATCGAGCCGCGCCGCGAAATTGCTCAAGGGGCCGTCGCCCGCGAGCTTGAGATCGACCGGCGGCAAGCCGGGCAGGTCGAGCAGTCGGGCTGCGATGCCGCCCTCCGGCTCCTGGTGTTTCAGATCGAGGGCGAGCCGGTTCGTCTGCGGCACATAATCGAGACTGATCGAAACGCTGCCCGGCGCGTCCAGGCGCTGCGCGGCGAAATCGAGCTTCAGCCCTTCGCTCGGATCGCCGAGATCGGCAGAGCCCTTGGCGGAGAGCCGCGCGGCGGTGCCGAGCACCGGTTCGCCGAGCGCAAGCTCCTGAAGGGTAAATCCCTCGACGATCACCTTCACGGGCAGCTCGGGGAGGATCGGCTCGTCGGAGACGGCGACCTTCTCCTCTTCCGTCGTCTCGGGCTTGCGCAGAACCTGCAGATGGTCGATTGCGAGCTCGTTCACTTCGAGCCGCCCGCTCAGCAGCGCGGTCCGTGTCCAGACGAGGCGCGCACGATCGAGCAGGAGCCAATCGCCGTTGCGGTCCGCGATCTTCACGTCCCGGATTACCGCATTCGAGGACAGCGCCCCTTCGATCTGGCCGATCGTGACCCGCGTCGTCGGCGTCGACAGAACCCGTGAAATCAGGTTCGCCAGAACGCTCTGATCGGTCTGGGCACGGCTCTGTGATCCCGCGACGAACCACAGCGCGGCCAGCGCCAGAACCACGGAGACGGCGAAGAGGGTAAGATGGCGTCGCAGCTTGATCATCAGAACGCCTGTCCAATCCCGACATAGACGGCGAGGGAGCGATCATCCCCTCTCTCGCGGCGAACGGGCATCGCGACATCGAGGCGGATCGGTCCGATCCCGGTATAGTAGCGCAGGCCCAGGCCAGCCGAGACGCGGATCGAGTCGTTGAAATCCGGGTAGCTCGACTCGAACGCGGTTCCCGCATCGACGAAGGGCACGATGCCGATGGTGTCCGTCACCTTGATCCGCGCTTCGAGGGAGCCCTCGATCAGGCTGCGCCCGCCGATGGGCTCGCCCAGGAAGAGCGGGCTCAAGCTGCGATAAGCGAATCCGCGCACGGAGCCGCCGCCGCCCGCGTAGAAACGCCGGTTCGCCGGAATGTCCTCGAGATCCGCGCCGATGATCGAGCCAAGGCCGAGACGGCCCGCGAGCACGTAACGGGACTCCTCGTCGATGGACCAATAGGCGGAGGCCGTTCCCTTCGCGATCGTCATGGGAACCGACGATCCGAGGAAATCCGGGTAAGGCGTCACCGACGCGATGAGCTTCATGCCCCGCGTGGGATCGAGCGTATTGTCCGTGGAATCGTAGCTGACGGAAAGCGGCAGGCCCACGAGGGTGTAATCCACCTCTCCGAGAATGTCCGAGGCTTGTCCCTTTTCGTATTCGATGCCGCCCTGGATCGAGAAGGTTTCGCTGAAGCGGTGGCGGATCCCCGCCGTTCCGTTCACGAGACGGCTCGTGTAGCCCTCCGTCCGGTCGCGCTCGGCAAGCGCTTCGGCCAGGAAATCGTTGCGCGTTCCCCAGAGAGCAGGCTTCAGGAAGCTCGCTCTGACGCGCCCGCCGAGATCGCTCCAGTCGAAGCCGTCGTCATCATTCGGACGGCCGCCGTCCTCCGTGAGATAGAAGACGCTGCCCTCGAGCCTCAAACGCTCGGCTCCCCCGAAGAGATTGCGATGCGCCCAATAAGCGCGAACCGCAGGTCCGTCCGTCGTGGAATACTGTACCGACGCGCCGACGACGCGGGGCGGACGTTCCGTGATCTCGACGAAGAGGGGCAGGTTGCCGTAGGCATCGAGGGTCTGCCCCTCGCGCACCCGAACCGACGACAGCGCCTCGATGTTGAGGATCGACTTTCGCATCGAGGCGATGGCTGCCGGTGAATAGGGATCGCCCGGCTCCGTATAGATGAATGACCGCACCACAGCCGGGTCCACGTTCTCCGCGCCCCTGACGGAGATCTCACCGATCCCTGCACGCGGACCGGGGTCGACCGTCAGGCTGACATCCATGACCTGTGCCGGGTGATAGACGACCGGATTCTGTCCCGTCACCTTGGCGAAGGGCCGCGACTGCGCGCGGAAGTAATCGACGATCCGCGCCTGGGCCGCCACGATGTCCGCCGCGCGCGCCGGATCGCCGGGATCGATCTTGACGACGCGGGGCGGCAACTCGTTCGGCGGGAATGGCTGGCCGGTCCGCGCATCGAGGACGGCAATATTCCGGAGAGCGAATTGCAGTCCAGGATCCACCGTGACCTGGACGGGCACGAGCGCCCGCGAGCGGTAGGCCATGGCCGCCCGGATGGCGGCCTCGGGGCGCGTCGCCTGGAGCGACAGGGGCGCGCCGGCGACGCTTACTGTGATCCGGGCATTGTAATAGCCCGCACCCCAGAGCGCATCGTTCAGGCGCGGAAGATCGGCCTCCGCCCGCCGCACCAGCGCATCAGCATCCGGAGGCGGATCGCTCTTCAGGCTCTGGAGCGTCGACGCGTCCTTGAGGATCTGGGCAAGATCCTTGCTGTTTCCGACGACGGTGAAATCAACGCTATAGGGTAGCGTTTCCGCATTCGGCGGTGGTGGGGCCTCATCGCTCCCGCCGAAGAGGCCGAAGAAGTCGAATGCCATGGCAGGCGGAACCATCGACGCACCGGACATGAGTCCTGCGAGGAGCGCCAGAGACGTGAATTTTCTGGTTCCCGACCATACCGCTTGAGCCACGATCACCCTAATGACATAACATAAAAACGAACTTTTGACGCATGCTGAGACTTTGCGTTGAAATAAGGCGAAATCCAGGACGAGCCAACCCGAATTCCGCCACACTTCGAAACAGCCCTAGGATCAGTAAATCAATTCAACGGGATGCCGAGGGATACCGGGTCGCGGATGGATGTGAACAAGCCGCGTCATCGATCCCGGGCGAGAGCGCATCGATTACTATCCCCCCAATCAGCGTGCGCAGAGGGTCTTCCGAACGTCAGAATTTCACGCCGAGATATGTTCTATCATCGGCCCAATGGGACGAGGTGGACCCCTTCGGCGATGGGTAAAGGAGGACCTTCGCAGGATCCTCCCGCTCGGCCTCGGCGAAGGCCTTTTCCCACGCAACGACGCCGAAACCGTCTCCGGGCTTGAAATATCCGTCCGAATAGATCTCGACCGTCCTGACCTCGGAGCGAGGGAAACGCTCGATCCTGATCATGTGCTGCGGCACCTCGAATCCGTCGATGCAAGGATAGCCGAGCTGCAGGGTGGCATTGTTCTGGTAGCCGCCCTGCGCGTTGACGATCCCGCCCCGCACGAGATTCTCGATGTCGGCTTCGGCCACATGCGGCAGAGCCTCGCGATTAGCCGCGATGGCACGTTTCTCGATGAGCGCCAAGTCGGCGGCATCGAGGATGTCGGCCACGGCATCGAGGGGCTGGCGCGTGCCGTGCCACGTGACGCGACGGGACACTTGCTCCTGCTTTTCGGGATCGGACGTCTTGCGCCCGATCACGGGCCAGGCCTGCCGACGCAGGATGGACGTGATCAGGTCGAGATCCTTCTCCATCCGGAGAACGTGCTCGCCGTTGATGCGCACGCCACTGTCGCCGACGAGGATCACATCTAGAGTTTCGGCCTGAACGAGCACGAGAGCCAGTGCCGCCGAGAGGCGCAGGTTCCAATCCTTCAGGACCTTCTCTGCCGTTCCGTGGGCCTTATAGGCCGCGGCGATTTCCGCCGTCAGCGCGTGGACGACCGCAAGGCCGTCCATGCGCGCTTCGGGTACGCTCAGCATGTGTTCGAGCGCGCGTTTGATGGTCACGGCCGCATACTGACCGGAGAGCATTCCTTCGTAACGGGTGCCGAGGCGATCCGTGACTCCGTCGATGACCGCATAGGCGCGGCCCGGCAGGATGACGATCTGGTCCTCATTAGCATGAGGCGCAGCGGGATTCTTCGCCTCGGAGAATGCTTCGATCAGCATGTCGACTTCATGACCTCAAGCGGTGACGGCTCAACGATTCTGCAGAGCCGACTTCCACTTGGCGACCCATTCGTTGCGGTTCTGTGCCACCTTCTTGATGTCGTAGTCAACGAGCTTGATTTCGCTGATGGGCTTGAGGCCGGCACCGGTCACGTCCTTGCGGACCGAACGGCGTCCGATCTCGGAGACGAGCTGCTCCTGCACCGGCTTCGAGAGAAGCCAATCGATGAACACCTTGCCGTTCTCCGCATGCGGAGCGCCCTTCACCAGAGCGACGCCATCGGCCACCGTCGACGATCCGTCTTCCGGATAGACGATCGCGACGTTGCCGCCGCCCTTCACGTAATCGAGGGCGTTGTCCTCGAGCGTGAGGCCCACGAGCGCCTCACCGTCGTTGACGTAGCGCGGAACGGCGCCCGACGAATCCGAAAGGTTCATGTTGGCCAGGATCTTGTTGTAGACATCCCAGCCCTTGTCGCCATGGCCGATCAACACGGTTGCGAGCTGCTGGAAGCTGGAGCCCGAGGTATCGGCACGGGCGGAAGAAACCTTGCCCTTCCATTTGGGATCGCCGAGTTCGGCCCACGTCTTGGGATAGTCGGCGGGCTTCAACTCCTTGTTGTTGACCGCCATGACCAGCAGAATGCCCGTGTAGGGGATCCATTCCGGGCTGACCTTGTAGTTCGGCAGAAGGGCGTCATCCTCCTTCGGCTTGTAGACCGCCAGCAGGTCCTTGCTGTCCTCGAGCTGCTCGCCGCCGATGCTCCAGATCACGTCGGCCTTCGCCGATGCGGATTCGGCCTTGACGCGCTTGATGATGTCGCCCGATCCGGCCTTCACCACGTCGACCTTGATGCCAGTTTCCTTCTCGAACTTCGGTACTAGTGCGTCGACGATGGATGCCTTATGAGCGGTATAGACCACGACGGTTTTGTCTTGGGCCATGGCCGCAGCTGTGAGGGACGCGAGCAGCACGCCCGCGGTCAGTCCGACTTTCAACATAAAATCCTCCCGGGGAATTCGTTAGCCAGGTAAAGGCATGTTGCTGAAGGCGGTAACTTTTGTAAAGTCAGAGCCTTCCGAGGCGTGGATAAACCAACAAGGGAGCCAAGTGTGGCCGATTTGAAGATCCAGGGGCTGGCCAAGAGCTACAAGGACGTGCGGGTCCTGGAAAGCATCGATCTCGATATCGCATCCGGAGAATTCTTCACGCTTCTGGGCCCCTCGGGCTGCGGCAAGACCACCCTCCTGCGAACGATCGCCGGTTTCCAGCATCAGGATCGGGGCGAAATCGTCGTCAACGGCGAACGGATCGACCACAAGCCCGCGCACAAGCGCGATATCGGAATGGTGTTCCAGGATTACGCCGTCTTCCCACACCTGTCGGTTGCAGACAACGTCGCCTTCGGCCTCAAGGCGCGTTCTCTCCCAAAAAGCGAGATCGAAGCGCGGGTGGCCGAGAGCCTCAAAATGGTACGCCTCGACGGGTATCAGAACCGCCTTCCGGCCGAAATGTCGGGCGGCCAGCAGCAGCGCATCGGCCTCGCCCGCGCGATGGCGATCCGCCCGACCCTTCTGCTCATGGACGAGCCGCTCTCGAACCTCGATGCGAAGCTGCGCATCGAACTGCGCGAGGATATCCGCGACATCCAGCGGCGCCTCGGGATCACGACCATCTACGTCACTCACGATCAGGAGGAGGCTCTCGCGGTCTCGGACCGAATCTGCGTGATGAACAAGGGCAATGTCGAGCAGATCGGCACTCCGTTCGAGATCTACCGCAAGCCTCTGCGCCGGTTCGCGGCCTCCTTCGTCGGTACCATGAACTTTCTCCCCGGCCGCCTCGATGGCGGACGCCTGTCCGTCGGCAGCCAGTCCATCGCCTACCCGGCGATCGAGTCCGACGCGGTCGAAGTCGCGATCCGTCCTGAAAACGTGCAGCTTTCGCTCGCGCCCGCGGAAGGCGGGAGTCTCGCTCTCAAGGGCGAGGTGATGAAGGTCACCTTCCTCGGTCGCGAGGCCCATTATACTCTCAAGACAGAAGCCGGTGAGATCGTGGCCCAGGTGGCCGATCCGGCGCACGACTTCATCGAGATGGAAGGACGTCCGGTCGAAGTCCAGCTTCCGCAGTCGAAGATCGTTCTCTTCCGCCCCAATGGCGACGTGATCGACGCGGGACGGGCATGATGAAAAGGCGCGCTCGCTTCGATATCTGGACCTTCGTTCTCATTGCGGCCTGGGTGATCCTCATCGCGCTGCTGATCTGGCCCTTGTCGTCGGTTCTGCGCGCCAGCCTGATCGATAATGACACGGGGGCCTTCTCCCTCGTTCATTATGTAGAGATCGCCACCATCAGGGCCTATCAGCGCGCCATCGGGAACACCATGCTCGCCGGAATCGGCGGCATGGCCGGCGCCCTTATCCTCGGTGTCACCCTCGCCTTCGTGACGACGCGTTTTCACATCTACGGCCGGGCCCTCATCCAAACGCTTGCCGTGGTGGCGTTGGTGTCGCCGCCCTTCATCGGCGCCTATGCCTGGATCGTGCTGTTCGGCGCGAGCGGCGTCGTGCGCAAGGGGCTCGCGGAGATCGGCCTTTCCATTCCGCCCCTCTACGGCGCGGCGGGAGTGATCCTCGTCTTCGCCTTCAAGTTCTTCCCCCACGTTTTCCTGATCACGTCCGGTGCGCTCGCTGCGATCAACCGCTCCGTCGAGGAGGCGGCGGAGAGCCTCGGCGTGTCTCCGATAAAACGCCTCTTCACGATCACGTTCCCGCTGATCCTGCCGGCGATTTCCGCCAGCGCGCTGCTCACCTTCGTCCTCTCCATTGCAGATTTCGGGACACCGCGCATCATCGGCCGCGATTTCAACGTTCTGGCCACGGAGGCCTTCAATCTCTACGGCAGTGAAGTCGGCGGCAATCCGGGAATGGCGTCGGCGCTCAGCATCGTGCTGATCGTCCTCTCGATGATCGTCGTTTTCGGACAGCGCTGGGTTCTTCGCAAGAACGTTTACCACAGCAACCTCATCAAGAAGCCGGAACGCCAGCACGTCGGTGGCCTCAAGGCATTGGGCCTTCACATCCTCGCCTATGCCATCGTACTGATTGGCGCGCTCCCGGCCATCATCGTGGTGCTGTTCTCGTTCCGTCGCACGAGCGGGCCGGTGTTCCAGCCCGGCGTGAGCCTGCAGAGCTATGAGCGCGTCATCTCGACCGTCTCGGACCCGATCTGGAATACCCTCATCTTCTCCTCCGTCGCGGTGGTGGCCATCGTCATCACGGGAACCCTGATCGGCTACCTCATTTCCCGACGCCCCGGCATCGCCACGGGCGCGCTCGACGCCCTTCTGATGGTTCCCTACGTGGTGCCCGGCATCGTCATGGGCATCGCCTTCATCACCCGCTTCAACGAGCCGCCGCTCGCATTGACCGGAACCGGCCTCATCATCATCATGGCGGTCTTCGTCCGGCGCCTTCCCTACTCGGCGCGTTCGGTCGCCGCAGCGCTGAAGCAGGTGGGCCCCAACCTGGAGGACGCGGCGGTGAGCCTCGGCTACTCGCCGGGCAAGGCCTTCTTGAAGGTGACAGTGCCGCTGATCCTGCCCGGCATCATGGCCGGCGCGCTCATGAGCTTCGTCACGGCCATGAACGAGCTGTCCTCCTCGCTGGTGCTCTATGTGGGCAGCACCATCACCATGCCGGTGCGGATCTACCTCTCTGTCATGGACGGCGAATACGGCACGGCCTCGGCCCTTTCGACGATCCTCCTGGCGATGACGGTCGCCGCCGTTTACGCGGCCTTCCATCTGTCGGGCCGGAAGGAAAGTGCCCTTCTCTGACGGGCGATCGCCGGTTGCCTACATCGGCTGACGGGCTGCGTGGCAATCGGCAGCGTGCTCCCCGCGGCCCGGCACGCGTCGTGAACATGATGTTCAGGATTAATGACTGCCCGCGAGGCAAGAGCTCTCTCGCGGGCCGCGGCTATAAAGAATTTGGTCGCTGTCCGGAAATGCCAAGGAACGGGCCGAAACGGTCAAGCAAGGCAGCCTCAATCCATCATGATGTCCTTCGCAAAGGCCCTTCCCGCTCCCCTTGTCTCGCCTTTGTAAACTCAAGCCCCATCCGTAAAATGCGGATGGGGCAATCTTTATGCGCGAACAGGATTTCACGGAAAAGGCACGGGAGCCGAAGCCCACGATCCGAGGCATCGCCCCGGCCTGTCCATCGCAATGGCTCGAAGTGTCAAGAGATTGTCCGTTTCGATCAAGCAGGACGACTCGGCAGATTTAGAGTGAACGAATCGTTTGTGCTTCACACACCGGCATCCCGTCGCGCGTGCGGTGGGCTTGTCCACATCGTCGTAAAATCTTGATCCAAGTTGGGCTGGAGAGCCTGAGACACGGGTGGTTTCCAGCCTCATCGCGCCTTCCCAGTGGCGTTGGACAACGGCCGGCGAAGGACTTCCAGGACAGCAATCACGGACCGATTGAGGGAGGATGGATGCCGATGAGAGAAGAGGCGAAGCCGACTCTTGAGCCTAACGAAACCGCGCAACGGATTACGAACGACGTTGCCGAAACGCTCCGCGCCAGCATCGAAAACCTGCACATCATTGCCCGAACTCTGCAGGAAGCGGTTGAGAACAGCGCCTGCACGATGTCCGAGTTAGCCCGTCACTCGTCCCGGCAACTCACAAGTGTCGGCGACGGGAGCGACGGGGAGGCCCGGCGAAGGATCGAGGAATCGTCGCGAAGGCTTCGGGCGGTGGTTGAAACCGGCACCGCTCTCGCCCGAGCGTTCGAAGAGCTTTCCCGCGAATGGTTCCGCTTCAACCAAAGGCGATTGACCAGCAATCTCGACGGTTTCAACGCTCTCGTCTGCTGCCGGTCGACGAACGAGTTTCTCAGCATCCAGAGCTCCCTCGTCGCCGACAACCTCGAGCAGAGTCTGAAGAGTTTCCGGAGGCTTGCCGAGGTTGCCATCCGGATGGCCGATGATGCATCGATGACCTTGACAGTTCAGCCGGAGGAAACCACGGTTCAGATGGAGACGGCCCCCCAGCGGGCCCGCCGCGCCGGCGCGAGTGCCTAGCGCATCGTGTCGACCCAGCGGGCCGCGAAGCGCGATCTGAATGACAAGGATACGACGGGGACAGAGTACAAACGGCGGTCGCCGTACGAACCAAAGAGGCCCCAATCCTTGATCGTCTCGGGTCAGAGCCGGACATGTGGCTCAAATTGTCAAGGACCTGTCCCAATCCATCAAGCGCAATCAGCCCAGTGAGGTAGCCTGATCTGCTGCACCGGGTCCGCGTTTCGCCGACGCGGGTTTCCGGTTCCGCACGAGGCGCCAAGGAGGTAGATATGCGAAAACTCGCCACGGTCGCCGTTGCTGCCCTCATGGTGACCGGCAGTATCGGATCTGCGGATGCACAATATTGGAGAGGCCGCGGTTGGGGCTACCACGGCTACCACGGCGGGTATTATGGCTACCATAACGGCTGGGGCGGAGGTGGTGTGGCTGCTGGTCTGATCGGCGGAGCGATCCTTGGAGGCCTTCTCACGGCAGCCGCGACCGCCCCCGCTTACGGATATGGGTACGGATACGGCTATCCAGGTTACGGCTATTACGGGCCATGGCCAGGATACTACTATCCCGGCTATGCTTACTATTACAGGCCGCCCGTCTACTATGCACCGCGTTACTACTACCCGCGCGCGGTCTATTACGGCCCACGCTACTATCCGCGCCGCTTCTATTATGGACCGCGCTATTTCGGTGCGTACCGGGGATTTTATGGACCGCGCCACTTCGGTGCGTATCGGGGCTTTTACGGACCGCGCCACTTCGGGGGGCGCGTCGCGTATCGTCGCTATCGGTAAAGGCCGCGCCCTATGATCACGCCGCTGCATCAACCCATGCAACGGCGTTCCGCATCGGCGTCAAAGGCAGGCTGCAATGCCGCCTCCACGCAGGCTGGGGGATCGATTTAATCCCCCGCCCTGTCGTATTTTCACCTAGCCAATTCTCCGGCACCAAGGTTTCAATAATTGTCACAGGCCCAAACGCGCCTGACGACGACAGTCCCATTGGGATTGACGAAGCGGCGGACAACCCAGCTACAATCATTGCCGTAAGTCACATCGTAATAAGGATAATCGTAGGCCCCGTAATCACCGTAGTCGTAATAATACGGATAGCTCACGGCCCCGAGCGCCAAGCCGGCCGCCAGGCCGTAATAGGGATAGCGCCAGCCATAGTACCCGTTCCGGTAGCGCCAGCCATAGCGTGGATAGTTCCAACCATATCGCGGATAGTAGCCGGCCCGGCCCGGATAGGCGCCGATTCCGGGGCGGTACATCCCCCTAGGCCCATAGACACCGACCGGAGCAAAGCGGCCCGCCGAGCGATAGGCTCCAGGGGCGAAGCCTGGCCGGATCATGCCGGCCCCTGCCATGCCGGCGCGCGGCATAGCGCCGATGCTGCCCGTGCGGATCGGGTACCCGCCGAATGAGCGTCCTGCCGCCGAAGGAACGAAAACCCTGGGGCCCATCCCGCCGAAACCGCCACCTCCGACGCGCGCCCCCCCGCCGAAACCACCGCCGAAGCGTCCGCCGCCTCCGAAACCACCTCCGCTATGGAAGGCGCCTCGTTGAGCCGCAGCCTCGCCCGGCACGATCAAGGCGCCCGCCAAGACGGCCCCCAGAGCTACGAGTAATCTGTTCATCCTACCCTCCCGTTTATCGACAGGTGCACAGCACAGGCCGAAACAAGCTGCAGTGAACGGAACATTGTGGTCCAATCGGGCCCACTTGCTTGATCACTTGGGACAGGCGAGTTGACATTTTTGGTAAGCATGCCGCGGACGAAAGAATGCCTTTAAGCCTTTTGCGCTTTTGACAGCCTGAGCTTCAGTCCGCAGATTGGCCTGCTCTTGGCGCATCGTGCAAAAATGTAGCCCCGGTTTTTGCAGCAAACGATGCGCTCACCCGATGCTCTAGGGAGGTGCGACGATGCCCGTAGATCGTGCGATGCTGAAGCAGGCTCTGAGTGAACTCGTCAGGCTCAGGGGCGGAGCAGAAAACCCGACGCGTTTTCTTGCTCAGCTTTACAGCTCTGCCTTGAGCGAATGGGCCGGGGAACTCGGGGTGGATCGCCACAAGCTCAACAAGCTGGTCCATTTCAAGGAAGCGATTTCCGACCGCCGCCTCAATTGAAACCGATGCGGGTGAGGCAGCCGCGCAGGTGAACACGACTTTGCGGGTGCCACGCCATTGATCATTAATGGGAACGTCCATTTCATGTATCATGGTGTTTTGCGGCAACCATTGCGGGCCGCGAGCCCAGAGGTGTCCCCATGACACTTTTCCAAGATCGCGAACGAGCGTTCGAGCAGATGTTCGCGCATGACGAAGAAGCGCGCTTCAGAGCGCTGGCGAAGCGGAACAGATTGCTGGGGCAATGGGCTGCTTCGCAGCTCGGCCTCACGGGAGAGAAAGCCGAAGCGTATGTCAGGGAAATCGGCAGCGGCATCGCGGCACGCATCGTCGATGAGAACCTCGTCGCAAAGCTCCGGGCGGATTTCGACACTTATGGGATCGACAAGACCGATGACCAGATCCGTGAGAAAATGGCCGAACTGATGGCGGTGGCCGTCAATCAAGTCCGCTCGAACACATGGTAGAACGGTTCGGAGCGACAAGCGCGAACAGGTTCAACGCTCGCCCCGCCGCTCTCGACCGTTCATGGAATTCGTGTAGATGGCCATCAGTTTGGACATCTCGGCGTTGTAGTCACGCAACGTTTCCTCCACCCAGCGCGACTGAATCGCCACCGCATCCGCAAAATTCCTGCAGTCGAGAACTTCGCGCATGGCCGTGCCGTCTTTCTCGAGACGCTTGGACACGAAATCCAACATCTCGCGCTGGCATTGGCTCGTGGCAGAGAGCCACGCTTCCGCAGTCTTCGCCGCAGCTTGACCGTTGTTCATGGGCATGGTCGGCTCCTTTGCACTCCGCGTCGTGTCCGACGTCGACGACCTCCTTGATGCAGTTGTCATCGGCAATTCTCCTCGAACTTGCTCGTATCGAAAGGTTTTCGTTATGGCCTTCCAGGCGAAGGGCGACCGAACAGGGCCCCGGCGTCTGCGCCGACTGGATTGCTACAGGAGAATGGCCAGTGCAGCGATACCGGCCCGCCGGATGTGCGCGAGAGGAGCGGATATCTTCGAAGCTGTCCTTTTCGCGGTGATGTCCGGTTTAAGAGTCATCGATCATCAGGCTCTGATGCCATGGCCTCCGTTGACGGCGGAGGATTGTCAGTGAAGTCATCAGGGCACGTCCTGCCAGTCCCGGCGAGTCCGAACCAGTACAGCGCGAGCAGTATGATATTTCCTTCGCAATGTGCTTGACGGATTGGGCCATGGGCCTGACAGTTCGGGACACCGATGCAAAAATGAGCAGGCATGTTCTTTGGCTTCATCGCGGCCACTCGCCGCCCCGCCGATAATGGCCGCTCATGGTTTGTAGATCACCTTCCAGTCTTTCTTCATGTCGACCACCAGCCAGCCGCGCTTTGGGGCCTCATCGAGCGCCTTATCGAGCTCGCCGATAAGGGATCGGCGGTCGTAGGCGTACTCGCGCTCGGCATCCGTGTGATGGACGATCAGGGCCAAGCGCGCCCCCGTGTTCAACGTGGTCCATTGCAGCATCTGGATGTCGCCGTCGGAATTCCCCGCCGCGAAGACCGGACGGCGGCCGATGAAGCGATCGATCCCCACAGGCTTGCCCGGACCATTGTCGATGAAATCGACCTGCGGCAGCTTATCGATGACCGGCGTGTCGCCCTCCAGCCGGTACGCGGTTTTGCCGCTCGATCCGATCACCTGCTCAGGCGGGATGCCGTAGACCTTCTCGGTCCAGGGCCGCATGAAATCGACCCCGCCGCCGGAGACAATGAAGGTCTTGAACCCGTTGGCCCTCAGATAGGCCAGCAATTCGACCATCGGCTGGTATGCCAGCGATGGGTAAGGCCTGTCGAAGCGTGGATGTCGCGCAGTCGCGAGCCAGTCTGAAACCGTTTTCTCGAACTCCGTCGTGGTCATTCCGCTATGGGTGGCGGCCATCAGGTCGGCGATGCCCTGCTCTCCGAGCGCGGCCAAGTCGGCTTTATCGCTGCTCAGGATGGCCTTGAACGGCTGCCTGCTCGCCAGATCCGGGTTGGATCGGGCGATCTCCCTGGCGCGGGCGAAAACGAACTCGGCCTGAACATACATGGGCTGCTCCGTCCAGAGAGTGCCGTCATTGTCGAAGGTGGCGATCCGCTCCTCGACCGGAACGAAGTCGGGGCTCCCCTGCACGGTCACGCGCCTGACGAAGTCCGTGATGGCGGCTTTCGCCGGCCCGTCGTTCCAGGATTGGAGCGGGTCGGGCTGTGCCGTGGCCTGGAATGCAACCAGTCCCGTGACCATGGCCGCCGCCATGAGGATGCGCATTGCTTTCAAGAACCTCATCATCGCTCCTCTCCGAAGATGTTACCCGGAGTCGATCCTCACCGCCCCGAAGTGGGCCCATGGCCGAGCCTTGCCTGCCAGTCTCTGGACCGGACGCTTTACGGCATTCGCCGTGATCTTGGGTCCCATGCTCTCGGCGACCGGACGGAACAGGGCTCCCTGCAGCTCGGGCGCAAGCCTCTCCAATCGGTCGTCGACCCGCATCGAACCATAAAGGCTCGCACGGTCCACGAAACCGCCGACGATGGCCTGGATGGTGCCTGCCGGCCCGTCCCTGTCCAGCCACGTCGGATGTCACGCGGCTGCGGGAACAAAGCCATCATGTCTTCGGGCGGACACCGCCGTTGACGGATCTGGTGCAGATTGTCATCAGCTTCGTGGTCTCGGCATTATAGTCGCGGAGGGTTTCCTCCATCCAGCGAACGTGGACGGCTGCGGCGTCAGCCAGGTTCTTGCAGCCCATCATTTCCCTGGCCGCTTCCCCGTCCTTCTCAAGTCGCATGGATATGAAGCCGAGCATCTCGCGCTGGCATTCGGCGGTGGCCGCGAACCAGGTTTCTGCTGCGTTCGCCAGAGCCTGGCCGCTGCCATCGGGCAATGCGCCCCCGGCGGCGCCGCGCAGCGTCTCCGATATCCCCGATGTCTTTGGCATGGTGGCCATGGATCTTCCTCCTTTTTGCGCTTCAGAATGAAAGGGTCGTCTTCACCTGCTCCAGACGGCTGATGGCGAAATCCGCCTCCCTGCGGGCACGGTCGTCCCGCATTGCCTCGCGCATGGTTTCCAGACGCACGATCTCCTCGTCGAGACGATCGCGCGTGAGCTCCTCCGGCGGCAGCGCCCTCTCGGCCAGAACCGACACGCTGCGGCCGGTGATCTCGACGAACCCGCCCCTCACGAAAGCGCGGTGGCCGTGCCCTTGGGTATCAGTCACCGCGATGACGCCGGGGTTGAGCATCACCATGATCGCCTCGTGCCCCGGCATGACGGTCATGTCGCCCTCGGTGGCCGGCAGCATCACCGCCCGCACTTCGCCGGAGAACAGGATCCGCTCCGGTGAGATGAGCTCAAAAAGCATCGTAGCCACGGCATTCCTCCTTCATGGTGATATTCAGTGTCCGCCCCCAAGCACGAGTGTCTGGATCGGATACATCAGCGCCTGAATGCGCAGGATCAGGGCATGCACGAGCCCGACGCCGTCCACGACGTGGAGCACGACCTTTCGCATCGTGCTGGTTTCGGGAGCGATGATTTCTTCGTGGTGGCTGGAATAGGCATTGACGACGCAGCTACTGCCGGGCGTCACGCCATCGAACCCGCCCTCGTAGAGGGGCTCGAGGAAGGCCAGGATGGTTCCCGGCCGGACCACCTGCTGCGGGTCGATCAGTTGCTCGCCGCTGCGGAGCTGGCCGGCGGCGATGTAGTCCTGCACTCCGGTCACGACCATCGGGATGATCGTCCAGGGCTTCGACGCGCAGGTGGCCTCGGCGACCATGCCGACCTGCATCACCTGGGCCTCGACCTGGCCGAACCCGGCCTGCAGGCGGCCCCGGCCGGATCCTTCCGGGATTAGAACACCGGCCGGGCGCATCAGCGGGTTGACGACGTCGCCCACCCGGAGCGTGAATTGCTCCACACGTCCGTCCACCCCGGCCCGAACGACGGTCTTGTCCAGCTCCACCTCGGCCTGCGCCAGTTCGGCCTCGGCACTGGCCTTCTCGGCAGGCAATAGGGTGGAGATCCGCGTCTCCGCCTGTTCCTTGGCGGCAACGGCGGCGTCGATGCCGCCCTGGCGCCCCTGCACCGCGACCTGCAGCTTCTCGATGTCTCGCGTGGCAACGGCTCCCGGATTGCGACGGTAGATCTCCTGCTTGGTTGCCAGCTCATCCACGGCCTGCTGATAGGCGCTCCTGGCCTCCTGGATCCTGCCTTCGGCCGCCACGACATCGGTCCGTGCGGCCACCAGTTCCGCG
Source organism: Microvirga sp. HS2 (assembly GCF_055792805.1). Lineage (NCBI taxonomy): Bacteria > Pseudomonadati > Pseudomonadota > Alphaproteobacteria > Hyphomicrobiales > Methylobacteriaceae > Microvirga > Microvirga sp. HS2. Next base: position 36,494 of record NZ_JBVVAJ010000029.1, read on the forward strand.
TCGACTTGGGCGATCTTGCGGCGAGCGGTCTCCACCGCTGCCTCCTGCTTCGAGCTGTCGAGCCGGAAGATCGGCTGTCCCTGCTTGACCTCGCCGCTGACGCCAAGATTGACCTCGGCCACGCGCCCATTCGTCTCGGGCAGAACCGGAATGGTCCGGAAGTACGCCGTGGCGTTCGCGGTTGCCGGGTGATTGTAGAAGACGGTCGTGATCAGCCCGATGGTGAGCATCAGGCAAAGCGTGATGCCCCATCTCAATTCGAACCATACCGAGTAGAGCGTGATCTCCTTGCCGAGCCGCTTGCCCTGTCCATAGCGGCGATAGAGATAGTCCGGCAGGATCGTCAGCATGGAGCAGAGAAGAAGCTCAAGCATGGGACTGCTCCTTTGGCACGCGATAAGGAGTGACGGTCGTCGGCACATCCACTGTGCCTTCGTCATGGGCGGCGGGAACACTCTCGTCCGGTACGTTCTCCGCGCCCCCGCCCGGCGGTATGCCGGCAATCTTCTCAAGAGATCCCGCCATCCTGCGGAGCGGGTGCCCGAGATCGGGAAGGTCAATCAGGGCGAGCAACAGGCCTATGACCCAGAAGATATGCATGTGAGTGAACAGGGACAGCAGGCCCAGCACCGCTACGATCTCGAACTGGATCTTCTGCGACTTATGAGCCATGCGCTCGGGCAGCGTATGCAGGCGCAGGAACAGAAGGCCGACCGCCAGCACAGCGAGCAGCAGAAACACCGCTGTGACCACCATGAGCACATCGGTCTTGCCGGGTGCGGTGATGAAAATCGGAAGATGGTGGGGTGCGGCGGGGTTCATCGATGCAGTCATGTCGCGTCTCCCATGGAAGGCATGGCGGCAGCTCCAGCCGCGGCCTTCGGGATTGTTGGTTTTGACAGTTCCGGTGAGACCGCGAGCTCGGCCTCGGTTGCGGCGATGACGTCCTCGATGCTGACGCCGTCCTGCGTCTCCAGAAGAGTGGCGCGTCCCTCCGGAAAGCCGATCACTGCGAGTTCCGTGACAACGAGATCCACCGGCCGGTTCGAGGTGAGCGGAAGCGAGCATTCGCGGACGATCTTCGAGCGCCCTTTGGCGGTATGCTGCATAGCCACGATGACGCGCTTGGCCCCGGTCACGAGGTCCATGGCGCCCCCCATCCCAGGCACCATCTTGCCCGGCACCATCCAGTTGGCGAGATGGCCATGCTGATCGACCTGAAGGCCGCCGAGCACCGTGATGTCGAGATGCCCTCCGCGGATCAAACCGAATGACATGGCGCTGTCGAATGTGGATGCTCCCGGCAACGCGGTCACGGGTTTCCCGCCCGCGTCGGTCAGCCAGGGGAGCACCATGCCGGGTTCGGGCACGGGACCGGTACCGATGAGGCCGTTTTCGGACTGAAAGAAGACGTGGATCCCCTTGGGGACGAAGTTGGCCACGAGGGTCGGGATGCCGATGCCGAGATTGACCAGCATGCCATCCTGCAGCTCCCGTGCGATACGTCTGGCGATAAGGGATTGTGCATCCATGGCCTTACCCTTTCGCGATGAGGTAATCGACGACCGGAGCGGGCGTCATGACGTGGTCGGGCGCGACGACTCCGACGGGAACGATGTTCTCGGCCTGGACCACGACGGTATCAGCGGCCATCGCCATCAGCGGGTTGAAGTTGCGCGCCGTGAGGACATACGAGAGATTACCGAGGTAATCGGCGATGAACGCATGCACGAGCGCGAAGTCGGCGCGCAGCGCCGGCTCCAGCAGATACGGGCGGCCATCGACGTCGATCGTCTGCTTGCCTTCTTCGACGACCGTGCCGATGCCGGTCGGGGTCAGGATGCCGCCGAGACCATGGCCACCGGCGCGGATGCGCTCGGCGAGCGTGCCCTGCGGAACGAGGTCCACCTGCAGGTTGCCCGCGAGCATCTGCCTCTGCGTCTCGGGATTCAGGCCGATATGGCTCACGATCACCCGCCGAAGCAGCCCCGCATCGACCAGCTTGCCGATGCCGATGCCGGGCGCCGCAGTGTCGTTGGCGATGACCGTCAAATCGGACTTCTTCTGGCGCACGATCTCGTCGACCACCGGCTCGGGCGTGCCAACCCCCATGAACCCGCCGACCATCAGCGTGGCCCCCGCCGGGATCATCGTAACGGCGTCCTGGAGCGTAATGGTTTTCATCGAGGCCTCCCTCCCCTTTTGCCCCTGATCAGGTCGCGCCGGGCGCGGTCTCGCTGGCGCGCCCCCAATCCTGGAACAGGGTGTGTGCGATCGCGAGCAGCACGGGGCCAAGAAAGACACCGATGATCCCGAAGGTCAGCAGGCCGCCGAGCACGCCGAGAAAGACCAGGACCATCGGCATCCGGATGCCGCGGCTGATCAGGTATGGACGCAGAACGTTGTCGAGGCTGCCGACGACAAGGCCGTTCCAGAGCATCACGAACACGGCCCATCCGGTATGTCCGTCGGACATCAGCCAGAGGCCAGCCGGCAGCCAGAGGAGCACGAGCCCCATCGGCAGCAAAGTCAGAACCACTCCCACGGCACCCAGCACGATGGCGCCGGGAACGCCCGCGAGCCAGAAGCTGAAGCCGAGCAGGATCCCCTGCACCAGGGCAGTGCCGAGAACTCCGTTGACGACGCTCTTGATGGTGGCGCCCGCCGCCCTCAGCACATGGTGAGCCCGCCAGCCGCCCAGGCGCGCCATCGCCCATTCGAGGCGGCGCTCGACGGAGGCGCCGTCCCGGTAGAGGAAGAAGGCGAGCACGATGCCGAAGCCCACCTGGAGCGTTCCGGAGAGGAGCGTGGCCCCCTGGCGCAGCGCCCAATCCCGCAACGGCCCCACATAAGGTGCCAATGCCGGCCCGAGACCTTTCCCTTGCTCCGACGCCTCAAGCCAGATCCGCTCCGCTTCGTGCCCGAACATGGGCACGCGCCCGAGCCATGCGGGCGGTGGCAGTCCCTGATCGATGCCGGAGCGCACGGTCGCGCTGAGCCGCGCAACGTCGTCCGCCAGGTTCGCGCCCAACGCCATCAGCGGGAGCACGAGCAGAGCCGCGATAATCAGGGTCATGAGCAGGGCAGCGGCAGTCGGACGCCGTCCGAGCCCCTTCTCGAGCTTCCGAAACAGCGACCACGTGGAGACGCAGAGCGTGACAGCGAGGAAGATGGCGTTGAGAAATGGCGTCAGGATATAGACGCAGCCGGCGGCCAGCATCAGAAGCAGCACGAGTCCGATCGCCTTCTCGACGTATGACGCCTCGGCGGACGTTGCCCGTTCCCGGCTGTTCATTGCGTCGCGATGGTCCACTGAACGCACTGTTCTCTCCCGATGTGATGTGGCCGCTAGCACCCGATGCAAACGCTGCGCAGGGTGCGGTTCAGCCGGCGGTCCATCGCATGAACCTTCCTTTCGGCCTCCGACCCACCTTTTTCCTCCTTCGTCTGCTGCACGTCCTTCTGCTGAACGGACGAGGGTGTCGGCTGACGCGGCTTCGTGCGATCAGGCTGCGAAAGCGGCTCGCCCGGCGCTTGGGCCCATGCCGCCCCTGCCAGAAGGACGGCACATGCAGCGATGATGCCGATGCGCCTTCGCGGACCGAAGAGACCGAACGTCATCCTGACCTCCCTTTGTTCGGACAATCACGCGTGAGGCTGGCCTCATGCCATGATGCTCAGTCCGCCATCGACGTAGGTGGTCGTCCCCGTCAGCCTCCTGGCGAAGGGTGTCGTCAGATAGGCCGCCGTGAGACCGACATCGTCGATGTCGACCAGTTCGCCGATGGGGGCCCGCTCGATGGCCTCGGACAGGAGGACGTCGAAATCCTTCAGCCCGGAGGCCGCCCGCGTCTTCAGAGGGCCCGGCGAGATCGCATGTACCCGGATATGCTTGTCACCCAACTCATATGCGAGATAGCGGACGGCGCTCTCCAGCGCCGCCTTCACGGGACCCATCAGATTGTAGTTCGGAACCACCTTGTTGGCGCCGTGATAGCTCATCGCCAGGAGCGTTCCGCCATGGTGCATCAACGGTTCGGCGAGCCGGGCCATACGAACGAAGGAGTGACAGGAGACGTCCATCGCCACCTTGAAACCCTCGTCCGAACTGTCGACGAGCCGCCCCTGCAGGTCCTGTTTCGGCGCGAACGCGATCGAATGGAGCGCAATGTCGAGGCTGCCCCAGGTCGTGCGGATCTGCTGGAAGACCGCTTCGAGCTGACCGGCTTGGGCCACGTCGCAGGGCGCAAAGACCGACGCCCCGAGTTCCTTGGCGAGAGGCTCCACATAGGGTTTTGCCTTCTCGTTGAGGTAGGTGACGGCAAGATCGGCGCCGAGCTCGCGGAAGATCCGAGCGCAGCCATAGGCGATCGAATGCTCGTTGGCGATGCCGACGATGAGAGCCCGCTTGCCGTGCAGGATCTTCGATTGAATGGCGACTTTCGTCTGTTCGGCCTGTCGATCGTTCATGAGCTTGCCCTTGTGCGTCGGTTGTCACGTGGCTGACGAACCGATCCCGACCTTGATGCTGTCCCGGAGCCGCCCTCCACCTCGCGCTCCACCAGCGTCACGGTGATCGGCTCCGCCTTGGTTTTGGCGGCGGTCTCGTTTTCGGAGAGAAGGCGCCGGATCTCGCCCAGCAGGGTCATCTGCTTTTCGTTGGCTTCGATCCTGCCCGCCACGCGGTCGAGCAGATCGAGCAGCCTGTGCCGGTCCTCGGAAGTCCGCAGGAGCTTGGGAAGGGCGAGGAGCGCCTTCACCGGTTCGAAGTCGACGATGTAGGATTGCTCGCGTATGAGCTCGCGGGCAGCCTCCATCGGCATGTCGAGCAGACCGCTGTCCTCTCCGATCAGCTCCCGTGTCCGCTTCATGGCCGAGAGCCGCCGCCGCCCGGTGCCCGCCTTCATCAGCAGAAGCGCCGCGCGGACCGTGGCCTTCATCCGATCGCCTTCCTCGATGCGCGACAGCGCCTCCTTCACGAGAGGGGCATTGCGCACGTCGAACCGCTCTTGCGCGCCGGGCTCCTGCTCCTCCATGGCCATGCCGATGCTGGCGGGGCCATAGGTGCGAAAGAAAATGTTCTCAACCGCCGCATCGCGAAGGTCGCGGTAGAGATCCCACGAAGCGGAGGTGACGGCGGCAGCGCAGCGCTCCACTTTTGCCGCCGGACCGTCATCGTCACGCGGTGCCCGGTTCGCCTTCGCCATATCCGCTATGCCTTTGAGCGGCCACAGGAGAGGATTGAGGTCGGAAACGGCCCAGCGTTGAACCCTCTGGGGATTGAATGCCCTGACGAGCCCGGCCGCAGCCGGCGTGACCAACGGCCCTACGAACGGATGCACGAAGGTCTCGTAGGCGGACGCGAGCGCCTCCGATGTCTTCTCGACCGCCTCGAACGGCATCTCGTCCTTACGGCTGTATTTCTGGAGGACCTGCAGGTCCTCGACCCGCATTTCGGCCAGAGCCACGTCGTAGCGGACCTTACCGTCCGATTTACTCTCCTCCACGTGCATTCTGTAGAGGCCCGGCGGCTGATGTTCGATGTATTCGATGAGATCGACGATATGCGTGTATTCCCGCTTGGCGACCGCGCCTGAGACGAAGATGCCAAGATGGCCGACGCTCTCGTGCATCAGGCCGACGATCACCTGCCCATTGGCTTTCAGCGCCTCGGTGGTGGGATACAGATCGGCCACCCAGTTGAACGCCTGTTGCGGCGGCGTGATGTTGTCGCCGAGCGACGCGAACACGATGATCGGCGACTTGATCGACCGCAGGTCGAAAGCACGGCCCTCGGACCACTCGGCGTCACCGGCCGCCAGATTGTTGCCCACGAAAAGGTTCTCGACGATCCACTTGATCTCCTGCCGGTTCATCAGGAAGAAGCCGCCCCACCAACGTTCGAATTCCAGGAAGCGATCGGGTTCCGTGTCGATCTTCGAGAAGAGCGTGTAGTACTTGTCGAGATAGGTGTTGGCCGGGTTGAGATATTCGAAGTTTTCAACGAGGTAGGCGCCATCGAACTTGCCGGCGCCGAGATCGCTGGCCAGGAGCGCCGGCCAGAGACCGCCGAGAATGCCGCCCGCGTAACGCATCGGATTCTCGCCGTCGTTGCCGGCCCAATACGACATCGGCGCTCCGTTGATCACGATCGGGCCGACGAGGTCCGGCTCGACGGCCCCGACCAGCATCGAGGCCCAGCCACCCTGGCAGTTGCCGAACAGGACGGGCTTATGAGTCTTGGGATGGCGCTCGCCGACAATGCGCAGGAATTCGGCCTCTGCCCGGGAAACGTCGGCGAGGGTCTGCCCAGGCATTGGATCGGGGAAAAAGATCACGAAATAGACCGGGTGCCCTGCCTTGAGCGCCACTCCGACCTGGGAGTCGAGCTTGAACCCGCCAATGCCGGGCCCGTGGCCTGCCCGCGGATCGATGATGACGAAGGGCCGAAGCTCAGGATCCGTCTTGATGCCGACCGGCGGGACGATGCGCACGAGAGCGTAGTTCACGGGGTGCTCGAACATGCGGGCGTCGGCGACCATCTCCCACTCAAAGGCCAAAAGTGGCGGCTTGCCGGCTTTCTCGTGCTCGATCCAATTGTTGCCGCGCTGGCGCAGCGTGTCCCAGAACAGGACCGAGCGTTGGCCGAAATCTAGCCAATAGGCGCTGACGTCGCGCCAGAGATCGAGAGGCGACACCGATCGGACCGGCTCCTTTCTCAACGGCTCGCCCGCAACCCTCACGGCATCGAGGTAACGCTGCATGGCTCTGGTGCAGCGTTCGTGATAGACCTCGGTCACCTTCGCCTGTGAGCGAGCGAGCTTCGTCAGCCGAGCCTGCCCGTCGTCCTGGTGTTCGATCTTGGTTTCGCCGTCCCGCATCGCATTCATCCCGTCCAGAGTTGGCTTGCGAAGAAGCTCATTTCTTGGTTTCGCCCCATTTGAGGAAGAAGCCGACATCGCCCGGCAATCCACCCGGCCACTCGATGATCATCGCGCTCAACCGAAATCCGGCCGGCCTGAGCTGATCGCGCCACAGCTCATAGGCCTGACGCGGGCGTCCGGTGAGGGTTTCCGGCCAGGATTCGTCCGAGTTGTTGATCGCGCGGCCCTTATCCGAGCAAAGTGCGCTGGGAAAGCGCATGACCATGAGCTCGGTCTGGCCGCGCTCCGCCGCCGCCCGCAGCTTGGTCCGCAACGGCTGCAGGATCTCCTTCAACCGCTCGGGGGAGAGGTCGAGGGGCTCAGACAGCCGCTTGATCAGCTCGTCGCGTGCCTTGCCGGCCTTATCCATCCCATCGACCGACTTCATGGCTTTGGCCATTTGCATCTCGGTCATATAGTTGCGCAGATCGGCGGCCGACATGAACGTCTCGTCGGCAAGCTCCTCCTGGGCCTTCGACTCGCCCGGCTTGGTCTTTAGGGTTTCCATGACGTCAATCTCCGTGTTCAGGATGCAAGTTTGGCTTGCGTCGCGCCGAGGACGCTCTGCGTCTGCCGGGCGATCACGAATTCCTCGTTGGTGGGGATGACCCATGCCGTGGGGTCGGATCCGGCGGAGATCCGAGGTCCACCGGCGCGGTTGGCCGCCTCGTCCAGCGTAAGCCCCGCCCATGCGAGCCCGGCGATCACCTCGGCGCGGGTCGCCGCGTCGTTCTCGCCGATGCCGCCCGTGAAGACGAGCGCGTCGAGCCCGCCGAGCGCCGCGACCAACGAACCGATTTCACGCCTGATGCGATAGACGAAGAGGTCGATGGCGCGCTTGGCGTCGGCATTGGTCGGGGCATTGGCCCGCAGCACGCGCATGTCGTTCGACAGGCCGGAAACGCCGAGCAGACCGGACTTGGTGTAGAGCACGCGCTCAGCCTCGTCCGGGCTGAGCTTCATTTCCCGAAGCATGAAGAAGACGACTCCGGCATCGACGGCGCCACAGCGCGTTCCCATCGGAAGACCGTCGAGAGCTGAGAAACCCATCGTCGTCGCGATGCTCACCCCCCCGTCGAGGGCACAGAGGCTCGCGCCGTTCCCGAGATGAGCGACGATGACCCTCCCCTCGGCGAGGCGTGGAGCGTAGTTCTTCAGCACGGAAGAAATGTAGTCGTACGACAGCCCGTGAAAGCCATAGCGCCGCACGCCGCGCTCGCGCATTTCACGCGGAATGGCAAACAGGGTCGCGATATCGGACTGTGTCCGGTGAAAGGCGGTGTCGAAACAGGCAACCTGCGGCAGCCCCGGCAGGCGCCGGCGCACGATCCGGATCGGCTCCAGGTTGTGGGGCTGGTGCAGGGGGGCGAGCGGCACCAGAGTTTCCAACTTCTGGACCACGTCTTCATCAATGAGCACGGGGCCGGAAAAGCTCTCTCCGCCATGGACCACCCTGTGCCCGATGGCCGCGAGCTTGCGCCCCTCCTGATGCTGCCGCAGCCACGAGACGAGGTGCATCAGTGCCTCCTCGTGTCCGAGCCGGTCGCCGGAGTTCCACGTCATCTCGTCGAGGAATTGTCCCGAGGCATCCTTGACGACAAAGTGCGCCGGTCCGCCTAACCCTTCGAACAACCCCTTGAAGGCGACGCGCGGCTCAGCGCCGTCCGGCGTGTCGTAAACCTGGAACTTGAGGCTCGACGAACCCGCGTTGAGGACGATGAGGACGGGCACCATGGCTCAGACCTCCGGGATGGCGAGTTGCCTTCGCTGCGCCTCGGCCACGAGCGAGGCCACGGCGCAGGAAGCCAGCCGCGTGATGGTCGAGTCGGCCCGGCTGGTGAGGACGACCGGCACGCGGGCCCCGAGCACGATGCCGGCGGCATCGGCATCGGCCAGGAAGGTCAGGCTCTTGGCGAGCATGTTGCCCGCCTCGAGATCCGGCACGACGAGCACGTTGGCCTGCCCGGCGACGGGGGACTGGATCTTCTTGATCTTCGCCGCGCCGAGATCGATGGCATTGTCGAGCGCCAGGGGACCATCCACGATCCCGCCGGTGATCTGCCCACGGTCAGCCATCTTGCACAGGGCCGCGGCCTCGATGGTCGAGGGCACCTTCGGATTGACCGTTTCCATCGCCGAGAGGATCGCGACCCGCACTGGATCGACGCGCATTGCCTGGGCTAGGTCGATGGCGTTCTGGACGATGTGAACCTTGTCCTCCAGCGTCGGCGCGATGTTGACCGCCGCGTCGGTGATGATGAGCGCATTGTCGTGGCCGGGCACGTCCATGACGAAGCAGTGGCTGATCCGGCGTGCCGTGCGCAGGCCGCCCTCACGGCGGACCACCGCGCCCATGAGCTCGTCCGTGTGCAGGCTTCCCTTCATCAGCGCCTCGGCTTCGCCGGCCCTGACGAGTTCGACCGCCTTCTCGGCCGCCGCATGGCTGTGTGGGGCGTCGACGATGCGCATCCTGGAGACATCCTTGCCCAGCGTCTGCGCGGCGGCCGCGATCCTGGCCTGAGGCCCGACGAGAATCGGCTCGATCAGACCGAGTTCCGCTGCTTCGAACACAGCCCCTAGGGAAGCCGCATCGCATGGGTGCACCACGGCGACCTTCAGCTTCGGCAGAGATTGAGCGGCCGCCACGAGCCGATCGTATTTGTCGTGCCGGCGCTGACCGCGCTGGGACGTGTCCTGGGCTGGAATCGCAGCCGTCATGATTGCTTTCCCCCTGTGTTCTCGATGGGCTGTGCGACGGGTCGCCGGGCGAGCTAAGCGGCTCGCGGAATTGGAGCTTGGGCCGATGTCCGCGATGATCCGGCTTATCTATTAAGGCGAGTGTGCCCTTTCCCACGCCTGCTGCTTGACCGATTCGGCCATTGCTTTGACAGTTTGGGACTGTGGTGCGGGATCCCGGCGGATCGCGTTCGTTTCCGTTCTGCCAGCACCTGAATGCCCCTGCGGGAATTGCTACGGCCGCCTGCTCGTCACAGCGACGCAGAAGTGCCACTCCGATCAACCCCCTGTCGGAATGAGATCTTTGATCAGGGGCTGAGGATCGGAACTGCGGCCGGCAAGCATCGTTTCAATGCTGCGACGATCTGGAGAGACAAACGATGGGCAAAGGAAGCGAGAAGCACCGCAGCAGCGCGAAGAGGAACAAGCTGCGCGAGAAAGCCAAAAGGCTGATCAGCGAGGGAAAGAAGGTGACAGGACGGCTTCTGAGATACGATCATCGTGGCAAGACGGGTTGATCGACGAGCGGGAATGGTGCCGGAGGCGCATTTCCGTTGTTAGACTGCTCCGCGACCTCAACCGCTTGCCCGGCTTCTGCGTTGATACGGCATGCAATTCGTCTGCGACGCCCCTGGACAAACAAGCTGGTTCCGAATCGAGACCGAGGGAGAAGCCGCCCTCGAGTCGCAGATCATGGGCCACGCCGTTGAGAAGCATTTTCGTCACGCCTGGGATACTGCGACAGGGACCTACCGCTCGACCGCCAGCCCCTTCATTGAGCAGAACATCGGTCTCAAGGCTTACGTGCAGCGGACCATGCCGATGTTTCTGACCTTGCGCGATGCGGAGGGCAATGGTCTTGCAACAGCCATGCTTCCGCCGAGCGGCCACAATGACGCGGCCTTCAAGATCATCATTGTCGGCCCCGAGAACCGCGATCCCTACCCGGATCATGAGGACGCCATTCGCGCGTTAGGGGAGCATTTTGGCCTCTCCCTCGATCGTAGCCGATGCTATCCGTACGCCGTGACCAAACCCTCATGGACATGAGCTGCGCGCCTCATCACGGAGTGCCGCCCGCAGGTTCGGCAGCTTGCTGGAAAGCAATCACGCGCCTCCCGTGAGCCTCATAAAGGAACGCATCGTCATTCCGTGCAAGCGCAACCTAGTTCAATGCGATTTCCGGCGTGGACGGATCGAGGTGATACAATGTCAGAAGCGCGACGGTCGTGAGCAACAGGCCGACGAAGTAGATCCACAAGCCCTTGAATATCTTCAGTTCAGGCGGCACCCGCACGTGTATCTCCTCCCTCTCCAAAGTCGGCCAACGAATGCAAAGCCGAAAGGTTCTGCTGCAACTCACCTCTCGGAGATTGCCAGAATACGTTGATTACCTTTCATTTTGGCACTTGCATGAGTCTCTACACGATCAGACCGATAACAAGGACGTGAGGCAGCGCGATAAATCAGCAACAACTCAGAACCTTTGCCGTGGCACAGACGTTCGAGCCTCACGTTTCCCCGCAGATGGAGGACTTGATGGTGCAGAAATCCGTAGCCGCCTGCCTGGTCGCCTCTCGCTAACGGCGGCGTTTGCCCGATCGACTTCGCCCGCGCCGGGAGCCGGCCAGGACCAGTGAGGCATTCGCGTGCCACCTTTCGAGGGCCTTTTGCCTGTTCAGCGCGTGACGGACTGGGCAATCCGGTCATGAGGGAGGAGACGCATTTGGATCGGCATGGCGCCACCATAATCGGGTCCTGGAGCGTCATCGTGCCAGGTGTTCGTCTAGCCCCCATCGGCGCGCTGCTAACGACAAACGGGGCTTGGCTCATTGCCTGCAGCCATCACCTCACGGAGACGGAGATCGGCGACTCCGTGCAGGCCTTCGCGCTGCCGAGCCGAAACGATTGACCTTGTCCCCAACCGAGAGCCGATCATGTTCCTGAGCGATCCTTATTGCGGCCCTGCGCCCGTCCCTTCGGAACTCTGGCACAGCTGGAACTTCGACCCATGGCTCATCGCAGGGCTGCTGTTGTCTGCCGCTGCATACGGCCTTATCGCGCGGGCATCCTCCAGGATCGGTCAGCGTGAGACTATCTGCTTCACGTGCGGGTGGTTCATCCTCGTGCTTCTGTTCGTCACGCCGTTCTGCGCCCTGACATCGGCCCTGTTCTCGGCCCGCGTGACGCATCCCGTGATCATGATCGTCGTTGCGGCACCCCTGATTGCGCTGGGATGTCCATTCATCGAAAGACCCCGGCGGAACTCGAATGGACTCGGCGTCGTCTTCGTGATCCAGATGGCGACCATCTGGTTCTGGCATGCTCCCGCTCCCTATGCGGCGGCGCTGGGCAGCGATGGCATCTTCTGGCTCATGCAGATATCGCTTCTCGGAACGGCAATCCTGTTCTGGAGCACGCTTCCCCTGCGTTCGGCCTCGCTGCACTCCCTCCTTCCGCTGCTCGGGAACGTGGCGCAGATGGGCTTGCTGGGCGCCTTGATCACCTTCGCCCCCTCCCCGCTTTACGAGCCGCACCTTGGCACGACGGCGCCGTGGCACCTGTCCCCGCTCGAAGACCAGCAGATCGCCGGCCTCATCATGTGGATCCCTGCTGCCGCGCCCTATGTGCTGACTGCCCTCCTCATCGTCGGCGCCTCGCTGAGCGGGTCCTCGCTCCCGCGCAGGCGGGAGGGCTCTGCATGACGGCGTGGCTGAAGGCTGTCCACATCGCGTCGCTGGTGATCTGGTGCGCCGGGCTTCTCGTGCTGCCGGGGCTCTATGCACAGAAGACTCGGGTGAAGGATCGTGAGGCGCTCTACCACCTCCAGAGATTCACCCGCTTCGTTTACACATCCGTGACCTCCCCGGCCGCGTTCGTGGCGGTCGGCACGGGCACGGCGCTGATTTTTGTGCGGGAGGTCTTCACGCTATGGATGGCGCTGAAGCTCGCAACCGTCGGTGGTCTGGTCCTCCTGCACGTCCATGCCGGCTACGTCATCGTTCGCGTCTTCCGACCGGAGCGGTGCTTCGCGGCATGGCGCGGGCATGCGACGGCGCTTGCGACCTTCGCGGTCATCTCTGCAATTCTCTGGTTGGTCCTGTCGAAGCCGTTGATCAACATCGCGTCGTTGCCTGATTGGATGAGGCGACCGGGCGGACTTCAGTCGTTCTCCGACAGCATGAGGCCGATCTGATGCTCGAACACCAGCTTGCCCCCGTGCCAGCCCGCAATGCCCACGAACACCATTCCAAGGCCAGACAGGAAAAGCCCTGTGGGAAGAACGGTCGCCTCGTGATCGGTCAGGCGGATGCCCCAATTCGCGCCGATGATTGCGAGCAGCATCATCGCCGCAATGGCGTGCGTCCAGCTCGCGGCGCGCTTGCGGATGCCTTTCACGAGCACGAGCTCCGCCGTTCCGACAAGACCGGCGAGAACGCCAAGGATGAAGGCGATGCCGCTCGACCAGAGCTCGACCCGCGCCCAGAATGCGTCGCCGCTCCACCAATACAGGACATCGGCGCCCAGCGTCCCGACCGTGAATGCGATCGGAAAGGTGACGAGCATCGCATGGACCGGATGCCCGGCGACCGCGACCGCGGAGCTGACATCGTGTCTTTCGACCTCCTCGACAACGGGATTGGGCACAGCGCAACTCCTCGTTTCTGGCTTCCTTCCAATGGCACAACACGGCGAACCGCCGCCTGGTTCAGGTGGGCCACTGCATCGGCATCCTGCATCGCGCTCGCAGGGTGCGCCGGGCCATTGTCGACGCTCGACCCCGCAGGTCCGCACGCCGCCTCTGTGGCGCGCTTGTGGTGGGTGATGCTCTTCGGCGCGGCGGCTATCCTGCTCCTGGTGATGGGGCTCCTGATCCGAGCCTTCATGACGTCCGGCCCAGGCCCGGCATCAGCCCGTCGCTGGCTCCTCGGTGGGGGCGTTCTGTTTCCCGTCGCTACCCTCACCGCACTCCTGGTCTATGCGCTCGTGACCGGGGAAAGATTGCTCGCCCATCCGGGAGCGCCCGAGGCGGTGCGGGTCGATGTGCTCGCCCGCCAATGGCGATGGGAAGTCTCCCATCCGCTTGCAGACGGGAGGACGGCAAGGACGGTCGGCATCCTCCACATTCCGGCCGGAATGCCCGTTGACATCCACGTGGCCAGCGCGGACGTGATCCATGGCTTCTGGATCCCGCGCCTCGGCGGGAAGATCGATGCCGTGCCGGGACACGTGAACGTGATCCGTCTGACGGCCCAGGCTCCCGGCACGTACCGGGGCGTGTGCGCCGAGTTCTGCGGCAACGGGCATGCCGGGATGGACATGGCCGTGATGGCGCACCCTCCCGAGACATACGCCGCCGCGCTCGCGCGGCTTGCGACCGATCCGCAGGCCGCCCCGCGAACGGAGGTCGCGCCGTGACGATGCCGTCCTCGCCGCAATCCCCGATCCGCCTCCACAAGGAACTCGATCAGGTCTGGGGCACGCCTGGAGGATGGGGTGCGCTGTCGGCCGTCAATCATTCGATCCTGGGGCGGCGCTTCATCGTGGCGGCGTTCGTGTTCTTCGGCGTCGGCGGCATTCTCGCCATGCTGATCCGGGCGCAGCTTGCGACCCCGCACAGCGCGTTCCTCGGACCAGACCATTACAACCAGATCTTCACCATGCACGGCACGGTGATGATGTTCCTGTTCGCCATCCCGATGTTCGAGGGATTGGCGATCTATCTGCTGCCGAAGATCCTCGGCTCACGCGATCTCGCCTTTCCCCGCCTCGGCGCCTACGGCTTCTGGTGCTATGTCTTCGGTGGCTCGATCCTGCTGGCGGCGCTCGCGGTGGGGGCGGCGCCCGATTCCGGCTGGTTCATGTACACGCCGCTCTCGTCGCGGACCTACACCCCGGGCATCAACGCGGATGTCTGGCTTATCGGCATCACCTTCGTGGAAATTTCCGCGATCTCGGCGGCTGTGGAGATCGTCGTCACGATCCTGAAGATGCGCGCTCCCGGAATGTCGCTCGACAGGATGCCGCTGCTCGCCTGGTATCTTCTCGTGACGGGCATGATGATGCTGGTCGGCTTCCCGCCGCTGATCCTTGGCAGCATCCTGCTCGAACTGGAGCGTGCCTTCGACTGGCCGTTCTTCGATCCGACGCGTGGCGGCGATGCCCTCCTGTGGCAGCACCTGTTCTGGCTCTTCGGCCATCCCGAGGTCTACATCATCTTCCTGCCCGCCGCGGGTGCCGTCTCGACCATCCTTCCCGTCCTCGCCCGCCATTCCATTGTCGGCTACTCATGGATCGTCGTGAGCATCATCGCGCTGGGCTTCCTTTCGTTCGGTCTGTGGGTACACCATATGTTCACTGTGGGTATCCCGCATCTCGCCCAAGCGTTTTTCTCCGCCGCGAGCATGCTGGTCGCGATCCCCACCGGCGTACAGATCTTCTCGTGGTTGGCGACGCTGTCGTCGGGGCGGCCTCAGCTCACCGTTCCGATGCTCTATATCCTCGGCTTCTTCTTCATCTTCGTCACCGGCGGACTGACGGGTGTGATGCTGGCGGTCGTTCCCTTCGACTGGCAGGCGCACGACACCCACTTCGTGGTGGCGCACCTGCACTATGTGCTCGTGGGCGGTTTCATCTTCCCGATGATGGCGGCGGCGCATTATTGGCTTCCGCACTTCACCGGACGCATGCCCGTCTATCGGTTGAGCGTGACGGCCTTCTGGCTGATCTTCATCGGCTTCAATGCCACATTCTTCCTGATGCATCTGACGGGATTGCGGGGCATGCCGCGCCGCGTCCACACATATGCGCCCGAGCTCGGATGGGACTGGCTCAACCTGCTCTCCTCGATCGGCGGCTTCGTCATGACCATCGGCTTTGCCCTGTTCGTGATCGACATCATCCTGCAGGTGCGGTTTGGACGGCGCGCGCCGCGCAACCCGTGGAAGGCGGACACTCTCGAATGGGCCATGCCAACCCCGAGTCCGAACTACAACATCGCGTCTATTCCGGAGGTAGGGAGCCGCTCGCCGCTCGCGGACGCCTCGGACCTGGCCGTTCGCCTCACCCGCGGCGAGGGCTATCTCGGTTTCGTGCGCAACGGCTGGCGAGAGACGCTGGGCGTCCACATGGTCACCGGCAGGCCCGATCAGGTCATCCTGCTTCCGGGGCCGACCTTCCTGCCCCTTTGGAGTGCTCTCGCGACGGGCCTGTTCTTCGTGTCGCTCCTGATGAAGGCCTACATGCTAGCCCTGACCGGCGCAGGACTGGCCGCCGTGCTGCTCGTCGCATGGTCTCGGAACACGGGTCTGCGCCGGGACCGCGGCCTTCTGCCCATCGGCCGGAACGAGACTGCGCCTGTGCATCAGGAAGCATCCGGCGCTCCGTCCTGGTGGGCCATGGCCTTCACGCTCCTGGCCGACGGAACGCTCTTCGCATCGCTGCTGTTCGGTAGTTTCTATCTTTGGATTGTCGCTCCGGGCTGGCCTCCTTCCACGCTCATGGAGATGGGAATCGTCCTGCCGCTCACGGGCGTCTTCGGGTTCGCCCTGGCAGCACTGGCGAGCCGGAAGGCTGGGGCAGAAAACGCCGTCGGCCGGATCGTGCGCTCGTCGTTCTGGCTGATCGCGACGGCGGCCGGGTACGCGCTCGCGCTGACATGCTTGGCCCGGCTCGCCATCCTGGCGCCGGACCCGACGGGACACGCCTATGCGGCAACCACCTCCGCCATTCTGGCCTATGCCGGCCTTCATGCTGCACTCGGCATCCTGTTCGCCGGCTTCGGATGGTATCGCTGCCTCTCGGGATTCGTCTCCGCGAAACGCGACCTGGACCTGCGCATCGGCGATCTCTGGCACCGCTACACGGCGGCCAGCGGGATCATCGCCATTCTCATGGTCTACGCACTGCCCTGGATGATCGGCTCATGAACCGGACGGACTCGCCGCGCCAGCTCCTCCTCCTTGTCGCCGGCTTCCTCATCTGGAGTTCGGCCTTCACGGCCTTGTACGCGGCGAACGCAATCGGGTGCAGCCTCGGCTGGCAGAACGTGGAAGTCGGGGCGGTCAGCCTGAACAGGCTTGTGCTGCTCGTGGTGTGGGCCGGCCATCTGGCTGCATCGGGCGTGTTGCTCCGCGGGTGCCTGAAGATGCGGAGGAGTCGTGCCGATCAAGGGCAGCTCTCCCGTTTCATGTCGGCGAGCACCCTCGGAGCGGCCGGCGTTGCCCTGTTCGCAACCCTTTGGACGGGCCTGCCGATTGTCGGCGCATCGACTTGCGTGTGATGCCCCTGACGATTCCGTCACGGACCCGAGAGTGCTCCGTGACTGATCAGGTTTCTCCGTACACCACCTTGGATGCGACCAGATCGGCGTATCCGGCGTCGTCGATCCCAATTTCGGACAGCACGGCCCGGTTATGTTCGCCCAACCTCGGGGCCGGCGTCCTAATGGAGCCAGGGGTGCCTTCAAGTCGCGGCACGACATGGTGCATCGGCAGAGCGCCCATGTCCGGATCGGGATAGTCGGCAATGACTTCACGCTCGATGAAGTGCGGATCATCGAGGATCTGAGAGGTGTCGTAGATCGGCCCGATCGTAACTTCTGCAGCCTCAAAGAAGGCGACGTTCTCCGCCTGCGTCCGCTCGGCGATGAAGGCTCCGATGATGGCGTCCAGCTCCTCGGCATTCCTGACGCGGTCTGCATTCGTCCGGAACCGGGGATCGTCGATGAGATCGGGTCGTCCGATGGACCGGAACAGGCGCTCGGCCATTTTCTGGATTGAAGCCGAGAGGCTCACGTACCGCCCGTCCTTGCATCGATAGGCATTGCGCGGAGCCGAGTTCGTCGAGCGACTGCCCGTCCGCGGCTTGACCGTGCCGGTGAGTCGATAATTGGCGGATTGCGGGCCGAGGATCGAGAAGAGCGGATCGAGCAACGGCAAGTCCATGACCTGCCCCTGCCCACCCTTCAACTCCACCTCGCGCAAAGCGATCATGGCCGCGGAGGCGCCATAGACGCCGGCGATGCCATCGGCGAGATACATCGGGGGAAGAACGGGTTCCCGGTCGGCGAAACCGTTGATGGCTGCGAAACCGGATATGCCTTCCACGACGGTCCCGAAGCCGGGACGCTGGCTGTAGGGCCCGTCCTGGCCCCAGCCTGAGATCCGCATGATCACGAGCCGTGGATTGAGTTTCAGCAACGTATCGGGGCCGAGCCCCATCTTTTCGAGCACGCCGGGACGGAAGCTCTCGATGAACATATCGGACGAAGGAACGAGGGCTTTGACGATCTCAGACGCTTGAGGATTTCTTAGATCGAGGCAGAGACTCTTCTTGTTGCGAGCGTAAATCTTCCAATGGGTGCTGACGCCCTCGGTTTTCCAGGCCCGCAGCGTGTCGCCCTCAGGCGGCTCGACCTTGATCACCTCGGCCCCGAAATCGGCCAGCATCTGCGTGCAGACATTGCCTGCAAAAAGGCGCGAAAGATCGAGGATCCGCACGCCGCTCAGGGTCCCCTGGGCGTCGGGGCGATAGGCGCGCTGGTGAAGCGTCGAAGAGACCATGTCAGCAGCCCTCCCCGGTTCGTTTCGAATCGAATTGCTTGGCAAGGGCGACGATGGCCCGTGCACTGACGAGGAAGGGTTCATCGATCATCTGGCCATCGACGACGAAAGCCCCGACGCCCTTGGCGGCCGCCTCCTCGGCTGCCGCCAGGATACGGCGGGCCTTTTCGACCTCGGCCGGACGAGGCATGAAGCACTCGTTGGCGATCGGAATCTGCGTCGGATGGATGCAGCTCTTGCCTGCGAATCCGAGACTGCGTGCCTCCTCGCATTCTTCCCGATATCGCTCGGGATTGGCGACCACCGCATAGGCTCCGTCGTAAGCCGGAACCTTCGCCTCGGCCGCAGCCAGACGGATCGCCATGCGGACGTAACTCAAGGCCTTCGGATCGGCTCGATTGATGCCCGATGGCTCGAACAAGTCCGCATATCCGATTTGAAGTCCGACGACACGCGGGTCCGCGGTCGCGATTTCGGCCGCAAGCCGCAAGCCTTTTGGCGTCTCGATGTTGGCGAGGATGCCGATGGGGCGCTCCGTGCCCGCTGCTGCCTCGAGCCGATGGATCGCACGGACTGCCTCCCGGACCTCGTCGCCGCTCTCCACCATCGGCAGGTTGAGAATGTCGAGACCGGGGCCGACGATCGCTTCGAGATCGTCTTCGAACAATCCGCTCGAAAGACCGTTCGCGCGGACGACGACGATTTTGCGATCGTCATTCGAGCGGCTTCGCAGGAAGGCTCCCACGGCGGCTCTTGCCTCCGCCTTGCGATCCGCGGCCACGGCATCCTCAAGGTCAAACGAGAGCGCGTCGGCAGCGGACGCAGCCGCCTTGGCGAAGAGTTCCGGCCGTGAACCGGGCACGAAGAGCTTGCTCCGCATCAGACGTTGCATGGGTTCTTTCCCGAGATCCGAATGGCGACGTCACCGCGCTGGTCAATGACGCCTTGGTCAGCGAACCCAAGGCGGGCTGCATCGGTGCGACCGCGGCAGCCTGCCTCAGGAATGTTGCAATCGGTCAGTGACCGCTATTTCAGGAGACCGAGTTCCCCCAGCGCGGTCTTCATCATGGACTGCTGCTCTTTCAGGAAGGCATTGAACCCTTCCCCGTTCCGGTAGGCGCCGATCCAGCCATTCCTCTCGAGGGCGGCCTTCCAGGTCGGAGTCGCAACCATCTTCTCGATCGCAGCGCTCAGTTCCTTCTTCTCGGCATCGGTCGCCTGCTTCCGGGCCAACAGGCCGCGCCAAGTTCCGATCTCCACATCGACGCCCTGCTCTTTCAGAGTCGGAACGTCGAGGTCGGCGAGGCGCTCACCGGACGATACGGCAAGAGCCCGGACCTTGCCGGACTTGATCTGCGATGCGAACTCCGGCACGCCGCCGATCCCGGCGGTCACGTGACCACCGAGGATGGCTGCGACCTGTTCGCCGCCACCGGCATAGTTGATCGCATTGGTCTTGCTGGCATCGCCGGAGACCGCTTTCGTGATCTGTCCTGCGATAACGTGGTCGAGGCCGCCAGCGGACCCTACGGCCCATGTGACGGATGCGGGATTGGCCTTCACCTTGGCGGTGAGATCGGCCAGCGTCTTGATGTCGGAATTGGCTGGGACCACCACCACGCTGTACTCGCGCAGCAGCAGGGCGAGAGGCGCGGCGTCCTCCAAGGTGACTGGCGGCTTGGTCGTCAGGATCGCTCCGACCGTGGTTACGCCGATCGTGATCAGCCCGGGTCCGCGGTTCTGCCCATTCACGAACTGAGCGAGCCCGATGGCGCCGCCGGCCCCAGGAACGTTCAAAACCTGGATACCGGAGGCGAGGCCTGCCTCCTGCAGGGCATCCCTGACAGCTCGGGAGGTCTGGTCGAAGCCGCTGCCCGGGTTGGCCGGGGCGATGATCTCAAGTCCCTTGATCTGAGCCTGGGCTGGCGCGGCGCCGGCAATGGCCAAGGCAGCGAGGGCGAACAAAGTGGTGCGACGGCAAACGGGCATCGTGATTTCTCTCCCATGTGGCTGAGGCCTTTCAAGCAGGCCCCTTTACAGGCTCGCCCCCGAACGGACGAGCCAACACAGGAAGAGTACCTGCCGCCGATACGATGGGAAAAGCTGGCCTTTTCCACATTAAGAAGATAGTTTTTCCATCTTATGGACACCGAATTTCTCAGGACCTTCGTCATCGTCGTTGAAGGCGGCTCGCTCGCCGAAGCAGCCCGCCGCCTCAATCTGACCCCGGCCTCCGTAGCCCTGCGCATGCGCACGCTCGAAAAGGAATTCGGGGCGCGCCTTCTCGTCCGCTCCGGTCGAACGGTGACGCCCACGGAGGCAGGACGGGCTCTGACAGAGCTGGGTCGTAACCTGCTGCGTGACGTCAGCAACCTCAAATCGGCCCTGGCGACCGAAACGCCTTCCGGAGAAATCCGGATCGGTGCGGTTCCAACCGCCATTACGGGCCTGATGCCGAAAATCCTGACGGCCGTGCAGGAGGTCTACCCGGGCCTGGAGATTCACATCGTTCCCGGGCAGTCGGCCGAGCTCCATTCCAAGGTGCTGAATGGCGAGGTGGATGGGGCCATCATCATCGAGCCCTACTTCGCGCTGCCCAAAGCCTGCGGGTGGTCCGTTCTGCGAGAGGAGCCTTTGCTGGTGATCGTGCCGTCATCGATGAGCGGTCTGGACGCCCATACGGTCCTGGCGACTGAGCCGTTCATCCGTTACGGCCGCAGCTTCTGGGGCGGACGTCTGGTCGACAATTACCTCACCCACGCCAAGATCCGGCCTCGGGAGCGGTTCGAGCTTTCGACCCTCGACGCGATTGCAGTCATGGTCGATCGGGGGCTCGGGGTTTCGCTCGTACCCGACTGGTCGCCGCCCTGGCCCGAAGGCCTGTCACTGGCGAAATTGCCGCTCCCATTGCCGGCCGAGCCGCGGCGGCTCGGCTTTCTGTGGATGAAAGGCTCGGCACGAATCCGCCTGCTGCGGGTCTTTCTCGAGCAAGCCACCGCATCGTTCTCTTAGTTTTTCAGGCCTCGCACTCGTGTGATCACGCCTCCGCCGGCCATGATGCTCTGGTTGGTCGGCAGGCTTTCCTTCAGGCAAGCAACTGCTCACAGGGCGAGTTAGCGTCGCGCAGCAGGGCGGTACTCTTCGCCGCCCTGGCTCTGGCGGGGCCATGGGGGATGCGATGGAGCCAGCCCTGCCGCGAGCGGACGAGCGATCAGTCGTCCTCGACGAACACCTCGGCACGCTTACGCCGGATCGAAGGCAGAAGGGCAATGACGATGCATGCTAGACCGAGCGCAAGCAGGCCAGCGGAGATGGGGCGTGTCAGGAACACGGTCGGATCGCCCTTGGAGATGATCATCGCGCGGCGGAGGTTTTCCTCCAGGAGCGGTCCGAGCACGAAGCCGAGCAGCAGCGGTGCGGGTTCACAACCGAGGCGGATCAGGACATAGCCGAGGATGCCGAACGCGACGATGGCGTAGACGTCGAACGGGTTGCTGTCGATCGAGTAGCAGCCGATCGAGGCGAAGATCACGATGGCCGGGAACAGCACCCTGTAGGGAATGGTGAGCATCTTCACCCAAAGCCCGATCAGCGGCAGGTTCAGGATAACGAGCAGCAGATTGCCGATCCACATTGAGGCGATGATACCCCAGAACAGCGCCGGCTGGTCCGTGATCACGTTGGGCCCCGGCGTGATGCCCTGAAGGATGAAGGCACCAACGATCAGCGCCATTACCGGATGAGCTGGAATGCCCAGCGTCAGCAACGGGATGAAGGAGGTCTGGGCGGCAGCGTTGTTGGCGGATTCCGGTCCGGCGACCCCTTCGATGGCGCCTCTGCCGAATTCCTGCGGCTTCTTCGAAAGATACTTCTCCGCCGAATAGGAGGCGAATGACGCAAGGACATGCCCGCCTCCGGGCAGGATACCGAGGACAGAGCCAAGGCCGGTGCCGCGCAGGACCGGACCAGCGATGCGGCGGAAATCCCGCTTCGAGAGCCACAGGTTCTTCACCTGCGAGATGCCGACCTCGCGGGTCGTCTCTGCCTCGAGATTCCGGAAGATTTCGGCGACGCCGAACATCCCGACGGCGAGCGAAACGAAGTTGATGCCGCCATAGAGCTCCCGGAAGCCCATGGTGAAGCGAGCCGTCCCACTGGTCACATCCTGGCCGACACTCCCGAGCAGAAGCCCCAGCACGATCATCGCAAGCGCCTTGATGACCGAGCCGTGGGCGAGCGAGATGGAAACGAGGAGACCGAGGATGAGCAGCGAAAAATACTCGGCGGCGCCGAAGTTGAGTGCGACGCGGGCGAGCGGCGGCGCCGCCACGGCGAGGATCAGCGTCGCCACCGAGCCGGCGAAGAACGAGCCGAGTGCGGCAGTAGCGAGCGCCGGTCCGGCCCGACCCTGGCGGGCCATCTGATAGCCGTCGATGGCGGTGACCGCCGAGGAGGATTCGCCCGGCAGGTTGATCAGGATGGCCGTGGTCGAGCCGCCATACTGCGCGCCGTAATATATCCCGGAGAGCATGATGAGAGCGGTTACGGGCGAGAAGGAAAACGTGATCGGCAGCAGCAATGCGATGGTCGCCGTGGGCCCGATCCCCGGCAGCACGCCGACGAGGGTGCCGACGAGAACGCCGACGAAACACCAGAAGACGTTCTGGAGCGTAAGGGCCGTGTCGAAGCCGACGGCGAGATTGGACAGAAGCTCCATGACGATCCGTCTCCTCAGAGGGCTTCGAAGGGGCCGAACGCCGGGCCGATTGTCGGCAAGACGACGCCGAGCCCGAGCTTGAAGACCACGTAACAGAGACCGGACAGCACGATCGCGGCCCCGAAAGCGGCGATGATCGAATTGCGCCGTGAGGCGAGCGCTGTCACGAACGTGACGAGGAACACGATGGGAACGAGGCCGAACGAGCGGCCATAGGCGCCGAAGAGGATCAGTGCGAACGACACCAGGGCGATGCCGCGCCAGGGCACAGGGCGACCGCTCTCGTGCTGCTCCGGATCCGACCGGGCAAGCGCCACGCCGACTGCGAGCGCTCCGAGCAAGATGGCAAGGACGAGCGGGATGAAACCCGGCCCCATCCGGATCGGGCGGCCCATTTCATAGTGGGTGGCGCCCCATGCGAAGGCCGCCGCGAGGGCTAGAAAGATCGCCCCCGCAATCACGTCCCGCCGAGACCGGGGCAGATGCTCCCCTGGATCCGTCTGATGCGTCATCATATTCCCTCCGGAGGAACGGCCCCATTCATCATCCGTCGCGCGGGCGCATGATTGCCCGTCAGATGTTGGAGCCGCGGATTGCCTCACAGACAGCGTCGGTGACCTCTTGCGTGGTCGCTTTTCCACCCACGTCCGGCGTCAGAATGCCCTCCGCCGTCACAGCCTCGACGGCACGCATCAGCCGTGCGGCGGCAGCGCCCTCCCCGAGATGCTCAAGCATCTGAGCCGCGGTCCAGAAGGTGGCGACCGGATTGGCGATCCCCTTGCCGGTGATGTCGAACGCCGAACCGTGGATGGGTTCGAACATCGACGGGTAGCGCCGTTCGGGATCGATGTTGGCGGTCGGCGCGACGCCGAGGCTGCCCGCAAGCGCGCCGGCGAGATCAGACAGGATGTCGGCGTGCAGATTGGTGGCGACGATGGTGTCGAGGCTTTGCGGCTTCAGTGTCATGCGCACAGTCATGGCGTCGACCAGCATCTTGTCCCAGGTGACGTCCGGAAATTCCTTCGCCACCTCGGCGGCGATCTCGTCCCACATCACCATGCCATAGCGCTGGGCATTGGACTTGGTGACGACGGTGAGGAGCTTGCGCGGGCGGGACTGCGCCAGCCGGAAGGCATAGCGCATGATGCGGGTAACGCCGACGCGGGTGAAGATCGACACTTCGGTCGCCACTTCCTCCGGCAGGCCGCGATGCGTGCGCCCGCCTTGGCCCGCGTACTCGCCCTCCGAGTTCTCGCGCACGATCACCCAGTCGAGATCGCCCGGGCCAACACCGGCCAGGGGGGAAGTGATGCCCGGCAGTATCCTTGTCGGCCGCACGTTGGCGTACTGGTCGAAGCCCTGGCAGATTGGCAGCCGCAGCCCCCAAAGCGTGATGTGGTCGGGGACATCCGGAGCGCCGACTGCGCCGAAGAAAATGGCATCGAAGGACTTGAGCTGCTCGGGACCATCCTCAGGCATCATGCGGCCGGTCTTCTTGTAGTAGTCCGAGCCCCAGTCGAAGTGCTGGACATCGAGCCTCAAGTCGCCGCTACGCTGTTGGAGCGCCTCCAGGGCCTGGAGCCCGGCGGCGATGACTTCGGGGCCGATCCCGTCGGCCGGAATGGCGGCTATCTTGTATTCACGCATGAGGCGGTTCCGTTCAGTGCATCAGCATTGGGAGCACAAGGCGAGGATCAGCCTCGCCTTGCGTGGTTCGTCAGAAACGAGAGTCACTTCTGGGTGGCGTTGGCGAGGAGCTTGCTCCAGCGCGTGATCTCGGACTCGAAGCGCTTGTCGAGGGCGGCGGGTGTCGCCATGTCGGACGACACGGGCGCGGTGCCGAGCGCAGCGAAACGTTCGATCACCTTTGGGTCCTTGAGGGCCTTCTGAAGCGAGGCCGAGAGCTTCTGGCGGATTGCCTCGGGCGTCCCCTTGGGAGCCCAGATGGCGTGCCAAGCCGAGATTTCGAAACCCTTGACGGCGCTCTCGCCGAGGGTCGGGACCTGGGGCAGGATCGCGATCCGTTCGCGGGTCGTGACGGCGTAGGGCTTGATCTCGCCGGCCTTGATCTGATTAGCGGTGTTAGTGGTCTGATCGCACATGAGATCGATCTGGGTGCCGACGAGGTCGTTCATGGCCGGCCCGGTGCCCTTGTAGGGAACCACGGTCAGTTCGATACCGGCCGCGTCCGTCATGAGGCGACCGCAGAGATCCGACACCGCGCCGACGCCGGCGGTGCCGAATGTTGCGCCCTTCCCCTCCCCCTTCAGCCATGTGAACAGAGCCGTCACGTCAGACGGCGGAAGGTCCTTCCGACCGACGAGAGTCATCGGAACGTCGGTCACGAGGCCGACGGAGTCGAATGCCTCACCTGGCTTGTAAGGCAGGTCCGGATACAGCGCGCCGAAGGTCGCGACACCGATGTGGTAGAGGAGCAGCGTGTAGCCGTCAGGCGCCGCTTGAGCGACACGGCCGGTCCCGAGGGAGCCGCCGGCGCCGCCGACGTTCTCGATCAGCACCTGCTGGCCGAGATCGACCCGCATCGCCTCAGCTACCAGACGCGCAACGGTGTCGCTCGGGCCGCCGGCGGCCGCCGGGACCAGAATGGTGATCGGCTTGCTCGGATAGTCGCCCTGCGCCATGGACGAACCGGAGAGCATCGTCGCCGCTGCCACCAGCGCCGTCGCGAGAAGTCGCTTCATATCTTCCTCCTTCTGTATGTCGTTCAGGCGGCCTCTCTTACTGGGGCCCTTGGGCTTGCATTCCATCTTGCATGCAAGCTGGGACGCATGTGGACATGGTGTGAATGTTTTGTCAATAATCTGTTGAGCGCGAGAGGATAAACATGAGCGAACGAAAAGGGGCGGCAGTGAAACGGCACGGGGTGGGAGCGGCCGGCACAACCCCGCAGCCTGTGGCTGAGCCTGGCATGAGGCCCGGCGGTGTCGGTCCGGCCCAAGAGGCGCGTGCCGAGGCTGCCTATCGCTACCTGCGCAATGCTATCCTCTCGAACGAGCTGCCGGCCGGCTTCCAGGCAGCGGAGAACGAGATCGCGGCGCAGCTCGGCATGAGCCGCACGCCCGTCCATGAAGCGATGGCGCGTCTGCAAGAGGAAGGCTTCGTTCAGATCCTGCCGCGCAAGGGCATCCTTGTCCGGGCGCTGACCCCGGCTGATCTCCTGGAGATTTACGACGTCCTGATCGCTCTCGAGGGAGCGGCAGCCGAACTCCTGGCCGGAGGAACGGGTGATGCATTGGCATCTACCCTCAGCGAGTTGCAGGCCAGCACCGATGCGATGGAGTCGGCCCTCCGCATCGGCGACCTCGACGCGTGGCGCGCAGCGGACGAGCGTTTTCACGATGCGCTTGTCGCGGGTTGCGGCAACAGCCGTATCAAGCGCATGGCTGCCACGGTCACGGGCCAGTCACACCGGGCTCGGCGGCTGACGCTTCACCTTCGTCCGATGCCCACCAATTCGGCAGCCGAGCACCAGGCGATCATCGATGCTATCCGGTCGGGTGATGCTGCAACCGCCGGAGAGGCCGCCCGCACCCACCGTCGGCACGCGCGCGGTCAACTCGTCCCGATTCTGAACCGGATCAACGTCCAGCAACTCTGACGGACATGTCTCAAGTCGCCTCCCTTTACGTGGAATCAGCTCTTTGCTTTGGTGCGACGCATGGTTTGACCCAAACCGGATCCACTTCGCCGAAAGCTGCGCCAGGTTCGAGAAGCCTCTATGAGAGGTTGGACTACTCTTCCCGCTTCTTGAATTCCAGGGGCGCTGGATCGCCGATACCTGGGCGGATGTCGTTACGGCATCGAGCTGCGAGGCGATGGCAGCTGGCCTGGCGCGGAGCCGTGGGGGGCGCCCCCGAGCATCCCCTGCAGGCGTTGGCCCTGCTTTTATACCCGCAATGCGGGCGTGGAGCCCGATCTCGGCCGCTGGACGGACCGGACAGTCTTGAGAAGGGGCCGAAGCTGATGGCAGCCGCTTTTGAAGCGATGGGCTCAAGAGAGATGAACGAAGAAGAGCGCATGCTGAGAGAACTGATCACGCGGGAAGCCGCGTCCCGCACAGCCTTATCAAGGCGATTACGCGGTCAACCGTTTAGCGAGAACCGGCCCAGAACCCAGCAATATTCTCCTTCAATCATAGTCATTTTCCGTGTGGTCGACTGATTTGAGATTTCCAACGAAAAACTTCCTGTCCGCACCAAAAAGTAAATCTTGCCCTTTCCCCTTGATTTTGGCCGCTTTCAAGCAGCCCTCTTGTAAAAATCTCATTCCCCTCTATATCTCTATTATCGATTTTGGCCGGACAATCGGTCCGTTTCGCTGTTGGCTTCGCCGGGCGCACGTTCAGACTCTCTCCGAACCATTGACGAACCGAGTTGAGGCCACGCTTGGTGCGCCTCGGCTCACGTGCATCTGCAACAACCGCGAGAAATCATTCCCATGATCATGGGTACTGTGAAATTCTACAACGATATGAAGGGCTTCGGCTTCATCCAGCCGGACGATGGCAGCAAGGACGTGTTCGTCCACGCCACAGCGCTGGAGCGCGCCGGCATGCGCGGCCTGGTCGAGGGTCAGAAGGTCTTCTTCGATACGGCCGAGGATCGCCGCTCCGGCAAAATTGCCGTCAGCAATATCCAAAAGGCCTGAGGATGACGAGGCGCACATCATATGCCTCTCCAAAGCCGCTCCCGGGTGGAGCGGCTTTTTCTTTGCAAAGCTCCATCATTTGATGGTCAACCAAGTGAGAAAGCGATGAACACATTTCGGAAAGCCCCTCCTGCGAAATCGGTGATGTTCGTAGTGGACTATGACGATGCCCGCAGAGCCTATCTGTGGGTCGACGATCCGGCGAAGGCCAGTGACACGCGGGCCGTTGGCGTGATTGCGCGAGCTCAGCAGGAGCAAGGCTCGCTTCCGGAAGGCACTATCACCAGCATCAGGCGCATCCGATAGCCACGCAGGTGGCAGTGTGGTGAAAACGTATCGAGATCAATGAGTGGAATGAAGCAGAACGATTTTAACGAACGGCTGAATGCCGCGAGAGACGCAAAGCGTGCCATGGCCGCCAAGTTCCAGCAACGGCCGGGCCATGACGATCCTGCGGTTGCGGAAAGGCGGGCTGCCCGGGCGGCCGTGAGCGCCGCGAGGGAGGCTCGCACGATCGAGCGGGAAGCCCTGCGTGTCGCCGAGACCGCCCGCCTCGCCGCAGAGCGAGAGGCTCTTGCGGCAGATCAAGCTGAACAGGAAGCGCGCGCAGCCGCCGAGAAGGCGGAGAACGACGTCAAGCTGGAGGCCGAGCGCAAGGCTGCCCGCGATGCTCGTTACGCGGCCCGCAAAGCACGGAAGTAGCAGCGTTTATCCAGCGGTGTCGCGTGAGCGACATCGAGTCCAGTTCACCATTAGCAAGGAGATTGGCCAATGTCTCACAAGTTCAAAGTCCGGCAACTGGTCCGACTGAAGCAGCCCGGGTTTTCCGACAGCCAGACCAGCTCCACCAGTGTTTACGAGATCGTGCGCCTGATGCCAGCCGATCAGACCGGGGAGGTTTCATACCGGATAAGATCAGGCGCGATCGAACGGGCCGTCCGTGAGAGCGAGATCCGGAGCACATAATCTTCTGGACCATTCGCTCGACTTTCATCAGACACATAGTGCCGTGGCATGAGATCCACGGATAGAAAGGACATCCTTTGCAGGTTTTGGTACGCGACAACAATATCGACCAGGCACTCCGAGTGCTCAAGAAGAAGATGCAGCGCGAAGGGATCTTCCGTGAGATGAAAGCGCGAAAATCCTACGAGAAGCCCTCAGAGCGAAAGACACGCGAGAAGGCCGAAGCTGTGCGGCGCAGCCGCAAACTGGCCCGTAAGCAGGCTATCAGGGAAGGGCTGATCGCCGCCCCCAAGCCCAAACCCCGTTTCGCCGGGCCGCGTCGCCCTGCGGCTGCCCCCAGCACCGTAGCCCGTGCTCCGGCGGGAGAGACGAAGGTCTTCTAGTTGGCTCCTGGAGCATCGAACGTAAAAAGAACAGTTTTGCGTGAGAAGATGCTCGGATCCAAAATCCTAAAGCCTCGGTCGTGCGTTCACGCCCGAGGCTTTAGGGAGAGCCTCACATCGAGTTTATGAATCGCAAGCGGCGCGCGAAGTCTCGCGCGCCGCTTGGCGTTTGGATGGCGGGAAGCGGGCTTGGTGCCCTTGCGGGGCATCAGCTCTTCTCTTTGGCTCGGCCGCTTTTCGACGGCGAACCGGATCCGGCTCGCCGTAAAATGGATCTAAAGCATCGGACGTGAATTCGAACTCACGCCCGGTGCTTTAGGCTTTTGATTGTGAGCCTCTTTCCACACAAAACCGGTTCCCACTTTTGCGTCCGAGGCTCTAGCCGATCACCTCGATGACGTGACGGATTTCCTCAATCGACAGGCGGGGCGGCTGTGGCTTGACGGCAACCTTGATCAGCGAGGCGGCTTTTGATGACTGCGGCTTGTGCTTCGGAGGCTGAGACTGATTTGAAGTAGACATAAATTTCCTGTCGCCGCATCGGATCAAGCTCCGAGCAGCCTTTCGTATTTGAGATTGTCGAATGCAAAGCAACGACGCGTAAGCCCGTCTGAGCGGGCCGGAGAATAGCAATCGATAGGAACGGAAAGCGGGCTCGGCGCTCATTCACGAGCAAAGGAGAGCAGGCCGAACACGTCGGTTGGTCAGTACAAGATGGACGACAACTAAGTCTTTTGCAAGACCAAAGTCCTTGCGAGGCCAGTGATATACCTTATGGCGGCCTGCCTTGTATTCGCCGCAAGGACATATTAGGTAACGGTCATCGACATTTGGCCGGACAATCGGGCCGTAACGCCTTGGCATGCCAGGCGCACGTTCAGACACTCTCCCAAACATCGACGAACTCGAGCCTGAGGTCGCGCTTTCGCATACCTTTTGAGCTCACGCACACTGAATTCAGGCAATGTCCAAGAGCAGCGGTGCGTTCAGCGACAGGATCAGGAACCGTGTAAGCGGGACTGAGCGGGTTGCCGGGGTTCGCAGATCCGCGCCTTTGACGCGGGATTTGGAATGCGGAGATCGGTACCTATTGACCGCCGATCTATTCTAAGGGAGCAACCCGGGATGCAGCGCATCCGCTCAATTCTGTTCGATATTCTGCTGGCCCTCTGGACAGGGCTGTTCGTGCCTGTCCTGGCGATCCTATGGCTGTGTGGTTCCCCGGAGCGTGGCGTTCGGCTGGCT
This sequence comes from Microvirga sp. HS2, assembly GCF_055792805.1. Taxonomy (NCBI): domain Bacteria; kingdom Pseudomonadati; phylum Pseudomonadota; class Alphaproteobacteria; order Hyphomicrobiales; family Methylobacteriaceae; genus Microvirga; species Microvirga sp. HS2. The sequence continues at coordinate 66,696 of NZ_JBVVAJ010000029.1, forward strand.
TCCCGGCTATGGGCCCGCGGTATCCTCATCAACCTGAAGTGGCTCGTTGGCCTGACCTATACCGAGCGGGGTCAGCACAAGATCCCTGACGGGCCCTGCCTGATCATCGCCAATCACCAGTCGACCTGGGAGACGCTCGCTTTCCTGATCCTTTTCCCAGATGTGGCCATCGTCGCGAAGCGGGAGTTGCTGACGATTCCCGTCTTTTCCTGGTTCCTGCGCAAATCGCCGATGATCCTGATCGACCGGGAGAGCGGTTCGAAGGCTGTGCGGAAGATGGTCGAAGAGAGCCAGGCGGCGCTGGCGCAGGGTCGCTCCGTGCTCATCTTCCCCGAAGGGAGCCGAAAGTCGGTCTCCGAGCCGATCGAGTTCAAGCGTGGGGTGGAGTTGCTGTACGCAAAGCTCGGCAGACCTGTCCTTCCTGTCGCCCTGAATTCGGGTCACTTCTGGGGCCCCGGACAGTCCTACAAGCGAGCAGGGACAATCTCAGTGTCATATCTCGATCCAATTGCCCCGGGTCTGGCGGGTCACGAGTTCACGCGCAAGGCGGAGCAGCTTCTTGAGGCAGAAAGACAGTCCTCGTGGCCGCAGGCAGCTTGAGCGCGAAGTCCAAAGCGCGTTCGAAGATCGGCACATTCCCGCATCGATGCTTCCACAAGCCGTAACGGTCGGCGGCCCCTCTCCCCTTGGGCGGAAAGGTGGATCTAGAGCGGTTTGGGGTTGAACGGAATCGGGAAGTCTGACTCGATGGTGGTCAGGGGCGTGAGCACAGAGGCTCGCCATGACCACACCGTTGTCCCAGGACCTGCGCCGGCGCATCGTGCGG
>NZ_JBVVAJ010000030.1:0-65985 GCF_055792805.1 Microvirga sp. HS2
TACAACCTCGATGCTCTGCGCCCTCAGATCGAGGCCGCCTCCCGCAACCGGTCCACGGATGCCGGGCACCAGGGAACCCCGTGACCTGCTTCCCACGATCACCGTCTCCAAAGCGTTCAATGACGCTGTTGCCTGCATGAACAATTCTTAATCTGCAGGCCAGGACACGTTCATGGTGGCAGCCGATATGGACAGAGATGCCGCTAACGCGGCTGAATTCGTTCAGGGAGTTGACACTATGTCAGACCAGATCTCTGTCCGGACCCGTGCGCACGCCAAGCGTGCGCTCGCCTCCGTTGCCGCCGTTGCTTTTCTCGTATCAGGCGTGCTGGGCACGGCAGCCCTCCAATCTGCAACACCTGCTTTCGCACAAAGCACATCGCCAGCCTCTCCCGTGGTCAATGACAACCCAGGCGCGTTCTCGTTCGCCGACGTGATCGGAAAGGTCAAACCGGCTGTCGTCGCGGTGCGTGTGAAGCTCGAAAGCACCACTTCCGACAATCTTCCGTTCTCCTCACGAGATCTCGATCAGATCCCTCCGCAGTTGCGAAACCTCTTCCGCTTCTTCAACGAGAACCGCCAGCCGCAATCGCATTCGGGTCAAGTTCTGGGATCAGGCTTCTTCATCTCGGCCGACGGCTATGTCGTCACGAACAATCACGTCGTCGAACATGCCGGAAGTGTCCAGGTTACGACCGACGACGGCCGAACCCTGCCGGCGAAGGTCATCGGCACCGATCCGAAGACGGATCTTGCGCTGGTGAAGGTGACCGAGGGCGGCAACTTCCCGTTCGTACATCTCGCCAAGTCCGAGCCCCGCGTGGGTGACTGGGTCGTGGCGATCGGCAATCCCTTCGGCTTGGGCGGCACCGTCACGGCCGGGATCGTCTCGGCGCGAGGCCGCGACATCGGGGAAAGCCAGTACGACGACTTCCTGCAGATCGACGCTCCCATCAATAAGGGCAATTCGGGTGGCCCCACCTTCAATCTCGCCGGTGAGGTTGTCGGCGTGAACACCGCCATCTACTCGCCCTCCGGCGGCAGCGTCGGTCTCGCCTTTGCGATCCCGTCGGATACGGTTCAGTCGATCGTCTCCCAGCTTGAAAAGGACGGAAAAGTCATCCGCGGCTATCTTGGCGTGCAGATTCAACCGCTCACGAAGGATCTCGCCGACGGCCTCGGGCTTTCCTCCCATAAGGGTGCCCTGATCGACCGTGCGGAGGACGGCACACCGGCTGCCGATGCAGGCCTCAAGGCTGGCGACGTGATCACGGCGGTGAACGGCGAGGCCATCTCCAATGCGCGCGAACTGTCCCGCAAGATCGCAGCATTCAAACCCGGGACCACGGTCCAGCTGACCTATCTGCGCCAAGGCAAGGAGCAGACATCGAGTGTGCGACTCGGAAGCCTGCCGGATGAAAAGACGGTCAGCGCCGAGACAAATCCGGAGAGCGGCGCGCAGCTCGGGCTTCGTCTGGCGCCGGCCCCATCGGTACCCGGGGCCGGGAGCGAGGGCGTTGCCGTGTTGAGCGTCGACCCATCCAGCGCCGCCGCGGCGAAAGGAATCAAGGAGGGCGACGTTATCCTTGAGGTTGCTGGCCAAGCTGTCGCCACGCCGGCAGATGTCAAGGCAGACGTACAACGAGCACGGCAAGACGGGAAGAAGGCGATCCTTATGCGGATCAGGAACCAGGACGGGACACGCTTCGTGGCCATCACCATGCCAGCTACGGGCTGAAATACCAGCGAAACGTAAAATCTATTGCTGCTTCTATCCACGCGTTCTTTGGCGGCGGGCCAGACGGCCTGCCGCACGTTATCTGTCAGTGATTTTCGGATCGATGTGTGCGAAGTACAAGCCTTTGATGGCTTCGTTGAAGCCGAGACAGCAAACGAGCGCAAACCCGATGATCCAGGCGGTCTGGGTGAACGCCAGGGGCCGCAGTCCGGCCAGTCCATACATGCCGATCAATATCCCTGCGAGCGCATCGGCCGCCAAGGCTGCCACGAGAATGCCTCCCGGCCAGGAGGCCCAGAATGCCCTGCGTTCGCGGATCGATACGATCGAGAATACGGAAAAGAACAAGAGCGCCTGAAACGTGAACGTCTGAAGCTGGCCCGGATGGTGACCGAGATCGAATTGGCGCCACCCCAGCGCCAGCAGCACCAGGGCTTCGGCGAGCATGGCCAGGCCGAGGATCACGGCAAGCGTCACCAGCGAACCGATGTTCCACGTCTCGGGCTTCTGCGATGGCCGGACCCGATCCGTCGAGAGAGCGATTTTGACGAAGTCCGTCATGAACAGCAGCAGCACCATCCCTAAGGCGGAGATGACGAACTGACCTGTCAGGAGGAATGCGATGACGACGAAACCCGCCTTGAGAATCGTGCTGCCGATCTTGTTGATGATCCATGTGAGAACACGCTGGTAGATGGCCCGGCCGTTCCTGACGAGGTCCACAATGCCTTCGAGCCCCTCGGTCGTCAGCACGACGCTCGCAGCCCGCTTGGCCACGTCCGTAGCGCTGTTGACGGCGATGCCGACCTCGGCCTGGCGGAGAGCCGGGGCGTCGTTCACGCCGTCGCCTGTCATGCCGACGATATGATGGGCACTCTGAAGCCCCCTGACGACGAGGAACTTGTCCTCCGGGAACACCTCGGCGAAACCGCTCGAGGCTTCTACGAGCTTCCTGACCATGGCCTCAGAAGCGTCTCCCGCCGCCCGCAATTCCGGGGCGCGGATGACGTCGCCGAGACCCAGCTCGCGTGCAACGCCACGCGCAACGGGCAAGGCGTCACCCGTCAGCATCTTGACCCTGACCCCTAGCGAATGGAGTTCGTCGATGAGTTGGCGCGAGTCGGGTCGGGGGGAGTCTCGCAGCAATGCCAGGCCGGCGAACTGCCATGCTCCCTCGCCCTCGGCCTGCGCAACGGCGAGGACGCGAAAACCGTTCTGCGCCTCCGCAGTCGCGCAGGCCTCCAGCATGCTCAAGGTCGTGGGATCGAGTCCGGCCTGCTCCGCTACGGTCCGCAGCGCGCCTTTCATGACGCGAACCTGACGGCCGCCATGCGCGACGGTGGCCTCGGTCCGGCGGGTCTTGGGCGAGAACGGCGTGAACGACAGGATCCGGGCCGTTTCATCAAGCAATTTCCTGTCGCGGGCCGCTCTCAGGAAGGCGAGGTCGATCGGATCCTGATCGGCCTCGTTCGAGGCTGACGCGCCCCAGCGCAGGACATCCGCCTCGGAGAAGCCTGGCTGAGGCCGAGCGCCCGCGAACGAAAGCCGGTTCATCGTAAGGGTTCCGGTCTTGTCGGCGCAGACGACGTCCATGTTCGCGGCGTCCTCCGCCGCGCTGAGCCGGGTGACGAGGACGCCGTGACGGCCGAGCTCCATCGACCCGACAGCCATGCTGACTATAAACATCACGGGAAGGGCAACCGGCACGGCGCTGATCAGCAGGACCAATGACAACAGCAGAATCTCGGAAAAGGGCAATCCCTCGGCGATCGCGGTGACCACCGTCACCGCCACGAGGATCCCGACAATGGCGGAGAGCCACTTGACGACCCTGGCGATGACCTCCTCGACATGCAGCTTTGGATGGGCGCTCGCGACGAGCTGAGTGGTCCGGCCGAAATACGTCCGTGGCCCAGTCGCAACCACAACCGCAGTGGCCTCGCCCTCCCGGACGACCGCACCCGAATAGAGCACGTCGCTGCTGGTTCCGGTGATGTCCCGAGACTCCCCTGTGAGGGCCGACTGATCAACCTGCACGGTTCCCTCGATGACCCGCACGTCGGCCGGAACGAAGTCTCCGGACCGCAGCCGAATGACATCGCCATGGACCAACTCTCTCGCGGGGATCGCCTGCCACGCTCCGTCGCGCAAGGCGCGCGCACTGACCTGCAGCCTGCTCCGCAGGGCTGCCACGGCCGTGGAGGCTCGCTGCTCCTGCAGGAAGCTCAAAACGGCATTCACCGCCAGGAGCAGGAGGGCAATCCAGACATCGGCCCATTTGTGGAGGATGAGGGAAACGATGGCGATCAGCTCGATCATCCAGGCCGAGAGGTTCCAGAACTTGGCAGCGAAGCCAAGAAGGGGGTGAGCCTTTCTGTCGGGAACATCGTTAGGCCCCTCTTGCGCCAGCCGCTTGGTCGCCTCGTCCACCGAAAGACCCCGATCACGGCTCGTTACGATGCCCGAGGGCGTCGACTGACCCGACCGGCCGAGCGCCTCCCTGGTCACCTCTTTCCGAGGATCGATCATGCCTTGGCCCGGACAGAGAGGACCGGACAAGGTGCGTGGCGCATCACGGTTTCGGCGACGCTGCCCGCGAGGGCGCGCGTGAGGCCGCCGCGTCCGTGGCTGCCGATCACAATGATGTCCGCGGGCCAGTCCCGCGCGGCCTTCACGATCTCCTCCCCGGGCGCTCCTTGCGGAGTGAACTGCAGCACCGACAGTCCCGCCGGCAGCCGTGCGCGGAAATCGGCGATCACTCTTGCGCTGTCCTGCCGGGCGAGGATGGCCAACTCCTCGGCGGGAATGCCGGCGTCCGGTGCAGCGGCCAGGTCGATCACGTGGATCAGCGCCACCTCGGCCGTCAGCACACGCGCCAGTTCGGCACCGACGTCAGCCGCATGGGCGGCAATCGGGTTATCGTCCACGGCGATCAGGACCTTCTGGAAACTCATGACGGGTCTCTCCCATCCTGCCGCAGGCAATGGTGAGCCTATCCCAGTGCCGCTGGAGCAATTTGAGGAAGATCAAGACTCACCGCTTTCAAAGTCGCTGATCTGCCCGCTCGTGCTGACACGCCCTCCGCCCCATCCGAAAGGCATGCTGTCCTGAGTGCGGCAACTAGGCCGCTGGATCAGGTACCGTGTTCCCCGGCACCCCGATATGTTCATGACCTACGGAATGAACGAGCAACCCTGCCCCACTTCAGCGGCGCCCCGGCGCGGGTGATCGCACCGGGATAGACCGCAACCGACTGGATGAAGGCAGCCTACCGCTTCCCCATCGGAAAATTTCCGGTCATCGTCAAAGGCGTCGCCCAGGACACCGGCTACGGCATCGCGCCAGTCGACGAGGTTGGAGCGAAGACCATCATCGACTATCTGAGCCGCAACGATGGCTCGGGCGGACCGACGGAGATGAAAGGCTCTCCCGCGTCCTAGGTCGTTGACCTTCATCTGCCGACAGGATTCAAGGATTGCCTGATTTGAACTGGGACTGCTCCATTTCCAGATAGATACGGTAGGCGTTCCCGCGGTTGTTGCTTTCAAAGGCAGGCAGGTCCTTGTACTTCGCCCAGTCCGTCTGCGCATAAGCCATGCCGAAATCGACCCAATTCTCCACTGCCTTGCGCATGGCAGCGCGAACGAACACAATGTAGTCGCGCGTGAACGCGATAGCTTCCTGCGCATTATCAGATGCTCGCCCATGCCCAGGGATAATGAATGTCGGGTCCAGCTTTCCGACCTCGTCGAGAGCCTTCAGCCATGTTGTGGTACTGACGTCATCGCTGTTCATGAAAGGGATGCGGCCGCTCTGAACGATGTCACCGGCAAATAGCACCCGGTCCGGCTCCACCATCATCATCATGTCGCTCGATGAATGGGCCGGGCCGGCATACAGCAGAACAAAGCGCTTCCCGCCCAGGGAGACGGTCGCTCGATCCAGGAAGGTGATCTCGGGAGAAACGACGCGCGTGTTCTCGTCGACCCATGGAAAAAGCGCCTGCCGACGCTGATCGAGCCGCTGGTTGGCTTTCTCATCAGCTGTATCTTCGTTCTCTTTGTACTCGGCTGCACGTTCCTGTGCGATGATCACCGCCTGACTGTGATCCTTGAAGGCCTGGAGACCGTAGATGTGATCCGCGTGATAGTGGCTGACCACGACGTAGCGAACAGGTTTATTTGTCTTGTCGCGAATCCGTTGCAGCAGGTCCCATCCGAGGCTCGGCGTCCCTAGAGCATCGAACACAACGACTCCATCCTCCGTGACGACGAAGCCGGCGTTCGAGGTGAATCCCTCATTCGCTTTGTCAGGGATTCCAGGCTGGCCTACGGCGTAATATACGGACGTTCCTGGCGCCTGCTGAATAGCAATCGGCTTCGTGAGCGGTGGGTAGGGGGGCTGGTCGGCGGCACGGGTAGCGGGTGCACCCAAGACCGTGGCAATCCAAACCATCACGCCCCCGATGAAGGCAACGCATCGGGGAGTGGCGACAACATTTCGAGCGTTCAGTTCATTGCGAGACACGTTCCCATCTCCGTCCCGTGCTGAATAGGCTGCCCAGTGTATTCGGACGCACGCGCTAGGCGCCTATCATGAAGCCAAACGCCAAGCGCCGGAAGATGGAATTCCTGCTCAGGTCCGGCTTGACGTCATCCGGCCGGGCGCGACTAGGTGGACAAGCCATGCCGCACCCGGTCACTCATCGAAACGCGGATGCACGGGCCGGGCAACAAACTCTCCGTTTATCCGCGTTGACTAAACTAGGTATCGAACCTACAGTCTTGGTCACGCCCATAGTAACGTTGTTGGCGGCCCATCCGTCTGCATGTGCAGAATTCATGGTCCGAGCGTAACTTGGGAGGCACGATCATGATCCGGAGATTCCGATCGGTGCCGAACTGGCCCCTTCGGAGCGATCCCCCGGGCGGCAATGTCGCCGGAAGACGCACGTTCCTGAAGTGGGCGGCAGCCTCGACCGGCAGCACTCTCATCGGCTCAACCTCATCGGCTATGGCCACGGGCGAAGCGGCTTTCTCCACACAGGAGGACCCGGATTGGTCAAGAATGCTTGGTCCAGGCGTCGTCGACCACCCCTACGGCCAACCCTCCGAGTTCGAGAAGGACGTCATCCGCCGAAACGTTCCGTGGCTCACGGCTACTCGTGAGTCCTCAGTCAGTTTCTCGCCTCTCCAGGATCTGCACGGGATCATCACGCCGAACGGCCTCTTCTTCGAGCGTCACCATGCGGGCGTACCGACCGTCAATCCAGGCGAACATCGCCTCCTAATTCACGGCCTTGTCGAACGCCCTCTCGTGCTGACGATGGAAGACATCGAGCGCTTCCCGGCCGTATCACGGATCCATTTCATCGAGTGCCCGGCCAATGGCGGCATGGAGTGGCGCTCGGCGCAACTCAACTCGCTGCAATTCACTCACGGGATGGTCAGCTGCGCCGAATGGACAGGCGTCAAGCTCTCGACGCTGCTCCAGGACGTGGGCCTGAAGCCCGAGGCCAAATGGCTTCTCGCCGAGGGGGCGGACGGCGCGCACATGACCCGCAGCCTGCCCATCGAAAAGTGCCTAGACGATTGCCTCGTCGTTTACGCCCAGAATGGAGAAGCCCTCCGGCCGGAACAGGGCTATCCGCTGCGCCTCGTCGTGCCCGGGTGGGAAGGCAATGTAAACGTCAAGTGGTTGCGTCGCCTCAAGCTTGGCGACCAGCCCTGGATGACCCGCGAGGAAACGTCCAAGTACACGGACCTTATGCCGGACGGCACGGCGCGTGGGTTCACCTGGGTTCTCGATGCGAAATCCGTCATCACCCTTCCCTGCCCTGAAAAGCCGTTGCAAGGGCCCGGACTCTATGAGGTCAGAGGTCTCGCCTGGAGTGGCCGGGGGCAAATCAGGCAGGTCGACATCTCCATGGACGGCGGCGTCAACTGGCAACGCGCGAGGCTGCACGATCCCGTTCTCCCGAAGGCCCTGACGCGGTTCTCACTCGAATGGCGCTGGAACGGAGCCCCTGCCCTGCTGGAATCGCGGGCCCTGGACGAGACCGGCTACGTGCAGCCCACGATCGCCGACCTGCGGCGCGTGCGAGGCACGAACTCGGTCTACCACAACAACGCGATTCAGACATGGCAGCTCAAAGCCGACGGGAGCGTCGCCGATGTCCAGCTGTCCTGAACTCCGTACCGGCATACTCGCACTGACGATAGCCGGGGCATTCCTCGGCCCCCTCCCCGTGTGGGGCTCCGAGTCTGGGCGCTTTGAATATGGTGCTCCGGCGTCGCCGGAGCAAATCGCCGGATGGGATATCGACGTTCGCCCTGACGGAGCAGGCCTCCCCCCTGGCCACGGTTCCGTCAGCCAGGGAGAGGAGATCTTCCAGCAGCAATGCGCTCAGTGCCACGGAACATTCGGCGAGGGCGCCGGCAGGTACCCGAAACTCTCCGGCGGCGAGGGAACACTCAAAGGCGACCGCCCGGAGCCCACTGTCGGCAGCTATTGGCCTTATGCCTCGACCCTGTGGGACTACGTCAACCGTGCGATGCCGTTTCAGGCACCGCGCAGCCTTTCGGCGGACGAGGTCTATGCGGTGAGCGCCTATGTCCTGAACCTTAACAATATCGTCGGCAGCGATTTCGTCGCCGACCGGAACAGCCTTCCCACGGTTAAGATGCCCAACCGTGACCGTTTCACCTGGAGCGATCCACGGCCCGATACGGCCGCGAAGGCCTGCATGGAACATTGCCGCGACCCCGGCGACGTGAAGATCGTATCCACGGCCGAAGGAAGCACGCTAACGCCGCGGACAACCGGACCCTTAGATGAAATGGAGCCGCAATAGCACTCGCCGTGGCTAACGGGAGGAGGCGTACATGAAGCCTGCGCGTAGCCTGATCCGAACGATGACGCCGGCGGTATTCAGCGCCTGTCTGGTGCTCCTTAGTGGTAGAACGATTGCACAGGCTCAGAATCTCGATGGAAAGGCTATCGCTTTCGATCGCTCCAAGGGCAATTGCCTCTCCTGTCACAACATCCCGGGCGGCGACCTTCCCGGAACCATCGGTCCCGCACTGGCGGACCTGAAGAGCAAATATCCCAACCGCCAGGATGTCGTCGACATCATCCATGACGAAACCAGGCGCAACCCTCAAACCGTCATGCCGCCTTTTGGGCGCAACCTCATTCTCACCGACCAGGAAATCAGCGCAGTGGTTGATTTCCTCTACAGTCTCTAAGTTCAGCGAACGCCGTGGAGGAGAACTCATGGCATCGATCGAAGAGCTTTTGATAGTTGGCGGAACACGCAGAATCTTTCTGAAGGGAGCCGCCATCGGCAGTCTCGCGATGCTGGGATTGACCGATGGGACCCTTGAAGCCTGGGCTGCGGCCGAGGCGTCCGAGTGGCCGGAGAACGCTTTCAAGCAGAAGAGCCAAGCCGATACTGTAAAAGCGCTCTACGACAAGAGCGCGGAGCCTTCGGACCAGGTGAAGCTCGAGGCTCCCGAAATTGCGGAAAACGGCGCCGTCGTTCCGATTTCGGTGACGAGCTCGCTCCCCAACACCACGTCGATCTCAATTCTCGTCCTTGAGAACCCGTTCACGCTCGCGGCCTCCTACAAGATCTCCGAAGGGACGCTGCCGTCCGTATCCAACCGGCTCAAGATGGCCAAAACCAGCCAGGTCGTCGCGCTCGTCGAAGCGGACGGCAAAGTTTACAGCGCCAGCAAGGAAGTCAAGGTCACGGTCGGCGGCTGCGGCGGCTGATCGGCAGGCGACAAGCCCGGAGGAAGATCTCATGCCATCCACCATTCGCATCCGTGCCGTCGCGAGCGGCGATACGACCGAGGTCCAATCCCTGATCCAGCACCCAATGGATTCCGGCTTCGTCAAGGATTCCAAGGGTGAGCTGATCCCTCCGCACTACATCGAGGTCGTGCGTTTCGAGCACAAGGACAAGACCGTTTTCACGGCCTATTGGGGACCGGCGGTGGCAAAGGATCCCTATCTCAAGTTCAGCTTCAAGGGGGCCCAGAAGGGTGACGAGTTGAAAGTGAGCTGGGTCGACAACAAGGGGCAGTCGGATTCGACGGTGGCCAAGATCATGTGAGCGGAAAGGGCCACCAACGGGCCGGCCGCGTCCGAGACGAGACAGGGAGGAGCCAACCATGGTTCGGAGTTCTCTATTCGTGATCGCCATGGCACTGGGGGCTGCCGGATCTGCCATGGCGGCGGACAACGTCGACCCGCAGGCGGACTTCAAAGCCTTCCGAGCCTACTTCCAGCAGAAATTCCCGAACGTCCAGCTCGATGATTATGTCAACGGTCCATATTCGATGGACGAGAGCATGCGCAAGCAATGGGAGGAGAAGGAGCAGTTTCCACCGTATGAGTTCGCTCTCGAAGAAGGAAAGCAGCTGTTCGAAACACCATTCAAAAACAAGAAGACCTATGCCGATTGCTTCCAGAACCAAGGCATCGGCATTCGCCAGAATTATCCCTATTTCGACGACAAATCGGGCGAAGTCATCACGCTTGAACTGGCTCTTAATCGATGCCGTGAGGCAAATGGCGAAGAGCCTTTATCCTATACGGGTGACCAGATGGCGGCACTGACGGCCTATATGGCCTACACGTCCCGGGGGAAGCCGTTCGACATCAAAATCTCGAATGATCCGCGGGCGTTGCAAGCCTACGAAAAGGGCAAGGAATACTTTTACACCCGACGCGGCCAGCTGAACTTCTCCTGTGCGAGCTGCCACGTCCAAAGCCCAGGCGAGCGCATCCGCGCCGAGGTCCTCGCTCCCGCGCTCGGGATCCTCGCCGCCATGCCGATCTACCGCTCCGAATGGGGCGGAATGGGCACGATCAGCCGCCGCTTTACAACCTGCAACAGTCAGGTGCGCGCCACGCCGCTGAAGCCACAGGACGAGCTGTATCGCGACGTCGAATATTACCTTTCATACATGAGCAACGGGCTGCCGATCGCGGGTCCGGGTGCACGGCCTTGAGAAAAGGATTTCATTCGCGTGCCGCCGCTCACACGGAGGGCGGGAGGCACAGACCGAAGATGGGACACGTCATGAACAGATCATTGTGGGCGCTCACGCTGATCACCCTGGCCGCAATCCTGCCCCAGGCCGTCACTGCCGCAACCGAAGAGGACTTCAAGACGGCCTATGCGTCGGCGCAGGCCAAGAACGCGGAAGCAGGCAAGCTCAAGAACCAGTGGACCACCACCGATGCGACCCTGAACGATGCTCAGCAGAAGGCTGGGTCTGGAAATTATGACGAAGCCGTGCGTCTCGCGAAACACGCAGAAGCCCTCGCGGTGGCCTCCATTGCCCAGGTGAAGGAACAGGAGAAGGCCTGGAAGGCAGCAGAAATTCGCTGAAAGCCCCGCCGACAACCGATAGGAGACCTGTCATGCGTCCAGACCGCCGGGATGTGCTGAGGCTCCTCACAGCCACCGCGCTGTCGGGCATGGCGCCTCGCATCTGTGCAGCGGCTTCGGACGAAAACCTTTATGATGTCGGCCGGTTCGGCAATGCCAGAATTCTGCACATGACGGATACGCATGGGCAGCTCGAGCCGGGTTACTTCCGCGAGCCGAGCATCAATCTCGGGATCGGGCCGACCCAGGGGGTGCCGCCGCATCTCGTCGGCCAGGCGTTCCTCAAACATTTCGACATCCAGCCGGGCGGCCGGCTGTCCCATGCCTTCACGTTCCTCGATTATGAGGAGGCCGCGCGCCGGTACGGCCAGCTCGGCGGCTTCGCGCATCTGAAGACGCTGATCGATCGGTTGAGAGCCGATGCCGGTCCCGGCAACTCGGTTCTTCTGCTCGATGGCGGCGATCTCTGGCAGGGAACGGGCCTCTCGAACGAAATGCAAGGGGCCGATATGGTCGAGGCGGCGAACCTCCTCGGCATCGAGGCAATGACGGGCCATTGGGAATTCACCTATGGCGAAGAAGCCTTGCGGCGCAATCTCGATCAGTTCAAGGGCGAGTTCCTGGCCCAGAACGTGTTTCTGACCGAGGAAGCGGCGTTCAGCGACGCGCCAGCCTTCGATCCCGCGAGCGGACGGGTCTTCAAGCCGTCCATGATCAAGGAAATCGGAGGATATCGGGTCGGCATCATAGGCCAGGCGTTTCCCTATGTCCCGATTGCGCATCCGAAGCGCTTCGTCCCCAACTGGACGTTCGGCATTCGCGAAGGGGATCTGCAGGTCCTCGTGAATCGTCTCCGGGCCGAGGACAAGGTGGACGCTGTGCTGCTTCTTTCCCACAACGGCATGGATGTCGATCTGAAGCTCGCCAGCCGCGTGACAGGCATCGACGTCATTCTCGGTGGACATACCCACGATGCCATTCCGCGCCCGAGCGTCGTTTTGAATCCCGGTGGGCGAACCTTGGTGACCAATGCGGGATCGAACGGGAAATTCCTGGCTGTGCTTGATCTCGACCTGGCGAAGGGAGCCATCAAGGACGTTCGCTACAACCTGCTGCCGGTCTATGCCGATCTGATCAAACCCGATCGTGAGATGCAGGATCTCGTATCACGGCTGCAGACCTCCCGCGCAGAACATTTCGACCGGCGCTTGGCGACAGCCAGCGAACTTCTATACCGCCGAGGCAACTTCAGCGGGAGCATGGATCAGGTGATCTGCGACGCCCTGCGGCGCGAACTTGATGCGCAGATCGCACTCTCGCCCGGCTTCCGCTGGGGACCGACGATCCTGCCGCAGCAGTCGGTCACCATGAAAGATGTTCTCGCCGAGACGGCCATCAGCTACCCGGAAGTGTATGCCCAGGAGATGAAAGGTGCGCAGATCAAGGACATCATGGAGGATGTCTGCGACAATCTTTTCAATGCCGATCCCTATTACCAGCAGGGCGGCGACATGGTCCGCGTCGGCGGTTTGAACTACGCCTGCACACCTTCAGAAGGCATCGGGCGAAGAATTTCGGATCTGAAGCTTGAGGACGGTCGAGCGATCGAACCGGACAAGACCTATAAGGTCGCAGGATGGGCTTCCGTAAACCCGCAGGACGGCAAGCCGGTGTGGGATGTCATTGCAGCCTATCTTCAGGCCGAGAAGACGGCGCACGTCGAAAGACCCAGTCGCGTCGAGATCAGGGGCGTGTCCGGAAATCCCGGCATGGCGAACCTATGAGGCTCGGACACGCAATCCTTCGAACGATATTCGCCGCGGGGTTGGCGGCTCTCGCATGGCAGGGTTCGGTCGAACCCGCGACCGCTCAGGAAGCCTTGCCCGCAGAGAAGCCCTTTGCCGAGCATCATCTCGTTCTGCAGTTGTCCGACGCAGCGCCAGAGAAGGCGGATCTTGTCATCAGCGTGGCCAACAACCTTCTGAAATTCTACGGCCCTGACCAAATCGCCATCGAGGTCGTGGCCTTCGGCCCCGGGGTCCATCTGCTGGAAGCGGACAGTCCGCGTCGAGACCGTGTCGATAGCCTCATTGCCCAGGGCGTCCAGTTCGACGTCTGCATGAACACGATCGACACGATTGAGCGTCGCTCGGGCAAGGCTCCTGACCTCAATCCGAAAGCTGTCCGCGTCGAGGCTGGGGTGGCCCAGATCCTCACGCTGGCCGAGAAGGGATACACGTTGGTGCGCCCCTAGAGACACAGGAGGTGATCATGCTGAGCCGGATCTCGCTCATCGCGGCGTTGCTTATGGTGCTGGGTATCGGGCCCGGTCGTGCCGATGGCGCTGAAGGCGCGCAAGGCCATCGCCTCGCCATACAGGTGGATCAGAGCGATCCGGCGGTGATGGAGCTGGCCCTGAACAATGCTGAGAACGCGATCGACTACTACAACCACCTCGGCCAGGAGGTTCAGGTCGAGGTCGTGGCTTTCGGCCCGGGACTCAACATGCTTCGGGACGATAGCTCACCGGTCAAGGACCGCATCAAGCGGATGAAGGAAGACAGCATGCCCGCCGTCACCTTTTCGGCGTGCGGCAATACGAAGGCGGCTATGGAAAAGCGAGAGGGCAAGCCGATTACGATCCTGCCGCAGGCGAGCATTGTGCCCTCCGGCGTCGTGCGCCTGATGGAGCTTCAGGAGCAAGGCTGGAGTTACATACGCCCCTGATGGATTCGAAGTCCCATTGGTCCTGGTATCCCGGAGAGGTGAGATGAAGCGCGCCGCGTTGATTTTGGGAGCATGCCTTGTTTCCGGCCATCCCGGAGCAGGTTTCGCCGAGGAACCGCTTGTTTCCTATAAGTCCCTGTCGCCGGAGGTCGCAGTCGATCTCGCCACAGCGGCTCTGGAAGCGTGCCGCGCGAAGGGGTTCCAGGTGGCGGTTGCCGTGGTCGATCGCTTCGGCCAACCACAGGTGATGCTGCGCGACCGCTTTGCCGGGCCCCATACGCCACCGACCGCCACAGGCAAGGCCTGGACGGCTGCGAGCTTTCGAACCAACACAAGGGACCTCATCGGCATCAGCCGGCCGGACCAGCCACAGGCTGGCCTGCGCAATCTGCCCAATGTGGTCCTCCTCGGCGGTGGCGTCATGATCGAGGCGGGCGGATCCCTGGTTGGTGCGGTGGGGGTCTCCGGTGGCCCCAGTGGCGACGACGATGAAGCCTGTGCCAAGGCAGGGATTGATGCCGTGCGTGAGAAACTGGAGTTCTGAACTGCCGAAAGGCCCGCGCAGCGTTACGCACGTGGTCGCTTGGATTGGTCTCCCGAGCGGTGCGAGCCACTTCTTCGATTCAGACTCGGGTATATTTCAAAGTGCGGGCTCTATCCTGGGCTCTGCCAAGGCAGTCTCAGGACGGCTTACCGCCACCGAGCCCGACGTCAGCGCCTGCAGGCGCGCTGGTCCCAAGTGCCGCAGGATCTCCTGGAACGAAGGGTGCATCGACCCGTCGAGATAGGTGTAGGAGACCGCTGTCAGCCCCGAGGCGACGATCTCCCTGACCCGAGCCTCATCTCTCGCTTGCTTGGCCGCCACCATCATGGCGGCCCCTGCCTCGACCGTGTATGCGGGGCAGGCAGCCCCGCCATCGAACCGCGCGCCAGGCTCGGTCGGGCTGGCGTTGAACACGTAGCGGCGTCCGCAGCTGGCGACCTTCGGCGGCCGGCGCGTCGTCTCGAAATGGTCCGAACCCTCCTTGAGGTTGCGCCAGAACGCGATGTGCGGGCTGGCCCGGTGCTCCGCCAAGTTCTTCGGCGTCATGCGGAAGGGAAAGGAGTGAATCGGGAAGCCCTCCTGCCCACCCCTGATGGCCTCCCGCGCCAGGGCGAAAAGTTCCGCGGCGCCGTCATCCGTCATGGCAAAGCAGCCCGAGGATGAACAGGCACCATGGATCATCAGCGCCGAGCCCGTGCGGCCGAGGGCTTGGTCCAACTCGTTCGGGAAACCGAGGTCGAAGGAGAGATAGTAGGCGGAGTTCGGGTTCATCTGGCCCGCCCGCACCGTGTAGAACCCCTCCGGCGTCTGCCGGTCGCCCTCCTGCATCTTCGGTCCGAGTTGCCCCGACCATCGGCAGACCGGGTATGTCTTGAGAAGACCGTATTGCCCGGTCCGATCACGTTTCCAGACCTCCAGTTCCGCTTCCTTCTTGAAGACGCGGATGAGGATGGGGTCGGAGACCGTCATCCCCTTCGCCTGCATGCTGGCGACCAACTTCGGAGGCACCGGTTTCAGGTGCCTCTGATCGCCGATGGTCACGCAGCCCGCCAAGGCTGCGGCAAGGATCACTCCGCTCAAAACGCTACGCGCCGAGTTCATCCGCATATCCAGAATCTTTCATTCAGAATCGAATTGTGACGTTCCGATCAGCGGACGCCCGGCTCAGTTGGCGGGGGACGCCGCCTTCCCCGCATCCGACTTCTTCAACTCTTTCAGCTTCTCCCGGATGGGTTGGAATGGCCCGAGCCGATGCTGCTCCTGGCTGAAGCCGTCCACGTAGGGACCGTAGCCCGCATCGACCGGCTTCTGCAGCCGGTTCGGGAAGTCTTTGTCGAGATCGGCTTTGGTGGGGCGCGGCTGGGATTGGATGAATGCGGCGACATCCCACGCATCCTCCGCTGACACGACAGGCGCATCATAGGTCGTGCCCAGCGGCATGTTGCTGTGGATGAAGTTGGCCGCCGAGATCAGCCGGTTCATGCCCGCGCCGTCGTTGAAGCTGTCCGGTCCCCACAACGGTGGAAACTGATAGCCCTGGGCATCGCCTGCGGTGCCCTTCCTGACGCCCTGCCCGTCCGCCTGGTGGCAGGCGGCGCACGCCTGCGCATAGACCTCTCGGCCATGCTCGATATCGGCCGCCCGGGTGAGCTCGGGGATGCTGCCTGAGCCGCGTCCCTCGGTCTTGCCTCCGATGGGACGGTCCGTGGATACGAACTTGATGTAGGCGACGAATGCCTTCATCTCGGCGGAGTCGACAGGCAGCGGCTTGCCGTTCATGCTGCGTGTCATGCAGCCGTTGACGCGATCCTCGATGGTGCCGACCTCCCCTTCCCTGGAGCGGTATTGGGGAAAATCGCCAAACACGCCCACGAAGGGCAGGCCGAACTTCTTGGTACCGGCGTCGAGATGGCAGCTCTGACAGGAGAGGTTGTTGCCGGCGTAGCGCTTGGTGGCGTCGGCGACCTCGGGCCCGAGATGGGCGTAGGTCGCAACCGTCAGATCCCGCCCCAGACGCACCGCCTTGCCCCATGCGTCGTCCGGCAATGTGTCCACGTCGGGCACAATCCATGCATCATTGGCCGATGGCTTCGTCTGTTCCGCAGCTTTAGCCGCAGCGGCGGTAGCCTGCGGCTTGCCGGACGCAGCTGTCGGGGTTGATGCGCTGCCGCTCGCGGCGATCTGCCGAGCGGCCGAGTGTTGGTTTGACCGCCTCTCGGAGCCACTGGTTAGGCCTGCATAAGAAAGGACTGCAATCCCCGCCACGCCATAACTGATCAGCAGCTTCCAATCCATGTTCGTCCTCCGCGAATATTCTGGCGTGGCTTATGCTTCGCCAGGCCGCTCCTCGCAGACGCTCAGCCCAACCTTAAGGCAGTCTTAAGGGCGAGGCCGCGTAAAGAACGACGGCTTGCTCGCTTAAGAAGGGCAGACGGCCTCGCCGCATGTGTCCATCGCGGCGACGATCCTGCCTATGGTCTTGGGGCCAGGATAGCCCAGAACTCCGACCCCGGCCGCCACGAAGGAGGGCGTTGCTGCGAGACCCAGGTTGGCCGCGAGCTGGATCTGCTCGCGCAGCATCCCTCCAACCTTCTCGCCGTCGGCCGCGGGCTCGATCTGGCGCCGGGAGACACCGAGAGCCTCGGCGACCTTGAGCGCCCGCGCGCCGTCGTTGGTGCCCGACATCGCGAACAGCCGCTGGTGGAACTCGTAGGCCACGGCCGGGCCCTTCAGCATGAGAAGCGCCAACTCCACCTTGGCGGCCTGCATCGATCCGAGTGACAGGATGGCGTTGTTGATCAGTCCGACGCGCAGTACCGGCCTCTTCTTCACGAGAGCATGCAGGTCCTTCGCCGCCACGCGGCAATAGGGGCAGTTGTAGTCGTAGAACTCGTAGAGCGTGACGGCGGTGCTCTTCGAGCCGACCCAGATTACGCCGGGCAGATTCTCGATCTCGCCCGTCAGTTCGACGGGCAGGCGCGTGTTGGGGACGGGCTTGCCATCGTCACCCTTCAGCGGGTGCCAGCCCTCCCCGCTCTGGGCTTGGGCAGTGTTGAACGAAGGCGCCATCAGAAGGGTGAGCGCAGCGCCCTGGATAAGTCGGCGTCGGTCGAAGGTCATCATGTCATTCCAATCCAAATTCATGTCGCGGAAATGCAGCGACGGCCGTCACAGGACGACGACTTTGGCGCCGGTCGGCACGCGGCTGTAGAGATCGATGACATCCTGGTTCATCATCCGGATGCAGCCCGAGGACACGGCCTGTCCGATGGTCTCCGGCTCGTTGGTGCCATGGATGCGGTAGAGCGTGTCCTTGCCGTCCTTGAACAGATACAGGGCACGCGCACCAAGCGGGTTGTCGGTGCCGCCCTCCATGCCGCCAGCCCATTTCCTGTAGCGGTTCGGCTCGCGCTTGATCATGTCGGGTGTGGGTGTCCAGCGCGGCCATTGCGCCTTGCGGTTCACGGTTGCCGTACCCTTGAACTCCAGGCCCTCCTTGCCGACGCCGACGCCATAGCGCAGCGCCTTGCCGCCCTCCTGCACGAGATAGATGAAGCGGGCATCGGTATCGATGACGACGGTCCCCGGCTTCTCATTGGTGGCGTAGTCCACGAGCTGGCGTACGTTGCGCGGCTTGAGGCTGGCCGGATCGACGCCGGGAACCGGGTGCTTGTCGGTGCTCACGGCGGCATAGCGCTGAGCCGTGACGGGATCGACCATGGGCGCCGCAGCGACCGGAGGGGACGCAGGAGACGTCGTGTTGCAGGCGGCCAGAGCGGCCGGCAGGATCAGGACGAAACTCCGGATGAGACCTGCCGGCTTGAAGAGCTTGAACATGAAAGTCCTATCGGTGAGGGAGAAAACGGCGGAGGAAAAGCCAGGAGGGCTACTGCTTGCTCTGCGCGCGGGCGTCGGCGACCGCTTTTCGGAACTGCGCGTAGGTGAGCGCTCCGGATGCCTTGAACGGACCGATCAGGTAGACCGGCGTTCCCGTCAGCCCGAGCGCATCGGCCTGGTCGAGGTTGCGCTGGAGCAGCGCCTGGATCTCGGCGCCATGCTGCTTCAGGTCCGCGTTCAGTCGCTCCATGTCGACGCCGGTCTTCCGGACTGCTTCCGTCATCGTCTCCGCACTGATCCTGCGGCCCGGGATGCCCATGAGGGCATGGTGCACCTGCTCGTACTTGCCCTGCTGCTTGGCGGCCAAGGCGAGTTGGGCACCGTGGAGGGATGCTGGCGTGAGGATCGGCCAATCCTTGTAGACCAGGCGGATGTTGCCGTCGGCCTTGACGAGCTTCTCCAGGTCCGGCGCCGACTGCTTGCAGAAGGGACAGTTGTAATCGAGGAAGGCCACGATGGTGACGTCGCCCTTGGGATTGCCGCCGACGGGCGCCTGCGGATCGTTCAGGATCGCATCGACCGAGATGGCTTTGTCCTGGGCCTGAGCCGGAGCGGTGGGCAGGATGAAGGCGAAGGACAGCGCCGTCAGAACGGCCGCGAAGAGAGATTGCGTGAGGCGAGGCATGATCGGCTCCTTGATCTTGTGGAAAGACGGTGCGGGTCTAGAGGCCGGCGAGATTGATCGTGTCGAGAAAGAGATTGGCGTCGACGGCTCCCGTCAGGCGGGTCCTGGGGATCTCGCGGCCGTCCTTCGGATGGAGAAAGACCATGGCCGGTGGCCCGGGAACCCGAAGGTGCTCCATGAGCGCCCGGTTGCCTGCATCGACGGCGGTCACGTCCGCACGCACGAGAGCGATGCTCTCGAGCCGCCGCTTGATCACGGGATTGGAGAAGACGCGGGCATCGATGCTCTTGCAGATCGGGCACCACTCCGCCGTAAAGTACGTCAGCACCGGTTTTCTCAGGGTGTGGGCGCGCCTGACCGCCGCATCGAACCCCTTTCGGTTGGTGACAGTGGCGAAGGCCAGTTCCACAGACTGTGCGTGCGTGGGCCGAGGCAGGAGCGCCAGGCCCGAAGAAAGGGCCGCGAATGTCAGGAATGTCCGCCGAGGCCATAGATTCCCAGGGGAACGAGATGAATCGACCGTCATCACGCCCCCGCCGCCGTGAGCTTCTGGAGGAAGCCGTCCGCATCGATCGTGCCGATGGTCCGAGCTGGGACGACCTCCTGCCCCGTCTTCGGGTCGAGGAACAGGATCGTCGGAGGCCCCATGACGCTGAAGCGCTGCATCATCGCACGGCTGGACTCGTTATAATCCGTCACGTCAGCGCGGATGAACGCCACGTCTCTGAGCCGCGCCTGCACGGCCGGATGGCCGAAGACGTTGCGTTCGATCTCCTTGCAGCTCACGCACCACTCGGCGGTGAAGTCGACCAGGATCGGCTTGCCTTGTGCCTGCGCCGTTTGAACCGCCGCATCGAATTGTTCGGGAGTGGTCACGCGAGTGGAGGCAAGCTCGTTCTCAGCGGCCGGCGCCGAACCGCGCGCCAGGAAGGCAAGCGGCTGCAATGGATCGGTAGCCCCACCTGCCGTGCCCACGACCAAGGTGCCGCCATAGAGCACAGCGGCAATCCCCGCCGCCTTCGCCAGTCGGCGAACGGGACAGGTGACCGCAGCGTCGAAGGCGCCGAGGAACACACCGGCTCCGATGGCGAGCAAGGCCCACAGTGCCAGCGATACCTGCGGCGGTGCGATCCGGGAGATCATCGCGATGGCGACGCCGAGGAAGACGACGCCGAAGGCCTGCTTGATGCGGACCAGCCACAGGCCCGACTTCGGCAGGGCCCTGGCCCCCACCGTGCCGTAGACGATCAGCGGCAGACCCATGCCGAGGCCGAGCATGAACAGGGCTGCCGCTCCACGCGTCATGTCACCGGTTTGAGAGACATAGAGCAGCGCTCCCGCCAGCGGCGGCGTCACGCAGGGACCGACGATCAGCGCCGACGTGAATCCGAGAGCAGCCGCGCCGGAGAACGAGCCCCCCAGGCCGGAGGTCCGGCCCGCGATAAGGCTGGTCCACGATGCGGGAAGCTGAAGTTCGAACAGCCCAAACATCGACAGGGCCAGAACCACGAACAGCACGCTCATGGCACCGAGCGCCCATGGCGTTTGCAGGGCCGCCTGCAGGTTCTGACCGGACCAGGCCGCGGCGATGCCGAGCAGGCCGTAAGCCACCGCCATGGCCAGCACGTAGGTCGTCGAGAGCGCGAAGCCCCTCCCCGCGGAAAGCTGGCCTCCGCTGCGGGCGAGCATGCCCGACAGGATCGGGATCATGGGCAGCACGCAGGGCGTGAAGGTCAGCAGCAGACCGAAGCCGAGGAAAGTCGCCAGGACCGAGACGAGGCTGCCGGTCATCCAGGCATTGTCCTGCGGGGCAGCTTGCTGCGCCTGCGCTGTTTCCGACGTTTCACCTGGGAGTGAAGCATCGGCTGATTCCGATGGGGCGTTCGCGCCGGCACTGCTGGCCTTCATCTCCAAGGCGTTGGCATCCGTGACTGCGAGCCTCACGAGGTCGACGGACTTGGTCACAGGCGGATAGCAGATTCCGAGCTTGTCGGCGCAGCCCTGATAAGTCACCTGGAGCGACGGCGGCGAGCCCGCGGCCGTGAGGGCCTTGGCTGGAACGGTTGCCTGCGCGGTATCGTAATACACCTCCGTCGCCCCGAAAGTCGGATCGTCCTTCGGTTTGCCGGGGCTGGTCTCGATCAGAAGCGGGGCGGCGTCGCTCGCAGAAGCCGTGACAATCACTTTATCGCGATAAAGGTAAGTATCCGGGGCAATCGCCCAATTCAGCCTGACACCCCCATCCTCCTCCTTTGCAACGCTGAGGCGGAAGACTTCGTCGGGAGACGGGATCTGGAACTGCGCTCCGGCACTGACCGATCCGAGAAACAAGGCAAACAGCGTAAGACAAAGTCTGACGAGTGTGTGAGACAAGGGAGAACCTCGAATCTGGAATGATTGCCTCCCCATCCGCCCGGCCAACCTTAAGGCAGCCTTAAGGTGGAGCCTGGACCAGCCACGACATGCAAGCAATTTCCATTGGTCCTCTCGTCTTCGCCGGTGATCGCTTCGCCGCCATTGTCGGCATCGGCGTCTTCATGGTCGTAACATCGATCATGTCCTCCCGACTGGATCACCGCATCGGGCGGTGGTCGACCTGGGCTCTGATCGTAGGGCTGACTGCGGCCCGTCTCGGTCACGTCGTAGAAAATGCATCCAGCTTCGCCGACGAGCCATGGCGGATTCCTGCAGTCTGGCAGGGTGGCTTCGCCTGGCAATGGGGCGCCGCCGGGGTTGCGCTCGTTTCCGCGGCTCTGGTGAGGACGCACCGGGCGGCCATCGGGGCGGTTGTTGGTCTCGCCACGGCGCTGTTTGCCTGGAACGTGATTTGGCAGCTGACCAATGCCACACCCTCGACGCCGATACCCAATCTCGCACTGGAGAAATTCGAGGGAGGTTCAACAGCTCTTACGTCCTTCGTCGGCAAGCCGGTCGTCGTGAACCTGTGGGCGAGCTGGTGTCCGCCCTGCCGGCGTGAGATGCCGATGATGGCGGAGGTGGCTGCCACCAGAAGCGACGTGACGTTCCTGTTTGCGAACCAGGGCGAGAAGCGCACGACCATCGAGGGCTACCTGGACAGCGAAAAGCTCACATTGTCCAACGTGCTATTAGATGCTCGGATGGACCTACCCCGTCATTACGCCACCCCGGGCCTACCTGTGACACTCTTCATCGGGGCGGACGGAAAGCTCCGGTCCGTTCATGTCGGCGAGATTTCCCGTGAGGCTTTGACCAACGCAATCAGCAAATTGCTGGCCGAGTAGCCAACGTCGCCTCAACCGGCTTTCGTGCCACCAGATTCACGAGGCCTGACATGCCATGATGTCGGTCCCACCTCGATCATGCAGCCGTGCTCCCGCAGGTGGCGAATCTCAAGGTCGTGAAGAATGTCTCGACCATCGCCACCAACAGGTCCGGAAAGCAGCGATCCCGCGATCCCTCCGGTGTGGGGCGTCTGATGCCGTCAGCCGGCCGGACAGCTCATGGCAGATTGAGTTTGATCACTCTCGTCAAAACGCTATCTTTGTTTCGCGCCAAGCATTCGATCAACATTCTGGAAACAACGACAGCATGTCGACCATAGACGCTTTTGCCCCTGATCTGTTCAAGGGCCGGACTGTTCTGATCACCGGCGGAACGAGCGGAATCGGGCTTGCCTGCGCCAGGGCCTTTCGAGATCTGGGAGCCCATGTAACGGCGACGGGAGCGAGCAAGGCCGAGCGGATGCGCGCGGAGGACGAGGTGAACAATGCGGGGATCTCGTTTGCGGTCCTCGACGTGCGTGACAGCTCGTCGATCGACCATTTGCTTGCGCCTTTCGACCGCTTGGATGTCCTGGTCAACGCCGCAGGCGTGATCCGCCGCGACATGGAGCACGATCCGGAGGTCTTTGCCGACGTCGTCGCCGTCAATCTGACCGGAGCCATGCGGGTCTGCTCCGCCGCCCAAGCAAGGCTGCGTGAGACCAAGGGGTCCGTCGTCAACATTGCATCCATGCTCACCTTCTTCGGCGGTCCCCGGGTTCCAGCCTACAGCGCCTCGAAAGGCGGCGTCGGTCAACTGACGAAGAGCCTTGCCGCCGCATGGGCGACCGATGGAATCCGCGTCAATGCCGTCGCACCGGGCTGGATCGCAACGCCGCTGACGCAAGCCCTTCAGGATGATCCTGAGCGCAGCCGCCCTATCCTCTCCCGCACCCCCATGGGCCGGTGGGGCACACCCGAAGAAGTGGCTGGCGGCGTCGTCTTCCTGGCCTCGCCCGCGGCCCGTTTCGTGACAGGCGCCATCCTGGCCATCGATGGCGGTTATCTGACGATGTAATGCAAAAGAGCGAACAGGAGCAGATCGCATGTCCGGTCCAGAATCCACTTCCCCGGTCGCAGCCATGAACGACAAGTGGGTGCCTTACAAGCACTCACAGCCGAAGGATTCTCCTCCGGAGCTCGTGATCCCGAACGCCATCCCCACTGACGAACGGATCTGGGTTCCCGTGGAGGAGAACGTGTGGTTTCGCCCGCTACTGCTTGCGGCATCACGCGGGTACTGGATGAACCTTCTGCGCGTGCGGAAGTCGGGCGTGCTCTCGCGCCATCGCCATCCTCAACCGGTGCATGCCTTCGTGCTGAAGGGGGAATGGCGCTATCTGGAACACGATTGGATTGCGACCGAGGGCTCCTATGCGTACGAGGCTCCCGGCGAGACACATACGCTGGTCGTCGATCCGCATGTCGAAGAGATGATCACCCTGTTTCAGGTGAACGGCGCCATGATCTATGTCGACCCGGACGGCAATGCGACCGGTTTCGACGACGTCTTCACCCGGATCGAGAAGTGCCGGTCGCACTATGCGAAGAACGGACTCGGCGCCGACTACATCGATCAGTTCATCCGCTGATCGCGGCCTAAGCCGGTTTCGATCGCCTGATCATCAGCCCTGATCCTAGAGCGCCACCCTCCTGGAACGCAGGGCCATGATCAGCACGGGCGCGAGCCAAACGAGCAGCGTCGCGACACCCAGCCCGCCGGCAATCGGCCGTTCGAAGAATGCGAGAAAGCTGCCGTCCGACTTGATCATGGAAGTCACGAAGTTCTCCTCGAGCATCGGCCCAAGCACGATTCCGAGGATGCAGGGAGCGACCGGAATCCCGTTCTCCTCCATCAGGAAGCCGAGCACGCCGAATGCCAGCATCACGGCTACGCCGAAGGTGGAGTTGTTGATCGCGAAGGCTCCCACGATGCAGAACATGAGAATGCACGGCATCAGGATCTCCCGCGGGATGCGAAGAATGGTCCGTGCTCCCCTGATGGCAGCCCAGCCCAAGGGCAGCATCACCAGGTTGGCCAGGATGAAGATGATGAACACCGCATAGATGTATTGCGGATTGTTCAGGAAGATCGTCGGCCCTGGATTCATGTTCTTCAGGTAGAGCACGCCGATGACGATAGCCGTGATGCTGTCGCCGGGGATGCCGAAGACCAGCGCCGGGACCCATGCGCCCGCGAGCGCCGCATTGTTGGACGACGTGCTCTCGATGATCCCCTCCACGTGCCCCTTGCCGAATTTCTCAGGGGTACGGGACATCTTCTTGCTGACGGCATAACTCACCCAGGCGGCGATATCGGCGCCGGCTCCCGGCAGCGCGCCGATGACCGTGCCCAGCACGTTGCCGCGCAGCTGCTGGGGCCAGTACTTCACCATCATCCGCCCCCAGTCGCGGAAGAGATTGCCGATCACGGCCTGCGGCACGGCCTGGATGCTGTGGGAGATGGCGAAACGGAATATCTCGGACACGGCGAACAGACCGATCATCGCTGCAACGAAGTTCACGCCGCCGGTGAGTTCCGCATTTCCGAACGTGAAGCGGGGCACGCCAGCCGGATTGTTGAGCCCGATGGTCGAAACAAAAAGGCCGATGAACAGGCTCACGAGGCCTTTCACCGGCGATCCGGTTCCGATGAAAACGGCACAGGTCAAACCGAGCAACGCCATCCAGAAATACTCGAAGGAGCTGAACTGCAAGGCGACCTCTGCGAGGGCAGGAGCCGACATGATCAGCACGACCGTTCCAAACATTCCCCCGATGGCCGAGAAGAGGAGGTTGGCGCCGAGCGCGATCTCTCCCTCGCCGTTGCGGGTCATCATGTACGCTTCGTCCGTATACGCCGCGGACGCTGGCGTTCCCGGGATGCGCAGCAGCGTGCCGGGAATGTCACCGGCGAAGATGGCCATGGCGGAGCAGGTCACCATGGCTCCCACGGCTGGAACAGGATCCATGAAGAAGGTGACCGGAACCAGGAGCGCGATCGCCATCGTGGCGGTCAGGCCCGGGATCGCCCCGACCACGAGCCCGAACAGGGCTGCAAGAAGGATCGTCATCAGCACCGACGGCTGGAACACGAGGCCGAAAGCTGTCTGGATCGCGCTCATGGCATCATCTGGGTCAGGGCCCAAGGAGCCCGAGTGGGAGGGGGACGCGCAGCAATCCGACGAAGGTCTGCTGAATCAGCATCGTTGCGGCGACCGCCACGGCTGCGGCGATCCACCAGCGGACACCCATCACCAGCAGAAACACCACTAGGATTACGATCGATATCGGCACGAATCCGATTACCGGCGCGGCCAGGATGTAGGCTAAGACCAAGGCGAAGATGATGGCGAGCTTCACCCAGGCATGGTGGGTGCGAGCCCAATCGTCCCAGTCCACAGCACCCCGCCAGTGCCGGTGGCCCGAAGCGATCATCAGGATGCCACAGCCCGCGAGGCCCGTGGCGATGAGCATGGGGAAGACGGCCGCGCCGTATTCCTGCCCCGGAATGGCCGGAAGTGTCCTCGCATAAGCGAACATCGCGATCGCGAAGGCGAGGAGCACCGTTCCAGTGATGGCATCGTTGACGCGCATGGGGGTCGGCCGGGTTACTTCGCCAGCCCGACTTTTTTCATGACCGCTCCGAGATCCTCGTCGCTCTTCTTCCAGAACGCGAGGAACTCCTCGCCCGCCGCGAACTTCACGCCGAAGCCTCGCTGGTTCATGAAATCGTTGTACTCCTTGCCCTTGTAGATCTTGTCCAGGGCGTCAGCGAGCCGCTTCGTGACGTCCGCAGACATGCCCTTCGGCCCGACGATGCCGCGCCACGCCCCGATCGCCCATTGGCTGCCGGACTGCTCCGCGAGCGTCGGAACGTTCGGAAAAGCCGGATTGCGCTCGGGGTTCATGATGGCGATGCTCTTTACGCGCCCAGCATCGATGAGGGAGCGCGCCTCCGGAAGGGAGCAGGGGACGACCTCGACACCGCCTGCGACAAGATCCTGAAGCCCTGGCGCGGCACCCTGGCTCGGCACCCAGCGAACGGTGCTGGGATCGATGCTCAGGCTGTCGAGCATACCGGCGATCGCCAGGTGCCAGATGCCGCCCTGCCCTGTTCCCGATGCCTTGAACTTGCCGGGGTTCTTCTTGATGTCCTCCAGCAGTTCGCTCACGGTTTTGTAAGGTGCATCCGTGCGCACCTGAACGCCCGCAGGATCGAGATTCATCAAGGCAATCGGCGTGTAGTCCTTATAGTCGCGCTGCGTGAGACCCTGCCAATGCAGCATGCCGATCTCGACCGTTGCGAGCCCGAGGGTGTAGCCATCCGGCGCTGCCGCCGCGATGGCCTCGTGTCCCACGACCCCGCTGCCCCCGGTCCTGTTGACGACGTTGACCGGCTGACCCAACTCCTTCTCAAGCAGAGAGCCGATGATGCGCGCGGTCGCATCCGTGCCGCCGCCCGCAGCCCAGGGAACGATGATGGTGATCGGTCGCTCAGGATAGGCAGCCCAAGCATATCCGGCAGCCGAGATTGTTGTGATGGCAGCGACGGCCAGTGTCTTCAGGAAACCACGACGCAGCATTCTTTCCTCCCGATGCGCCGGCTCCTCGTTTACCTGGAGCCGGTCTTTGGCTTAGGTTGTGTCACGAAACGATTATTGGCCAGCCTGACTTATTTTCCACTCCACAATTGCTTCCTGTCCCGTGAAATCTCTGTGCGCTAATACTAGCGGATGAGAAGCGCGCTCCCGTACAGCCCAAAGCCGAAGACGAGGTGACCGGCGATGTTAAGCGCCCTGATCTGTTTGGCGTTGGGCCGCTTCGACGCAGCGATGCCCGCCCCCATGCCGGGCTGGAGCAGTAACCATCCGGCTCCCACGGTGACGATGCCAACGGCGAGTGCGGGAGCCAGCGTCGGTGCCGATATCCAATCCGGGTGTGCGAACGCCAGGAGAGCGCCGGCATAGACGACGCCGATCATGTAGTGACCCATCCAGCCGACGGCTCGCTCGAAGGGGTAGGCACGCGCGAGCGCGATATCCTCATGAAAGACTTTGGCGTTGGTCAGGTGGCAGAACCAGCGTCCGACCAGCCCCCAGTTTGGTGTCTGCACCTTGAAGAACCGATGCAGGACCAGCGCCCAGAGGTCGAGCAGGGCGGTTGCGCCGACGCCGATTAGAATTGCATGGTAGAGAAAAGCGCTCATCTGTGCGGTTCCCCTGGCATCATTGCGAGCAAAGGCGCCTCTAGGGCATGTACTGGCCGCCATTCACCTCCATCACCTGTCCCGTAACGTAGCCGCTCAGTCGTTCGGAGGCGAGATAGAGAAAGGCGCCGACGCAATCGTCCGGCGTGCCGAGTCGATCCATCGGAATGGTGGCCTGCATGGCGGCAAGCTGCTCCGGCGTTGAATAGCGTTCGTGGAAAGGAGTCATGATGACGCCAGGAGACACCGCATTGACCCGGATGCCGTCCTTGACCAGCTCCTTGGCCCAGCCCCGCGTAGCCACCGAGATGAAACCCTTGGCGGCGGCATAGATGACCGAGCCTGGTCCACCGCCGTGGCGCGCCGCGATCGACGATACATTGATGATGGAACCGCAGCCTTGCTTTCGCATGTGCGAAGCGCCTTCATGAACGAAGCGCACCACCTGCTCGACATTCAAGGCAAGCACGGCATCCACGTAGTCGTCCGTATAATCCTTGATCGCCGTCCGCTTGACGAGGCCGCCGGCGTTATTGACGAGAACATCGAGCTTGCCGAAATGCTCGACGGTCTCAGCTACGACCCTCGCCGCCGCCTCTGGGCGGGTGACGTCCGCTTGGATCAGGAATGCCTCTCCACCGGCCGCTCTCACCTCCTCGGCAACCTGTCGCGCCGGGTCCTCACTGGCATTGTAATGGATCGCCACACGCGCCTTGTTGTACCCGAAGGCCAGTGCGGCCGCAGCGCCGATGCCGGTGCTCGCGCCGGTGATCAGGATGACCTTGCCGGCAAGGTCGGGAATGATGGGGTGGGTCTCGGAAGAGGTCATGGCGGAACTCCACGATGAATTTAAAGGAAACAGAAGCCCGGACGTCGCCGATCGTTATTCCTTAGAAAAGGGCCTGGAGATCTGCATCGATGGCAATGGCCTGTCCCGAGATCGTTCGTCCCAGCGGGGAGCACAGGAAGACGACCTGATCGGCAAGCTGCTGCGCCGTTACAAATTCCTGCAAGGATGTGTTCGCGAGCGCCCGGCGCTGCATCTCCTCGTACGACACGCCAAGCTGCTGGGCTTTGGCCTCGAGCACCCGGCGCTGGCGGTCACCCGCGACAACTCCAGGCAGAATCGCGTTCACGCGGATGCCGTCCTCACCGAGCTCCCGGGAGAGCGATTTCGTGAACCCGATCACGGCCCATTTGGCAGCAGCATAGGGTGAGCGCAGGGGAAAGCCGAACCGGCCCGCAGCAGAAGACAGGTTCACGATCGAGGCGTTCTTGCTTTTCCTCAGGTGAGGCACTGCCAGGCGCGTGCAGTTGAACTGCCCGGTAATGCAGACCTCAAGACAGCGGTCCCAATCCTCGGGATTGATCTCTTCGACCCGTGCCGTCGGCCCTGCGATGCCGGCATTGTTGACGAGAACATCGAGGCCGCCGAGAGCGCCCAGTACCTCCTCGAAGACCCGGGCAACATCGCCGCGGTCCGCCACGTCCCCATGGGAGGAGGTCAGGTCCGGATGGATTGCCGCCGCCGCATCAAGGGCAGCACGGTCGACGTCGCAGACATGCACGCGTGCGCCTTCGCGCAGGAAGGCCCCGGCAATCTCAAGCCCGATGCCTCCTGCGCCAGCTGTCACCAGCACACGCAGCCCGGCGATGTTGAGGTCCATCTTCGTCTCCATCCCTGGACCGGGCATCGTCGCACTTCGCGCCCGCTCGTTTTATGATGCCCGAAAGCCTGAGCATCGGCCTAATCCAAGAGCCGCCCGGTACTCTCGATGAAACTGGCAGCGCCTTCGATGTCATCGATGAGAGCCTTGCGTGCTGTAGCTGCATCACCGGCATCCACCGCAGCCACGAGCCGGCGGTGATGCTCGGTTGCGCCACCCGTGCGCAACCGCTCAGGAGAGGCTTTAAGGTCGAAATTCAAAACAGGCCCGATCTTCAGCCAGAGGCCCTCGATGATCCCCACCAGGGTTGGGAGGCCGGTCGCCTGGTAGACGGCGAAGTGGAACTCCTTGTTCGCCCGGACGGCTCTGCCCGCATGCGGATCAGGGCTTCGGGCCTCGGTAAGGAGCGCCTCTTCGAATTGCCTCATGGCAGCAAGGTCGGATTCCGCACGGCTCCTGGCGGCCTGCTCCGCCGCGAAGCCCTCGACTGCAAGTCTCACGGTCGTCAGCTCCCGGAAGCGTGCGCGAGTCATCAGCGGAACGCGCACGGCACGGTTCGGCAGGACCTCG
The DNA here is from genome assembly GCF_055792805.1 of Microvirga sp. HS2. Lineage (NCBI taxonomy): Bacteria > Pseudomonadati > Pseudomonadota > Alphaproteobacteria > Hyphomicrobiales > Methylobacteriaceae > Microvirga > Microvirga sp. HS2. The sequence continues at coordinate 29,683 of NZ_JBVVAJ010000030.1, forward strand.
AGGGACTGATCGGCGACAAGCCGCGCAACCGCCTCCCGCACCGGCATCATCGATACGCCGAGGGTTTCTGCGACGCCGCGCAGGGACATCTTCTGCCCGGGGGCAAGCTCGCCGCTCATCAGCAGCTCACGCAGCTCGTTATGGACGCGTTCGCCTAGGGTGACGCGTTCCAGCCGGCCGATCTGGGCGATAGCCGACGGCGTCTGGGTTGGGCGGGGGCTCGACAAGTTGCTCATTTTCCGACAGTCTAACTGTGATCACAGATCGCGGCAAGTCACCGCGACACGATTCTGGAGGAAGGAAACGGCCATGGCACACGCTGATGACTTGACCCGTCGCACGCTCCTGAAGGGAGCCGCTGGCGCGACTGCTCTTGCAGGCCTCGGGATGCCTGCTCTCGTCAAGGCCCAATCTGACGTGATCCGGATCGGGCACCTCACCCCGATCACGGGTTTCTTGGGCCCTCTCGGAGAGTTCGCCCAGATGGGTGTGCAACTCGCAGCCGAAGAGATCAACGCGGCTGGCGGTGTGCTGGGCCGCAAGATCGAGCTCGTGATGGAGGACTCGGTCAATCCGCAGACCGCGTCGGCCAAGGCCGAGCGCCTGATCGAGCGCGACAAAGTTGCCATGATCATCGGCGAGATCTCGTCGGCCTCGGCCCTGGCCATCGGTCAGGTCGCCAACCGCACCAAGACGGTGTTCATCAACACCGGCGCCAATTCCGACGCTCTTCGCGGGGAAAGCTGCAACCCGTTCATGTTCCATATCGAGGCAGCGAATTCGATGATGGTCCGGGCGGTGGGCACGTACCTGAAGAATGAGAACATGATCAAGGGAAAGAAGTGGTACTCCCTGACCGCCGACTACGCTTTTGGTCATGATCTCTTCAAAGTGGCAAAGAAATTCGTGTCGGAGAACGGCGGCGAATTCATCGGCGAGGAACTCGTCCCCACGGACGCCACCGATTTCAGCCCCTACCTGCTCAAGATCAGGCAGGCTCAACCCGATATCGTGGCTTCCAACCTTGCCGGAAACCAGATCACGAACTTCATCAAGCAATATGCCGAATACGGCCTTCAGTTTCCGATCACCGGCTTCGGATTCGACACGGCCGTTGCCTGGGGCGCCGGTCAGGGTAATTTCTCGGGCATCTGGCCGCTGATCTGGCACCACATGGTCGATACGCCCTCCTCGCGGAAATACGTCGAGGCCTTCACCAAAAAATTCGGCAAGCCGCCAGAGAACCAGAGCTGGGGAGACTACAACTCCCTAAAGATCGTCGCCCAGTCGTTCGACGAACTGAAATCCCCTGACCCGCAGAAGCTCGCCGAGCACCTGCGCAAAGGCGCGAAGTTCGACGTGCTGAAGAGCCGAGAGGGCTACTTCCGCGCCTACGATAACCAGATGGTGCAGGAGATGTATGCCGTCCGCGCCAAGGACCCGGACAAGATGAAAGACCAGTGGGATATCTACGACCCGCTCGGCGCCGTGCCCGGAGCGAACGAGGACCTCGAGGTTCTGGCGCCGCCGAAGGATGGCACCTGCAAGATGCAGGCATAGCAAGTCACGCATCGGCTGGACCGGGCGGCGAAAGCCGCTCCGGCCGCCGAGAATACGGCATTCCGTTTTTCCTACGCCCGGCTTCTGGCCGTAGGATTCTCTATGAACGGAAGAGGAGTCTCGCTTGGCGTTCGTCTTTCTCCTTGAGCAGGTGCTGAACGGCCTATTGGTCGGAGCCTATTATCTTCTGATAGCGCTGGGACTATCCTTGATCTTCTCTCTGGGCGGAATCGTGAATCTCGCCCACGGCGCCTTCTATGCGATCGGCGCCTATCTCGCCGTGACGCTGACACCCAGGATCGGATTTGCGGGCGCGTTCATCGCATCCCCGGTACTCGTCGCACTGCTGGGCGTGGTCATTGAGCGCCTGTTCTTTCGAAGGTTCTACCGCTCCGATCCTATTCTCAGCCTGCTTCTGACCTTCGGACTGGCAATGATCATCGAGCAGAGCCTGCGGATGATCTTCGGGGCGGCTCCCTTGCCCTTCTCGATTCCATCCGCGCTCCGCGGTCAGGTCTTTCTCGGCAACTTCCTCTATCCGCGTTACCGCCTCATCATCTTCGGGGTGGCGCTCGCAGCCGTCATCGCGACCTGGTTCCTGGTCTACCGCACCGCCTTCGGCCGCGTGGTCAGGGCGGGCGTGCAGAACCCGGACATGGTGGGAGCGCTCGGGATTTCGCTTCAGCCGTACATGACGGCCGTCGCCGCGCTCGGCATCGGCTTGGCAGGCCTTGCCGGAGTCCTGCTGGCCCCGATCTCGGGGGTACACCCCGCCATGGGGGCCGAGATCCTGACCGCCGCTTTCGTCGTCGTCGTCATCGGTGGGCTGGGATCGTTCTGGGGCGTGATCGTGGCCGCAGCGCTCGTAGGCGTGGTGCGTGGCCTCACGATCTATTTCTTTCCACCCGCAGGCGAAGCCTCCATGTACCTGCTGATGGCCCTTGTGCTGCTTCTGCGGCCGCGCGGGTTGCTCGGCGAACGCATCCAGAAATTCGAGTAGGTCGATGCGCACGAATTACGGGTCTCTCCTCATTGCGGCGGCAGCGCTCATTCTGCTGCCCTTCGTTCTCGATCCTGTCGGGCTGCCGCTTCGCTCGTCGATCGACGTGGTGGTGTTCGCGATTGCCTGCCTCGGCCTGAACGTTCTTGTCGGCTATACGGGTCTCGTCTCGTTCGGGCACGGCGTCTGGTTCGGGATGGGAGCCTATGCGGCGGCCTTGAGTCAGCTCCACTGGTTTCCCGGCGGCGTCATCCTTCCGGCCCTCTTCGCCGTCGCGTTCATCGCCGTCGCATCGTGCCTCCTGGGCGCGCTCATTCTGCGGCGCCGCGGCGTCTACTTCTCGCTGCTGACGCTGGCACTGGCGGCCATGCTGTTTGCCGTCGCCTACCGCTGGACGGCGCTCACGGGCGGCGAGAGCGGGCTCGGCGGCATCGTCCGCACAGGCGCGCTCGGCCTCGATCTGCAGCCGGACTGGACCTATTACTGGTTCGTGGCGGCAGTGGCTTTCGGCGTGTGCTTCGCCCTGCTGCGCTTTCACAATTCTCCCGCCGGAAGCGTGCTGGTGGCCACACGGGAAAACGAGCAGCGCGCCCGCTTCCTCGGCTATCCGACCAATCGCTACAAGCTTCTCGGGTTCGTGGTGTCCGCCACGATCGTGGGGATCGCCGGCATCCTCTCGGTGTTCAATCATCGCTTCGCGTCGGCGGAGCCCCTCTCCGTCGCCTTCTCTGGTGAGTTGATCGCGATGGTGGTGATCGGCGGAATGCGCAGCTTCCTCGGGCCGGCCCTGGGGGCTCTCTTCTACATCCTGTTCCGCGAGTTCCTGTCGATCTGGACGCCGCACTGGCTTCTCTATTTCGGCCTTCTCTTCGTCGGATTCATCGTCCTCTCGCCGACGGGACTGGTCGGGATCGCGCAGCGGATCGCAGCCCCCTTCCGGGCCAGGGTCACGGAAGAGGCCGCCATGGCGGGCCGCACCCTGACCGACGAGCCCCTTCCCCCGTTTCTCAAGCCCCGCGACCATGTGGACGGAATCATCCTCGAGGCTCGCGGCATCACGAAGAGCTTTGGTGCGCTCAAAGCCGTTCAGTCGGTCGACATCGCGGTCCGCGACCGCAGCCTCCATGCTCTGATCGGCCCGAACGGCGCGGGAAAGACCACGGCCTTCAACCTGATTTCCGGGTTCTACACGCCCGATGAAGGCGATGTCCTCCTTCAAGGCAGATCCATCGCTGGACTTTCCCCCGAAGCGATCACACAGGCCGGAATCGGGCGCTCGTTCCAGATCACGAATCTCTTCCCGGCCCTGACGGTCGAAGAGAATGTCCGCCTTGCGGTACAGGCCCGGCATCCGCAGCGTTTCAATCCCTGGACGGCCGCGCGATCAATCAAGCAGATCGAGGCCGAGACCTCGGCGGTGATCCGCTATCTCGGCGTCGCCGGCATCGAGAAAGCCGAGGCGGGCGCGCTCTCGTATGGCGGGCAGCGCCTCCTGGATATGGGCCTGGCGCTTGCCACGAAACCGCGGGTGCTGCTGCTCGACGAACCGCTCGCGGGCCTTGCGGCTGCCGAGCGCCAGCGCATCGGCGACATCATCAAGCGCATCTCCACGGATGTCCCGATGCTGCTGGTCGAGCATGATATCGACCGCGTGTTCCAGATCGCGGATGCCGTCACGGTGATGAATGCGGGCCAAGTGCTAGTTGACGGCACCGTGGAGGATGCGCGCTCCAGCCCGCAGGTGCAGGAGATCTACATCGGCTCCGGCGCGGCCAGCATTGCCGCGAAGGCCCGGCAGAGCGCCGCCGGGGCGGCGACCCTGCTCGCGGCCGAGAGGGTCAACACGTTCTACGGCAAGAGTCATGTGCTGGCGGACGTATCCTTCGACGTGCGTCAACACGAGATCGTAGCGCTGCTGGGCCGCAACGGCGCCGGCAAGTCGACCCTGCTCAAGACCCTGATCGGCATCGCGCCGCCCGGTTCAGGCTCGATCAGGCTCGACGGCCAGGAGATCGCGGGCCGGCCCTCCGCCGAGATCGCCCGTCTGGGGATCGGCTACGTGCCGCAGGGACGCGGGCTCTTCGCCGGAATGACCGTCGCTCAGAATCTCGAGCTCGGACGACTCAAGCGCGAGACCGGCCACGGGGTCCGGTGGGACCTGGAGAAGATCTTCGAGTACTTCCCGCGCATCCGCGAGAGGCTCGACACCCCGGCCGATTTCCTCTCCGGCGGCGAACAGCAGATGGTGGCGGTCGCACGCGCCCTCTCGGGCGACGTGAAGGTGCTGCTTCTCGACGAGCCCTTCGAAGGTCTTGCTCCGGCCATCGTCGAGCAGCTCTTCGAGAGCTTCGACAAGCTTCGCCACGAAGTTTCGATCATCATTGTCGACCATCACCTGGATCTCGCGCTCGCCCTGTCCGACCGGACGGTGGCGCTCGAACGCGGGCGGGTGATTCATACCGGTCCGTCGAAGGACCTGCGGGATGATCTTGCGCTGCGCCGCAAGGTCCTGTGGCTGTGAGCCTTGAGGGAGATGACACCATGCCGAGTGCTGCGATCATTGGTGCAGGGCTGATCGGCCGATCCTGGGCGATCGTCTTCGCGCGGGCGGGCTGGGACGTGCGCATCACGGATCCTCATCCCGAGGCGCTCGAGAAGGCCCCCGGCCTCATTCGCGAAGGGCTTGACGAGCTTGCAAGGCAGGGCCTCGTCGCCAACCCTGATGAGGCATCCGGACGCGTTGTCGCCGTGCCTTCGCTGGCGGAAGCCGTAAGCGGTGCCGACCTCGTTCAGGAGAACGGTCCCGAGATCGTCGAGACCAAACGGCTCATCTTCGCGGAACTCGACCGGCTCGCGCCCCCGGACTGCATTCTCGCCTCTTCGACGTCCGCGATTGTCGCGTCCCGCTTCACCGAAGGGCTGCAAGGTCGCGCCCGCTGCCTCGTGGCGCATCCCGTGAACCCTCCTCACCTCGTTCCGCTCGTCGAACTCTGCGGAGCGCCCTGGACGGCACCCGAGGCAATCGCCCGCGCGCGCGCGATCTATGACAGCGTCGGGCAAGTGCCCATCGTCGTGAATCGCGAAGTCGAGGGCTTCGTCCTCAACCGGCTCCAAGGGGCCCTTCTGGCAGAGGCGTTCCGGCTCGTGGGCGAGGGCGTGGTGAGCCCGCATGATCTCGACAAGACGCTCAGGGACGGTCTCGGCCTACGCTGGTCCTTCCTCGGACCCTTCGAGACCATCGAGCTCAACGCGCCTGGTGGCATCGCCGATTACTGCAACCGCTATACCGGTTTTTACCGTCGCCTCTCCGAGGATCCCGCCAAGCCCCATGTCTGGGACAAGGAGAATGTGAACCGCATCCTAGAGGCTTGGGGCGAAGCGCCGGGTCCCGATGCGCTCGCGCGGCGCTCCGCCTGGCGGGACAAACGACTGGCGGCCCTGAAAGCCCACAAGCAGTCACAAACGGATCAGTGATCTCCTGAGAGGAACCAAGCTCATGGCCCGCAAAGTCATCATCACATGCGCCGTGACCGGCGCAATCCATACGCCGTCCATGTCCCCTCACCTGCCGATCAGCCCTGAGGAGATCGCGGAAGCCGCTATCGGCGCTGCGGAGGCCGGTGCCGCAATCGTACATCTGCACGCGCGAGATCCGAAGACCGGCAAGCCTGATCAGTCACCCGAAGCCTTCGCCCCCTTCCTGCAGGTGGTGAAGCAACGCAGCAACTGCGTCATCAACATCACGACAGGCGGCGCGCCGACCATGCTGGTGGAGGAGCGGGTGCGCCCCGCGGCCCATTACAAGCCTGAAGTCGCCTCCCTCAACATGGGCTCCATGAATTTCGGCCTCTACCCGATGCTCAATCGTTTCAAGGAATTCAAATACGACTGGGAGGAGCCATATCTCGAAGGATCGCGGGACAGGATCTTCCGCAACACGTTTTCCGATATAGAATACATCCTGACGACCTGTGCGGAGAACGGTACCCGCTTCGAGATCGAGTGCTACGATATCGGCCACCTCTACACCCTCGCTCACTTCGTGGACCGGGGTCTCATCAAGCCCCCTCTCTTTGTCCAAAGCGTCTTCGGCCTTCTGGGCGGCATCGGCCCGCACCCGGAGGACGTTGCTCACATGAAACGGACGGCCGACCGGCTGTTCGGGAACCAATATCAATGGTCGGTCCTTGGGGCCGGCAAGAACCAGCTCGCCATTGCGGCTCAAGCGGCCGCTATGGGAGGCAATGTCCGTGTCGGACTGGAGGATTCTCTCTGGATCGGTCCAGGCAAACTCGCTGAATCCAACGCGCAGCAGGTGAGATTGGCACGGCAGATCATCGAGGGCCTTGGGTTGGAAATCGCTACGCCCGATGACGCGCGAGCCATGCTTTCGTTGAAGGGCGGCGATCGCGTTAACTTTTAATGACCAGCTCGATCTGAAACCTGCGGGCGATCAACGGCGTCTTTGGGGGCAAAGCCGACGAAAGCGCTTCGATGTGACGGGTCAGGCAAGTCCACCATCAGCTGGCCTGATCCCTCATGCGGACCCGGCAGCCAATGTCGCTCACCGGCCGACCAGACGGAACTGAAGATACATGGCACCCGGATCTTGATGTCGGGGAAGGGCAACGGCTTCGGCAATGCAGAGTGGTCGAGACCGTCTTCAAGACCTTGAGATCCGAATGGGTGCGGCGCACTGGCTTCGGCGGCCCTCTCACCCGTAGAGCCCTGATCGACTTAGGCCAAATCGGCCCTCTCGCCAGTGGCGGGGGTGACGTGAACTGCTTGGAGCCCTCCTTGCGCTTGGCACCATCTTAGCCGACGCGAGCGCCGCTCTCCGGACAGGAGCACCAAGTACGGCGCGACATACGCCCATATTTCATCGAAGACGTCGGGGTAAGGCTTGCGAGTTGAGGTCAACTTGCCCCAACGGCTATATGACCTTGAGCCGGGTCCATAATAGCCTCTCGACCTTCCGGTTGGAATTTTTCAGGTTCGATGCTAGGTCCCCATCGAATCCAAACAACCGATTTCAGAACGAGACGCTCGAGACGCTCAGTCTTTTTTAAATCCATTGTCTTCTCTAACGATCAGGATGAGCCAGATGCCCGGCATCGCACGCCAGTTCGAGCCGCAGATCACGCGCAGCGGCGGCACTCCCTCCAAGTTCCGCTTTAGCATTCGCTGCTCCGAATGCGGCAGGACAGACGCCTACGAGGCCAATAAGTCCGTCGGTCATGATGTTGTAAAACGTTACTTTAACGATCGAGGATGGCTGCTCGGGCGAAGCCGCTCCGACGACATCTGCACGGCCTGCTTGGCGCGCTCCCAGGGCTCGCCCGAGACGAGATCGTCAGGCCAGCCGCAACGCACGGCCGAACCGGCCGATAAACGCCACCGGGCTACAGCCGATATCCTGGCCCGGCACCTCGGTAAGCCCGAGGCTCTGGCGGCGGAGGTTTTCCGTCCCAAGGAGGCGCCGCAGTCCCAGGCATCCGCTCCGAGGGCTCCGCAGCCATCAGCGCCCATGCCGATCCCGTCCACGGAGGTCGAGCAGGTTCTGGCTGGCATGGCTGCTGACCTGAAAGGCCTGCGTTCGGCCATGGAACTGATCGCCGAGCAGGTGGGTCAGTTAGTGACACTTGGTGATCGGCAGGTCGATGCCGTCGCGCGTTTGGCCCCTGCCCTCATTCAATCCGCCGAGAGCCTCTCGGGCAGCCTTCGCCATGTGGCCGGCGCGGTTCGGACCGGGCCGCACGAGCCGTTTCCCGCGATGGACCGACAGCCTCCGGAGGAGGCCGAGACGATGGGAGAGCCCGTGCGTGGCAGCGATGTCGACCCGGCGGAGCCCGCAGAGAGCCAGGCGCAAACGCCTCCGCGGCGGCGACCGGGCGTGCGGCGCGCCAAACATGAAGCGGATCAGGCTACCTCCCATCCCGTCGCGGTGAGGTCTATCGCGGACGCCAAACGTCCGGACCGATTTTACACCTCCATCCGTCTGCCGCGAGAATTGTGGGACAATGCCGGATTCGACCCCGATGACCGCCTCCTGCTGGAATGGAGCGGCAAGGCTCTGATCATCGAGCGCACCAGGGAAGGCGGCGTGAAGCCGAAGGCTATTGGGAACACCTCCGTGGTTCTCCAGTCCTGGAAACTCGGCAACCTCAACTTCGATCAGCCAAAGGTGACAGGAGCCGCCGGTTCCTTGCGTCTGGTGGCTGGACGTAAGGCGTCTGAGGCCTGATCCTCCTGAAGGATGCCCCTCCGTGCCCTTCCCTCTGCGACCAGAACACTATCCGGGAGAGGATCATGCTCACGTGGCGCCCGGTGGTCCGATCGAGTGAAGCTATGTGAGGCATAGTCTGTTTCTATTTGACCGATCTGGCCACGCAGCAGAAGTTGGCTAAAAGAGCATCGGCTGTCTGCCGATCCAACAAATTAAACAGCATCTCAAACCCAGAGGATTCCATTATGTTACGTCGTTGCTTCGTGGCCGGTGCGCTGAGCGCACTCTCCATGTCTTTCTGCAGCCTAGAAGCCACGGCTCAATCGAAACCGGTCACGATCCGCCTCGGTCATGTGCTGACGGACAGCCACAGCTGGCATGTCGCGAGCAAAGGCTTTGCTGAGCAGGTCGCACGCGAGACGCAAGGGCGCGTGAACATCCAGGTCTTTTCTGGCGGTCAGCTCGGCAGCGAGCGCGAGGTCGTCGAAGGACTGCAGATCGGCACTGTCCAAGCAGGCGTGATCGGCAGCGGCTCATTCCAGCCGATCGAACCGAAGATGGGCATTGTCGAGCTCCCCTATGCATGGCCGACGCGTGAGAAGGCCTTCGCGGCCTTCGACGGCGACCTCGGCGCTGCTCTGGATAAGCTCCTACTGGCTAAGAACATCGTCGTTCTCAGCTGGTGGGAGAACGGCTATCGCCATGTGACCAACAGCAAGCGGTCGATCAACAAGCCTGAAGATCTGAAAGGTCTGAAGATCCGCGTGACCCCGGACAAGGTCCGGCTTGATACCTTCACGGCCCTCGGTGCCGAACCTGCTCCTCTCGCCTTCGGCGAACTCTACTCGGCCCTGCAGCAAGGCGTGTTCGACGCACAGGAGAACCCCCTCTCGATCATTTACGGGTCGTCGTTCTTCGAAGTTCAGAAACATCTGTCCCTCACCGGCCACGTATGGGGCGCGGCGTGCCTCGCCGTCTCCAAATCTGTTTGGGACCGTATCGGCGAGGACGACCAGAAGATCGTGAAGGCGGCCGCTGCGAAATGGCGTGACGAGCAGCGTAAGATGATCACCGAGTCCGACGCCGACTTCATCAAGAAGCTCGAGGAAAAAGGCATGATCGTCAACAAGGTCGACACGGCACCTTTCGTTGCCGCCGTCCAGCCGGTCTGGAAGTCGCAGGAAGCTGTCTACGGCCCCGAGTTCATGGCCCTGCTCAATAAATATCGCCAGTAATGCTCAACCGACGTCGAGACGAAGCCGTTCGTCTCGACGGGAATCCCTCAGGGGCTTCCTCCAGCCTCCGGCTGGCCGGTATCTTATCGCCAGCCGCCGGAGGCTGGAGCTTTATTGCGCTCACAGCGACAGCGGACATGAAAAAGCGGGTTGTTTTCTCGAACCATATGGGCGAATGCTCACCCCGCTTTGCTGGAGGCAGATATGGCTCTATCTGACGCAAGCCGTAAGCTCTCCCGTCTGGAGGAGTTCATCAAGCACATCACGCTTGTGATGGGCTCGATCGGCGTCGCCATATTCTCCGCGTCGGTCATTTACACAGTCGCGCTGCGTTTCCTCTTCAATCGCACGCCGCACTGGGCGGAGGAGGTGCCGCGTCTCCTCCTGATTTGGGTCACGTTTCTTGGTGTTGCCGTTTCCACGGCATGTCGGTCGCATTTGTCGGCGGGGATTATGCCGCTGATCGTCCGGAATGAACGCGCGCGAGCCGTTCTTTCGCGGGTCGCGGACCTCTGCACGATCGGGTTCATGGCGATTGTCGCTTGGACCGGATGGGATCTGACGTCTCGCACCTGGGCGTCTCTGTCGACCGCACTGCAGATCCCCGTGGCATGGACATATCTCGCCTTGCCTGTGTGCGCTGCCCTGTCCTTTATCGTCGCACTCGTCGCCTTTCTGAAACGCTGATCCCATGAACGGCCTTATTCTCCTTCTCGGCTTGTTTGCCGTTCTTGTCGCCATCGACGTTCCGATCGCCGTTGCGCTCGGTCTGGCCTCCGCCGGCTATCTCGCGTTTTCGGATCTTGCTCCCCTCATCATCGTCGCCCAGCGGATGGTCGCCGGCGTCGACTCGTTCACTTTGTTGGCAATTCCCTTGTTTCTTCTTGCGGGGTTGCTGCTCCTTCACGGGGATCTGACCCCGCGGATCATTCGTCTCTGCAGCGCCTTGGTCGGTCGCACGACGGGAGGCCTGGCCCTTGTCACCGTCATGGGAGCGATGTTGTTCGGAGCCCTGTCGGGGTCCGGTGTGGCGGACGTGATGGCAATTGGCACGATGATGCTTCCGGCCATGCGTGAACGGGGCTACGATCAGGGATTCTCTTGTGCGCTCCTCGGCTGCGCCGGATCGCTGGGCACGGTCATTCCGCCCAGCATCGTCATGATCGTCTATGGGACGGCGACGAACACATCCATTGGCCAGCTTTTCGTGGCAGGCATCGTGCCGGGAATTCTGACCGGCATAGGGCTCATGATCGTGGCCTACTTCATCGCCAGGAAGAACGACTGGCGAGGCGGCAAGGCGTTCTCGTGGGCTGAACTGAGGCAGGCGCTCGGAAGTGCCTGGCTCGCGCTTCTGGCGCCCGTCATCATCGTCGGAGGCATCAGAGGCGGTTTCTTCACTCCGACTGAAGCAGCCGGCGTTGCCGTCGCCTATGCCTTGATCGTTGGCGGCCTGGTCTACCGCGCCCTCACGTGGCGCATCATCATCGATCAAGTGAAACAGACGACGGAAGCAACCGGCGGCATCCTGTTCGTGATTGCGACCGCGAGCCTCTTTGGCTGGATACTATCCGCCGAACAGGTCCCTCAGCACATGGTGGAGTTCATCAGCACCTTCACGAACAGCACCACCGTCGCGCTCCTGCTGATGATGCTGATCGTGCTGATTCTCGGCACCTTCATGGAAACAATCGCGATCATCCTGATCCTCGCCCCGGTGTTTCTGCCGATCATGCAGCACTACCATATCGATCCGGTCTATTTCGGGATCTTGCTGACGCTCAATCTCGCCATCGGCGCCAATACGCCTCCGCTCGGAATCGACCTGATGGCGGCCTGCCGGGTCGGAGGCATCCCGATGTCGGCGTCCTTCGGCTACCTCACGGCCTTTATCGGCGTCATGATTGCGGTCATGCTGCTGGTGCTGTTCGTCCCCCAGATCGCGCTTTTCCTGCCGCGGCTCCTGTCGTGAGCGCAGGTCGCGCACGGGCGCGACCTCATCTCGTCTGACGGATCCTTCGAGAGATCACAGCAAGGGCATCGCCTGTTTCCCGGGTCCCGCTGCTCGTTATTTCCAGGAGCGTCTCAAGGAAAGCAGCTTCTGCTCTCTCAAGGGGCTGGCTTGGGTTCGTCACGAGATAAAGGTCAGCCCCAAGAGCGCGGTGTTCGAACGGCAAGCGCTTTAAGCGCGTTGCATAAACACTTGCCTCGACGGCTGCGCACGGGAGCAGGCCAATGCCAATTCCAGCCCCGATCAGGCGCTGCAATTCCTCCAGGTGAGGGCTCGAGGCGATGACGTGGTGACCAAGTCCCGCGCTCTCTCGAAGGGCATTCATCGGCTCGAGCGAACCGCCACTTTCCGCACAGGTGAAGGATACCCACGGCTCTGCCTGAAGCTCGTCGATTGTCACGACGAGCCGTTGGCTCAGGGGGTGGTCCACGCCGCAATACAGGCCGAATTCCTCACGGAACAACAACCGGCAGTCCAGCCCTGGGGCGGGTTTTCCGAGAAGGCAGATGCCGAAGGGCGCAATGCGCTGTGCCACAGCCCGCACGATCTCTTGGCTGTTGGCGATCTCGATTTTGAACGTTACCTTCTTATGTTTCCTGTGGAGCGCCGCAATGGCACGGTCGAGGTCCGGCCAGATCACCTGGGTCACGAGGAGCAGACGGACCAGGCCGGAGATCTCGTTGTGAATGCCATTGAGCTTCTCCCCGAGTCTGCAGACACGCCGATAGATCTCATCGCATTCCCGATAGAGCACCTCTCCTTGTTCCGTCAGGGTGAAGCGACGGCTGTCCCGCTCGATGAGCTGGCAATCGAGCGTCTCCTCAAGCCGCCGGAGCGCAGCACTGACCGATGGTTGCCGAAGGGAGAGACGGTCGGCAGCACGCGTGATGCTGCGCTCTTCAACAATGATCAGAAAGGTTCGCAGCAGGTTCCAGTTCAGTTGACCTGCTGTTCGATCGAGCAGTCGCATAGTCCACCCTGACAGCTTCCGCCTTTTCTGGCACAGATCCTAAGGTCCCACCCACCGGCTGATCCATCTGCCCGCACGACGCGCCAGGGAAACAGCTTCATGGATCGAAGGGCCGAGCCCGACGCGTTCATTTTGCAGCGGCGATGCACTCGATCTCGATGTCGAACGGCAATGTCCACGGTCTGATCGCAGCCGACGTCCTGGCCGGCCAATCATCACCAAAAAATTCCCGGTAGACCGCATTGACGTCGCCCATGAATGCAGGATCGGTCACATAGATCGTCGCCTTGACGACATCCGAGAGCGAGGATCCGGCGTATTCCAGCGCGATCTTGAGGGCGTTGAGCGAGGCGCGTGTCTGTTGCTCGATAGAGCCCGTCACGATCTCGCCGGTCAGGTCATCGATCGGCGGCATCCCGCAGGTGAAGAGGAGATCGCCCATGCGCACAATCGCCGAGGTCGGCGCTCCAAGCCTGCGGATTGCGTCCGATATGACCGGAACCTCGATAACGTGTTTCATGGATCAGTGCCCTCAGTAGTGAACCCGGCCGCAAGTCAGCCAGGCCGTATACGACATTGGGCTTCACCCCGGCAAGGAGCCGGAGGGTCATCGCAGGCCCGCCACCTTCGATGCCGACGCGACGATCAATTGATCGCAACAAAGGTACATGTCCGGAGCAATCGACTAGTCCAGCGTGATGCCTCCGTCAGCATTCTTCGCAACGGCAAGTCCGGAAGCCTCATCGGGTGCCGGGATCTTGAGCTGGACCTCAGCTCCGCTGTAACCCGGAGCGACGGCCGCAAGGGAGAACACAATTCGGATAAGATTGTAGGACAAGCGAACCCTCGCAGCTGGGACGGCACGCGCCCAAGCTTACAATCGACCTTAAGGCAGCCTTAAGGATAGCGGGTCAGCGAAGTCGAGGAGGTTCCCAATGCGCGTTCTCGTGGTTGAAGACGATACGGTATTGCTCGACGGCCTGACGGTCGGCCTCGGGTTGCATGGATTGACGGCTGATGGCGTTGCCTCCTGCGGCGATGCCCGCGCGGCGCTTGCCACAGCCGAGTTCGACGCCATCATCCTCGACCTGATGCTGCCCGACGGATCGGGCCTCGATATCCTGCGCGAGCTTCGCCAGCGTCGGGATGCCACCCCGGTGCTTCTGCTCACGGCCCGAGACACGGTAGCGGACCGGATCGACGGCCTCGATAGCGGGGCAGACGACTATCTCGGCAAGCCGTTCGATCTCGACGAGGTCGCCGCCCGCCTGCGGGCCATCTCGCGTCGCGCTGGCGGGCGGGCGACGCCGACCTTGTCCTGGAACGGGATCGAGCTCGATCCGGGGCGCCGCACCGTCGAGGTCGATGGCAAGCCCGTGAGTTTGTCCCGGCGTGAATTTTCGATTCTCGAGGCGCTGATGAGCCATTCCGGCATCGTCCTGTCCAAAGACCAGCTTGCCGAGCGCCTCTATGGTTGGCAGGAGGATGTGGAGAGCAACACCGTCGAGGTCCACATCCATCACCTCCGCGACAAGATCGGCCGCGACACCATCGAGACGGTGCGCGGCCTCGGCTACCGCCTCCGGAGCGTCTGACGTGAACTCGATCCGCGCCCGCCTTTTCATCATTCTGATTTCGGCCACGAGCCTGATCTGGCTCTCGGCGGTGGGTTGGATCTACGTCGATACCAAACGCCAGCTGGAACATGTTCTCGACACACGCCTGATGGAGGCCGCCCGGATGGTCGGCTCGCTGGTCGCAAGCGGTGATATATCGCTCGCAAGCCGGGCCGACGCTCCGGCCGTGTCGGTTCCCATGCCGATTGTGGCCCATCAGGGCTACGAGCGTCAGCTGTCGTGCCAGATCTGGTCGTTCGATGGCCGTCTGATCGGCCGCTCCAGCGGCGCGCCCGAGGCGGAGCTCTCGCATCAGACCAGCGGATTCTCCGATCAGGAGGTTGGCGGAGAACCATGGCGCGTCTATGCGGTCGCCGACAGTGACAAGGGCATTCGGGTGCTCGTCGGCGACAGGCTCGGCTTACGGGATCGCCTTGTGACGGATCTCGTGCGTGGCCTGTTGCTGCCCGCGGCTTTGATCGTTCCGGTCCTGGCGTTCCTCATCTGGGCCAGCGTCGGGCGTGGACTGCACCCTCTGCGCCGCCTGACGCAGAGCCTCAAGGCGCGAGGGCCTGAGGATCTGAGCCCAGTGAGCGTCGGCAATCCGCCCTCGGAGATCCGACCGGCCGTTGAGGCCCTGAACAGCCTCTTGGGCAAGGTCGTGGCGGCGCGCGAGCATGAGCGCAGCTTTACGGCCTTTGCCGCGCACGAGCTCCGGACGCCTCTCGCCGGTCTTCGAACGCAGGTTCAGGTGGCGCTTGCGGCGCGGGATCCGGAAGTACGACAGGGAGCTCTGCAGCAGACGCTTGTGGCCGTTGATCGCACCAGCCGCCTTGTTCGCCAGCTCCTGGCCATGTCGGCCCTCGATGCTACGGCAGATGATGGGAAGGTAGAGAGCATCCCGGTCGGGTGTGCCGTCTCGGACATCACGACGGATCTCGGAACGGGCAAGGCCGGCATCACCGTAGAGGTCGATCCAGCCCTTGACCGCATGAACATTCCCATGAATCGCGAGCTGTTCCATCTTGTCGTGCGCAACCTTCATGAAAACGCGGTGCAGCACTCGCCGGAAGGCGGCCTCGTGCGATGGCGTCTCGACACAAGGGCGACGCCGCCGGTCATCGTCGTCGAAGACGAAGGGTGCGGGATTCCGGAGGACGAGATCGGCCTTGTGACGAACCGGTTCTTCCGAGGACGCAATCGCAGCGCTGTCGGCAGCGGGCTGGGACTCGCCATCGTCGACGCCGCGCTCCAGCGCGCAGGAGCCGCCTTCGTGCTGCGCAACCGCCAAGACCGCTCCGGCGTGCAGGCAGGATTCACGGTGCCCTCGCAGAGCCACGAACGCATCAGGGGACCTGAAAGAACGTCTCCTGACGGCGATCGGCCATCAGGACATCCTCAACCTGAAGAAAGAGAGGCCTGAGCGTCACGTCCTCCTCTTGCTCCGAAGCCAACGTTCCGCCGGTGTCGCCAGCATCGTCGTCAGAACCACGATGGCCGCGCCGAGGCACAGCGCCAACGACGGCACTTCACCGAAGTAGAGCCAACCTGCCAGTCCCGAGAAGACGATCGACAGATATCCGATCGGAGCCAGCAGCCGCGCCTCCTGCTTCTGGTAAGCCTGAAGCCAGCAATATTGCCCCAACTGCGCCAGGACGCCGACCAGGATGATGTTCGGCGCCTCGGTCCAGGGGATCGGCACCCACACGATAGCTGCGGGGATCGACGTCAGCACGGTCAGGCCAACCGTGTAGAAGAGCATGAGCACGACGGTGTTTTCGCCGGCGAGGCGCCTCGTTTGAACAACCGCGAGAGATCCGAAGAAGACCGATCCGAAAGCCGCGACCAGTCCCATGTTCCAAGGGATCGCATCCGGCTGAACCATGATGACGACGCCAAGAAAGCCGATGGCCGTGAAGACATAACGTGTTCTGCTCACACTCTCCCCAAGCATGAGGGCGGCCATGCCCAGGAGCACGAGCGGCCGGGTGAACCCGATCGCGGTCACCAGCGCGAGGGGCAGCGCCGCGAAAGCGGCGAAGTTGAATGTCAGCGCGATGGAATTGAATCCGACCCGTGTGAGATGGCCGCGGATGTTCGACAGATTCGTCAGCTTGGCGCGGTGACGCCATATCAGCGGCGCGACCGCGATGAACCCGACAAGTGAGCGTAGAAAGACGAGTTGGACGGCTGGATAGGTTTCACCTTCGGCCTTGACGATGGCCTGCATGGTCGTGACCAGCGCCATGTCGAGCAACAGCCACCCCGCGCTCCGCCACAGTGGGATCGGAGGCGATGATGGGTCGGGTTCAGGGGGAGCCGCCATGTCCTCTCACGGGTCGTCATGCAGGCTGAGTCAGATTCGCAAGCAGCCGGAAGGCGCCGGGAACCAGCCTGTCCAGCTGATGGTGCAGCACGAGCGCCACATGGGTATGGCGCCCCCGCCCGATGCGGGCCGAAATGAGCGACCCCTTGAGAGGCGTTTCTCCCGGATCATTGAGAGCGAGAAGCTCTTCATAGGACGTGTCGTATTCTGCCGCGAAGTAGAGCCCCCTCTCCTTGTCCCAGCCCTGCCAGTCATCCGCCTCGATCCGGTTCGGATATGTCAGCAAGGGATTGTTCGGATTCAGAACCGTCACTGGAGCTGAAGGATCGGTCACGCGCCAGCGGAGCGATGGCGAACCGATGACGAGGCGGCGCGGCGGCGTATGATCGGGATCCCAACCGTCCGTCGGGCGGTGGTAGAGGGTCACCAGGTGCCCGCCCTCCTCCACGAAGCGATGAAGGCGCCCGCTCGCGGCCTGGAGGTCCCGCCGAAGTCCGAACGCAAAGATGCCGATGACGATGGTCGTAAACTCGGAAAGAGAGCCCGCTGTCAGATCGGCTTGTGTGAGATCCGTCACGTCAAGGCCGAGGCGACGCATATGGATGCCGACATTGTCGCTTCCGCCTCCCACGTATCCGATCCGTGCACCGGCCGGAAGAGCGACATCGAGCGTCAGGACTTTGACCTCCGCCGGAGCAACGAAGGCGGAAGGCCGGATGTGAGGATAGGCAACCGTCTGAACTCGACTCGCCGGTCTGCCATCCACGATCGGAATGAGCCTTGCGATCCCGGCGATCGCGCGTTGCGGCGGATCGATGATCCAGTCGTTGTCATCCGCTCGAACGGTCCAGCCGTCCGGCGTCCGCCATTCCGTGGGACGAGCCCCCATGGCTTGGACCCGAATACCGGATGGGCGAGCTCCAGCCCTGATGACAGCCATGTCCGGATCGAAAGACAAGGACTGCAAGGGGCCGATCCTCAGCGGCTCCTCGGGGTCCAGATCGACCCTGATGGTGCGTCCGTCGATATCGCCCGAGACGACGGCTCCCGCCGCGCCATTGCCTCCCATGGGATCGAAGGCTTCAGGGTAATTGCTCGTATGAGATGCCGAAGCCGAAACCGCGAGCGCGTATTCGACATGCGCCATCTCTTCGCTCCTCCCGATCACGTCCATTCCTTCGGGAAGACGGGGTGAGACCGCAAGGTTCGCAAGATCAGGGGCGTCGATGCGGATGTCGAAGGCCATCCGTGCTCCCGGATGGCCTGCGCCCTTGAAGACTGCACGTGCCGAACGCGCGTGGACCGCAAAAAGGACGGCATCGATCTCCCGCAGCTTGCGGTCGAGACGATGTCCCATTCGGTCCGCGATCTCCCGATCCAGGTCGCTTTTGGCTGTTTCGATCAGGCGCGCCGCCCGAGCGAGCGCTCCGCCGATCCGCGTACGTTCCGGGAATGCGGCGATGCCCGCATCGATGTCCTCCTGCGCGTCCCGCAGAGCATCAGCCGCAGCGCGTGACAGTCCCGGCGCTGCGGCAAGGTCGGCAAGGGTTGCAGGCAAGTGATCGCGAATGTCGCGTTCAGACTTCGGCGCATGACCGGACCGAAGCTTCAAATGAAGGCTCCACCGATCGGTCGGGTTGTCGCGCCACACGCCCATGCCCTGGGACGCATGCGCGGCCCGGGACCACTCGCCGAGCTGCCGGTAGGCCAGACCGGTGACATCGTCGCCCCCGGCAACCTGGATGTCGAGCGTCGCGGGTGGTGGCGGCACTTCATCATCGTACGCATAGCCCGCACCTGACCACGCCGGGAGATAGAATTTGCACACCTGCCAGGGCAGAAGACCCAGTTTCGCGTGTTCCGGGAAGGCCGACGGGTCGGCGGCCAAGGCCCATGCCGTTTCGGCTGCCCGCGTCATGGCCCGGTGGTGGCCATGCTGTCCCGGCACATCCAGGAAGGTTGGGATGACGATATCCGGCCGGTACTGCCGATAAGCCCGGACAAGCCGCTCGACGATGCGTTCCTCGCCCCATCGCTTGAGCGTATCGTCTCCGTTCTTGGAGAAGCCGAAATCATGAACCGGATCCTCCGGTCCGTGGCCGAGCCATGCCACGTCGGCATCCATGCGGCGGGCGGCCTCCTCCATTTCGGCAGTTCTCAGCACGCCCAAGGCGGCTGCCCGCTCCGGCCCGAGGGCATTCTGGCCACCCTCCCCCCTTGTGGAACAGGCCACGACGATGCGCATGCCGTAAGCAAACCTCAAGGCTGCCAGCATGCCGTTGATCTCGTCGTCCGGATGCGCCCCTGTATTCATGACCGTGACGGTGGACCGCAATCGGCTCAAAGCGCGATGCAGGCGGACAAGCGCCGGTTGATGGACAGCACGCGCAAGACGATCGTGGTCACTCAGCACGAGAGGCCTCCTCGTTCGATTGCTCCCGGTGAGCTGCCTGAGCCGTGTCGAGCCGGGGCGTCATTGTTTCCAGGAGCGGCAAGGCAGCTGCGCCGAGCGCGGCCGTGAACCGGCCTGTCCGCCCCTGAACCAGGCGTGCATCGCTCCGGTTCCTGCGACGCGCGACCGACAGGGGGAGCGGCTGCATGGCCTGAATGAGATCCTCCAGCAGACTCGGCGGAAGAGCACCGCCGATCACGACCGCCTCTGGATCGAAGAGGTTTTCCAGCATGGCGATCTGCGGCGCGAGATACCCGGCAGCCTCCTGGATCCACGCACCGACGACAGGGTGCCTGTCACGATGAAGCTGCTCCAGGCGCGCATAATCGATCCCCTGGAGCCCGGCTGCCTTCAGCCGTTCGGTCAGGGCGTGGATGGAGGCATAGGCCTCGAGACATCCGTGCTGGCCGCACGAGCAGAGGCGCCCGCCTTTCTCGACGAGCACATGCCCGATCTCGCCCGCATTGCCGTTGGCTCCCCGGTACGGGCGGCCATCGATCATGATCCCCAGCCCCAGGCCCTGGCCGAAGAAAATCAGGCCAAAATTCTTCAGGTCCTTGGCGGCTCCGTGAAGCCGCTCGCCGACGGCCGCGGCGGTGG
Source organism: Microvirga sp. HS2 (assembly GCF_055792805.1). NCBI lineage: Bacteria > Pseudomonadati > Pseudomonadota > Alphaproteobacteria > Hyphomicrobiales > Methylobacteriaceae > Microvirga > Microvirga sp. HS2. The sequence goes on from NZ_JBVVAJ010000030.1 coordinate 49,679, forward strand.
CATCGTTCTCAAGGGTAATGGGCGATCCCAGCACTTGCCCGATCCCGCTCACGGCATCGAAGTCCAGCCATCCCGACAAGGTCGTCGGCCCAACGGATGTCATGCCCTCGACATTGAACGGGCCCGGCATGACGACCCCGACCCCGAGAAGCTGCGGGACGGGAGGCTTCAGTTGCGCCCGAGCCGCCTCGATTTCAGCCTTGATGATGGGGAGCACCGCATCGGGATCGTTCCGTTGGATCGGCAGGGTCCGCTGAGCGCGAACGCAACCGCCGAGATCGACCAGAAGAGTGGAGATATGATCCGCGGCGATTTCAACGCCTGCGGTCATGGCGCCGTTCGGATTGACCGCGAACTGGATCGGCGGGAGGCCACGGCCTGCCCGAAGCCGACCGGTCTTGATGAGAAGGCCGTCCGCGACAAGATCCTCGACGATGTTCGAGACCGCCTGCGTGCTCAGATGCGCATGGCGCGAGATCTCCATCCGCCCGACGGGACCTAGCTGACGCACGACATCCAACACCACGCGGCGATTATGAGAGCGGTTGCGCTCCGGATTGCTTCCGATCGTCGACGACGAACCGGTGCTGGATTTTCTCGGCATCTCCGACACTCCACCATATTACGATGACGCGCCGAAAAGAATAACTCAAGTGAATTATGTTATTGACAGGCCGCCGGCACTTGGGTGAGCCTGAACACGGGGACGGTCCTGAACCGCCACCGGTGAAAAGTCGGCGCTTAGCGCCGGGCAATAATGGAGAGGGATATGCGTTTTCGTCATCTGCTCGCGAGCGTCGCTATGGGCTGCGCCACCCTGACGGCGTTCGGCGCCAAGGCTGTCGAGATCGAATACTGGCAGTACGTGTTTGACACTCGCGTCAAAGCGATGAACCAGCTGATCACCAAGTTCCAGGAGGCGAACCCGGACATCAAGGTCAAGCAGACCACCTTCCCCTACGCGGACTACCAGACGAAAGTCGCGGCCGCGATCCTGGCTGGTCAGGGGCCGGACGTGGTGCAGCTCTTCTATGGGTGGACCGACAATTTCATCGCGGGCAAGATGATCCGTCCCCTGCGCGCGGAAGCTTTCCCGGCTGCTGATATTGAGCGCGACTTCTTCCCGATCGTAAGCGCGATGAAGCGTGGAAACGACTATTACGGCCTGCCGACGGCGGTGCGCTCGCTGGCGCTGTTCTACAACAAGAAGGCTTTCAAGGACGCGGGCCTCGATCCCAACAATCCGCCCAAGACGCTCGACGAGCTCGTCGCCGCGGCCGAGAAAACCACCAAGCGCGATGGCAGCGGCAACATCGTTTCCGCCGGCATGACGCTCGACATGGCCGGACAGGACCATCAATGGTGGCGCGAAGTGCTGATCCGTCAGTTCGACGGCGCTCCCTATACGGATAACGATACCAAGGTCACCTATAACGACGAGGCCGGCCTGAAGGCCCTGACCTTCTACACGGATCTCCAGCAGAAGCATAAGGTCGGCCAGGTCGGCTTCATGGACGAAGGACAGGCGGCCTTCAGGGCTGGCCTTGCCGCCATGACCATCGACGGCACCTTCCGTCTAGGCTCCTTCAACACGATCAAGGGCTTCGAATGGGGCGTGACCGAGCTGCCTGCCAACGCTCAGGGCCTGCGCAGCAACTATGCCAGCTATTTCGCCAACGCGATCACCACGAAGGCGGAGGGCGAGAAACTCGCAGCGGCCGAGAAGTTCCTCGCCTATGTCTCCTCGCCCGAAGCCATGAAGATCTGGATGGAAGTGGTTGGTGAACTACCGGCTCGCCGTGCGGCAGCTCTCACGCCCGAGAACACCGCTCACCCGATCTATGGTCCCTTCCTCAAGGGTCTCGAATATGCTCATACGACCATGTTCAAAGACGAGGCGGCCCAACGGCAGGTGGCCATCGACATGGTCAATCGCGTCCTGATCGGCGGCGAGGATCCAAAGGCCTCGCTCACCAAGGCAGCCCAGGACGAACAGGCGATCATCGACCGCGCCAAGCGCTAAGACGAAATCCGCGAGGATCGAACCAATGTCCGTTGTCGCACATCGGGAGGCCGCCCAAGGCGGCCTCTGGTCGAGGATGAGCCTCGGCCAGAAACACGTGATATGGGCGTGGGGCTTCCTCGCGGTTCCACTGATCTTCTATGCGGTGATCCGCTTCTGGCCGACCTTCCAGGCATTCTACCTGTCGGTCACGGACTGGAGCATCACGCGGCCAGCCACCTTTGTCGGGCTTGAGAACTACAGGAGGCTGTTTGGGGATCTCCTTTTCTGGCAGGTGTTCCGAAACACCTTCATGTATCTGATCCTGGGCACGCCGATCAGCCTGCTGATCTCGTTCGTCGTGGCTTATTATCTCGACCGCGTGCGCTTCATGCATTCGTTTATTCGCGCGCTGTATTTCCTGCCGTTCCTGACGACGGCGGCAGCGATGGCGTGGGTCTGGCGCTGGTTCTATCAGCCGGTTCCCATCGGCGTAATCAACGACATCCTTTCGAGCTTCGGCATTGCTCAGCAGCCGTTCCTGCGCTCGACTACACAGGCGCTGCCTGCCGTTCTGGCTCCCGCGGTCTGGGCGGGCCTCGGCTTCCAGATCATCATCTTTCTCGCCGGTTTGCGGGCCATCCCTGTTACCTATTACGAAGCTGCGCGCATTGATGGACTTTCGGAGGGCGCGATCCTCCGCAAGATTACCCTTCCGCTGCTCAAGCCGACTCTGGTTTTCCTCGTCGTGTTCTCGTCGATCGGCTTCCTGCGCATCTTCGACCAGGTCTACAACATCAATACGAACGATCCCGGCGGACCTTTGAATTCGACCAAGCCCCTCGTGCTGATGATCTATCAGACGGCATTCAGCTCCTATGAGATGGGCTATGCAGCGGCTCAGACGGTCGTCCTGTTCCTGATCCTGCTCGTCATCTCCCTCGTCCAACTGCGCCTCATGAGAGATCGCTGATGACAAATGCCGCATCTCCTCAAGGACTGACCATGCCGCGGATGAGGCCCGGCCGGATCGTCGCATGGACGCTCCTGTTCATCGGCGGCGTCATCATGGTGACGCCCCTCCTGTTCATGCTGTCGACGTCTCTCAAGGACGCCTCACAGGTTTATGACCTGCGCGTGATTCCAGCCACGCCGACGCTCGACAACTATATCGAGATTCTCGGCGACGGGCGCTTCACACGGTGGTTCGTCAATTCGATGGTCGTGGCAGTGATCGTCACGCTTTCGAATGTCTTCTTCGACAGTTTGGTCGGCTATACGCTGGCCAAGTTCCGCTTCAGGGGCCGATATGTCGTCTTCATCGCGATCCTGTCCACCTTGATGATCCCAACGGAGATGCTGGTTCTGCCCTGGTATCTCATGGCGAGCCAGTTCGGTTGGCTGGACAGCTATTGGGGCATCATGTTCCCGGGCATGATGACCGCCTTCGGCACCTTCCTGATGAAGCAGTTTTTCGAAGGCGTTCCGAACGACTTCCTGGAGGCCGCGCGGATCGACGGGCTTAACGAGTTCACCATCTGGTGGAAAATCGCCATGCCGCTCGTCACCCCTGCCCTGTCGGCGCTTGCGATCTTTACCTTCCTAGGCAACTGGACGGCTTTCTTCTGGCCACTCATCGTAACCACGAGCGCCGACCTCTACACGCTGCCTGTCGGCCTCTCCAGCTTCGCGGTCGAGCAGTCGATCCAGTGGGAAAAGATCATGACGGGCGCGAGCATCGCGACCCTTCCGACACTCGTCATCTTCCTGTTCCTTCAACGCTACATCGTCCGAGGCGTGATGCTGGCCGGACTTAAAGGCTAAAAGTCGATGACCGCAGACACTTTCAAAGATACCTCCATTTTCCCGGATTCGGTCTACAAGGAGACCGTTCTTCGCCCGCTCTTCGATGGAGCGAAGAACCATCACGTAGCGGGGTTTCGCGCTATCGATCGGGCCCATCTCGTCATGTTGCACGAGACCGGGATCTTGACGATCGAGCAGGCTCGCCCCATTGCCCAGGCTCTCGAGGCCATCGACCGTGACGTCGACGTCAGCACGCTTACCTACACTGGTGAAGTCGAGGATTTCTTCTTCCTGATCGAGAAGGAGCTCCGCACCCGCCTGGGGCCGGATCTTGCGGGGCGCCTTCACACGGCGCGGTCACGCAACGATATCGACCACACCTTGTTCAAAATCGGTCTGAAAGCTCGGATCGATCTTCTGCTGGGACGTTTGGTCCACTTGGCCGAGACCCTGGCGTCAGTCGCAGAGCGGGAAAGCAAGACCCTGATCGTAGCCTACACCCATGGTCAGCCGGCACAGCCAACCGTCTTCGGCCATTATCTGTCGGCTGTTCTTGAGACTCTGCTGCGTGATATTGCCCGGCTCGAGGCAACCCGCGATATCGTCGATCGCAGCCCCATGGGAGCAGCAGCTATCACCACAAGCGGTTTTCCCATCGATCGCGAGCTGATGGCTTCCCTGCTCGGTTTCAGCCGTCCCTTGCAGAATTCCTATGGATGCATCGCATCCATCGACTACATCACCTCGACCTATTCCGCGATCGAACTGATCTTCCTGCATCTCGGCAGGTTCATACAGGATCTGCAGTTCTGGACGAGCTTTGAGGTCGGCCAAGTCTACGTCCCCAACGCCTTCGTGCAGATCAGCTCGATCATGCCACAGAAGCGCAACCCCGTCCCCATCGAGCATATGCGGCACTTGGCGTCTCAGACCGTCGGGCGTGCGCAGGCCATGCTCACCATCATGCACAACACGCCCTTCACGGACATGAACGACAGCGAGGGCGAAAGCCAAGGCTTCGGTTATGGCGCCTTCGAGAGCGGCGGACGCGTCATCGACTTGCTGACGGCTCTTGTCCCGGCTCTGTGCATCAACTCGGATCGGGTACGCCACAACATCCGCCGCAGCTGCATCACAGTCACCGAACTCGCCGACAGCTTGGTTCGCAGGGAGGGATTGTCCTTCCGCGAAGCGCATGAGATCGCGGCCGAAGTCTCGCGTGCGGTCGTTGCGATTGAGGGTGAGATCGCGGCTGATGGCTACAAGGCTTTTCAGGAGGCCTTCGAACGCTGTACGGGGCACCAGACGACAATCGATACAGCCCAATTCGCCGAGATCGTCTCGCCGGAGCACTTTGTCGCCGTTCGCGACCGGCTCGGCGGTCCTGCTCCAAGGGCGTTGTCTGACGCAATTGCCGGATATCGCGACGACATCGGCAATATCCGCGAACGGATGCAGGACTCTCGGAAGCGAGAAGAGATGTCCGCCCAGGATCTTCAGGCTCGCTTCAACTCACTTCTCGGAGATCGCTAATGGCGACCATTGAAATTGATCGCCTCGTCAAGCGTTATGGGCAGACAACGGTCGTCCATGGGATCGATCTGTCGATCCGGGACGGCGAATTCGTCGTTCTGGTCGGCCCTTCGGGGTGTGGCAAGTCCACGACATTGCGGATGATCGCGGGACTTGAAGAAATCAGCGGCGGCGCGATCCGGATCGACGGACGCGTCGTCAACGACCTACAGCCGAAAGACAGGAACATCGCCATGGTGTTCCAGAACTACGCCATCTATCCGCACATGACCGTGGCCGATAACATTGCCTTCGGCCTCTATCGCTCCAAATTGTCGAAAAGCGAGAAGCGTCAACGGGTCGAGCAAGTCGCTGCGACGCTCGGCCTGTCTCAACTTCTGGAGCGCCGCCCCTCGGCACTTTCGGGCGGCCAGCGACAGCGCGTCGCGATTGGCCGGGCGATGGTCCGGGATCCAGCCGCGTTTCTGTTCGACGAACCGCTCTCCAATCTCGACGCCCAGCTGCGTACGCAAATGCGTATCGAGATCAAGCGGCTCCATCACCGGCTTGGCACCACGTCGGTCTTCGTTACCCACGATCAAGTTGAGGCCATGACCATGGCCGACAGAATCGTGGTGATGCGCGACGGGCGGATTCTTCAGGTCGGCACGCCCTTGGAACTCTATGACAAGCCGGTTGACGTCTTTACCGCACGCTTCATCGGCAGCCCGACCATGAACCTGCTGCCGGCCTCCCTGAGGGACGGCGGAGCGGATCTTCCGACCGGCGGCTCGGTTCAGGTCCCGTATTCGTCGGCAACGACTTCCGAGATTCTGGTCGGAATCCGCCCGCAGGACCTCGTTCCAACTGTTTCAGGCTCGCTGGGTCTGACAGTGTCGGGCACGGTTGCCGTGGTGGAGACCCTGGGGTCTGAAACCCTCGTCCATATCGAAAGCGCGGGACAGACCGTCATCGGCTCCGCACCGGGCCGGCAAATCCCCCAGATCGGCGAGCGTCTGACCCTCCATGCTCCAGCGGAGAGGCTCTATTATTTCGACAAGATCACAGAGAAAGCGCTGGCAGCCCAATGAGCGGAAGGCCTTCCGAGCGCAGCAAGGTCGTATGCCTTGGGCGGATCTATTGCGACATCATCTTTACAGGCCTGCATGAGATGCCGGTGCTCGGCCAGGAGAGATTTGCACAGGACGTGACAATTGCGGCTGGCGGCGGCGCCTATATCACGGCGGCTCACCTCGCTTCTCTCGGCCGTCCGGCAGCGCTTCTCACCCGCCTGGGAAACGACCCTTTGTCGCACGGACTCGGCGCGGAGCTCGAGGCAAGCGGGATTGACCTGTCGTTCGTCGAGCGGTCGGACGATGCAGGCCCGCAGCCTACCGTCGCTCTCGTCAAAGATGGTGAAAGAGCTTTCGTGTCCCGACGTGCGGGCGGGTCCCGACCGTCGACATTGGAGCAGGCCCTCTCGGCTTATGATGTTGCCCATTTGCACATCGCGGAATTCGCCACGCTCAAGGACAATCCGGATGTGATTGCCTTGGCGCGACGCTCAGGTCTGACGGTCTCGCTCGATCCGAGTTGGGACGATGGCCTGATCCGCCAGGGCACGGACTTCTTCGAGGTTTGCGCAGGCGTCGATGTCTTTCTCCCCAACGTCGAAGAAGGAAAAGCACTGACCGGCGAAAGCTCGGCGGAAGCTATCTTGGGCAGATTGCGAGAGAAATTTCCTCTGGTCGTGCTGAAGCGTGGCGAGCACGGCGCAATGGCCTCATACGGTGAGAGTTGCGTTTCGGCTGAGGCCATTCCCGTCGACGTCGTCGATACCACGGGGGCCGGCGATGCGTTCAACGCCGGCTTCCTGCATTCCTGGCTCAGAACCTCGGATCTGAAGACAAGTCTGGCGGCTGGTATCGAATCGGGTGCGCTCTCCGTCCAGTCAGCAGGTGGAGCTCCATCGCACCGGTCCTGATGCGGTAAGCGATGGCGCTTTTCCCTTTGCTGCCCGGAATGTAGTGGTCATACGGGAGGGGGCGTGACTATCGCTCCTATTCCACGATCGGCTTGCCTGACAGGTTGGAAGAACCCTCACACCCGAGCCGCTGAGGCGGCCTGCCGCAACGGCTCGGATTTCGCAAGATCGAGTCCGCAGAACAAGGCTCAAGCCGCCGTAAGGATCTCGTCGGCAGGCCCGAAGAACTCATAGTGGATGCGGTTCGACCGAACCCCGGCTAGAGCTAACCCTCCGACGAAGGCCCGCAGGAAGGGTCGCGGTCCACACAGGTAGTATCCCGCCTCATCCAGCGGCGTATTCGCCCGCAACCAGTCCACCGTGATCAGACCTTCGTGATCGTAGTCGTTCCCAAGCCGATCCTCCGGCCGCGGCTCCACGTAGAAGGTCGTCGCCCGGATTTTGGAATGGGTCTCTGTGAGGGCCTGCACGCGATCCTTCATGGCATGGGTAGAGCCGTTCAGTGTGCCGTGTACATAATAAACGGTTTTGCTGGGGTGACGGGCTGCAATGGTTTCCAGCATGCTCATCATCGGCGTCAGCCCGACGCCGCCGCTCAGCAGGACGAGAGGCCGAGGCGACTCCTCATTCAGGAAGAACTCGCCTGCAGGCGGTGCGACCTTCAACACCTGCCCCACTTGGGCGTGATCGTGTAGCCAATTCGACGCGATTCCCTGCGGCTCGCGTTTGACAGAAATACGGTAGGTCTCGTCGTTCGGCGCGCTCGAGATGCTGTAATTGCGCTTGAGCGGGTGCTGTCCCGGAATCTCAAGCCAGAATGTAAGATATTGGCCTGGTTGATGACGCAGGATCGGCTTGCCATCCTTGGGCCGCAGCACGAAGGAGGAGATGATCTCGCTCTCCTTCTGCTTGCTCTCGATGCGGAAGTCGCGCCAGCCGTTCCATCCGCCGGGGCTGGATGCAAGACTGCCGTAGATCGCCTTCTCACGTCCGATCAGCACATGGGCTAGGAACCAGTAGGCCTCGCCCCATGCGGCTAGGATTTCGTCGGTTGCGACATCCCCCAGGACATCTTTGATCGCTCCGAGCAGCGCTTCGGCCACATAAGGGTAATGCTTAGGTAGGATATTGAGCCCGACATGCTTCTGTGCGATGCGCTCAACGGCCGGCGCGAGAGCGCCGAGGCTATCGATGTTCTGCGCATAGGCCAGGATGGCACTCGCAAGCGCCTTCGGCTGAGAGCCGGTCTCTCCGTGGTGGGATTGGTTGAAGAGATCACGGATGGCCTCGTTCTGGAACATGCGGTCGTACATCCGCAACGTGATCGCCAATCCATGCTCTTGGAGTACAGGCACAGTCGCCTTCACCAGATGAATGCTCATATCACTCAATGTCTTCGTCATAGTATCACCTTTGCTGACTGGAAAATGATAAGCGGTCTGACCAGCGGTGCGTCAGAGCGGCCTCCGGACTGGAAAACTGCAATTCGGAGATCTGACCGTCCCTGCCTCGGAAGGAAAACTGCCACCAGAGCACGATGACCTCGGATCAGTTCCTGGAAGGTCCTAACGAGAACGGCCCGAGGCAGGCTGCACCGGACGTGATGAAGATGACTGGATCATGGCAATGACGCTCTGGAGCTTCGATCATTCGCCCTTTTCTACCTGCTCAGGCGACGTTGCGATTGACCGTGAGGCGCCTGCATTCGGACAGAGCCGAGTCGCTTAGGAAAGCGGTGCCGCTCTCACGGAATCGTATATCCAAACTATTTGGTTCGAGGGCAGAATTCAGGCATTCCCAGACGGCTACGCTATCATCCGCAGGGATGAGATTGGCATGTTCGAGCATCGTCAAACCCGGCTGATACCGGTTCCATCAGAACCTGCTTTGTGTTTCGCTTTGGGATGAGCGTTACCGTAGGCGCTCTAGGCACTGTACTCCGGGAATGCCCTTAAGGGATCGATTCAGCGACAAGCGGCGGTATCGGCTCCGGCAGATCCGACCGGTTTTTGTACGTCAGGCAGGATCACCTGAGCCAGCAGCTGCCGGCGTGGCCACATCAAAGCACAAGGCTGCGCAGGGTATGCGATCGACCTTCCACCGAACGCACGATCCGCTTACGTAAGTCTCAAAACAGAGAAGCTGGGATGGGCGTCCCAGCCCGCCACAACGAGCCCATGAAATTGGCAACTCCCATCATCGCAGGCGCACGCGCCAGGACGTGAGGGAGCGAGCATCGACGACCTAGCTCGTGCTGGTCTGATGGAAGGCTTTCGGGAGAGCAACTGGCCACGTTTGAGCGTCGTGGCCAGAAGTTCCGAAAGAATGTCTATTTCGCTGTCATCTTGATCGAGATGTCGAGGAACTCGTTCGTGAAGGCGGCGGATGCCTCAAAGGGCTGTTCCAGACCGAAATAGGTCTTGACCATTTCAAGGTCATTTTTCACCCGCTGGCTATCGAAGGCGCCCAGGGCGACCGATGTCGTCGTCTGGTCGCGCATCAGTTCCTTGATCCGGTTCCATTGGTCGCGCTGATTGGCCTCATCGAGACCGCTGACGTTCGCCATCAGGGCCTTCAGGCAGGGCGTGATATCCTGCACGCAGGCCGCGAAGGCCTTCTGGCTTATCTGAGTGAAGGCCTTGACCACTTCACGGTTCTTCTCGAGGTAGTCGGCATTGACGATAATCGAATTCCCGTAAGGATTGATGCCGATGTCGCGCCACGCGAGGAAGCCGAGATCTTCACCGAACTCACGTGCTTTAAGGTCGTGTTCGTTGTAGAAATCGCTGGTGATATCGATGGCCCGGCTCTTGAGTGACGGAACCTTTGCCTGCGGGCTCACATTGACGAAACTCACCGAACCCGGATCGATCCCTACCTGCTTGGCGAAGGCAGGCCACATGATGCGGGACGCATCACCGGGAGGGTTCCCGATCTTCTTGCCGGGAAAATCCTTGGGGCCGCTGATGCCGCTGCTCTTGAGCCAATAGAAGCCCTGGGGAGAGTTGGCGTAAACCGTCATGACGGCAACGAGCTTGGCGCCTTTTCCACGAGCGAGGAGCGAGGTCGCGAGATCGGAGATGCCGATTTCGGACGTACCGGCCCCGACGCGCTGGGCCGATACGCCCGATCCTTTTCCGGTTTCGATGGTCAGGTCGATATTGGCCGCGTCATACCAGCCCTGCGCCTTGGCGTAATAGTAGGGGGCATGGTCGGCGGTCGGCACCCAATTGAGCACCAGATTGACCTTCTCTTTGGCGAAGGCGCTTACCGGGGTCAGGAGCGCGGCTGTCAGAAAAGCGGACGCGAGTTTCATCATGTTGTGTATCCCTCTAGGCCTCCGGCTTGTCTTGGCGCCGAAGCTGTAAAAAAGACTAGCCTTTGCAGCCAACCTAGATCAACTATCAATTAACTGGTTGGTTGATACCTACATAGAGGGCCCCATGGCCGATACGATGAACCCTTTGGGAGAAGCTGCCGGACGAGCCGGCAAGCGCGATCCTCAAGCCACTCGGCAAGCCCTGTTGACGGCGGCGATTGCCGAGTTCGCGGCGAAGGGGCCGGCAGGTGCCCGGGTAGACGAAATCGCACGTCGCGCCGGCGTCAACAAACAATTGGTATATCACTACTTCGGCAACAAAGATGATCTGTTTCGGGCTGCGCTCGAAGAGGTCTATGGCCGGATTCGCGCTCGTGAGCGCGCGCTGAATTTGACCGACCTTCCCCCTATCAGGGCAATGGAAAGTCTCGTCGGATTCTCCTTCGACTATTTGGCGGAGCACCCGGAATTCATCGCCCTCCTCAATGATGAGAATCGCTATGGAGCTACGCACCTGGACGGCTTCCGGGAGGTTCAGGCCATGCATTTGCCCCTGGTAGAACTTATTCGAGACACGCTCCACCGGGGAGTCCGTGAGGGCGTGTTTCGGGACGATATCGACCCCATCAACCTCTATATTTCCATCGCCGGCCTGTCGTATTTCTTCTTCTCCAACAACCGAACCTTATCGGCGATCTTCGGCACGAATCTCGGCAATTCCAAAGCCGTCGCGGTTCGGCGTCGGCATGTGATCGAATTCGCGCTCGGCGCCCTCCGCCCTCTGCAACCATAGTCGCAGACTATCAACCAACCAGATAGTTGATAAGCATTCTGGTGTGAGCTAGGCTTCTTTCACGTGATGAAAACGGGAGAGGCTTCTCATGACGAGCGGCGTCCAAACTGCTACGGTCCGCGCCGGACCGGCTTCCAGTGGGGGAACCTCGCCAGTGAGCCGGAGATGGCTGGCCATCGCCGCCGTCCATATCGGGATGATCGTTCTCTGGCAGCTGCTCGTCACCGTCTTCCCAATTCCCTCTTTTGTTCTTCCTGCCCCGACGACGATCGTCGCCTCATTGTGGAAGCCCAATTACAGTTGGCTTGAGAATACGCTCGTCACCGCAGCCGAGATCTTCGGAGGCTATGCTTTCTCGGTGATCTTCGGCGTCGCGCTTGCACTCCTGTTCTCCTGGTCGCGCATCATGACTCTGTTGGTGTTCCCTCTGCTGGTGACACTCAACATGATCCCGAAAGTGGCCCTTGGACCTTTGGTGATCGTCTGGTTCAGCTATGGCATCAGCACGAATATCCTGATCACCTTCACACTCTGCTTCTTCCCGATCCTGCTCACCACTGTGCGCGGGCTCAACGAGGTGGAGCCTGACATCCTCGATCTTGTCCGATCCCTCAAAGGTTCGCGCTGGCAGGCCTTCCGGTATATCCAGCTTCCGGGCTCCCTGCCCTACATCTTTTCCGGCATGAAAGTTGCGGCCATCCTGGCCGTTGCGGGCGCCGTCGTTGGTGAATTCATCGCCTCGGAGCGTGGTCTTGGCTATCTGATGATCCAGGTCCAGGCCTCGCTCGACACCCCCGCCATGTTCATGGCCGTCGTTCTGCTCACTCTCCTCGGCATCGCGCTGTACCTCGTCGTCATGCTGATGGAGCATCTGTGGGTTCCCAAAGACGCGAGGATGACATGACTGCTTGGCTCGAAGACGGCTCCTGGCCCACAGGGTTCGACACAACCGAAGATGTCGACGCGTTCATGTCGCGGCCGACGCGGGCGCTCGCAGCCGATCTGGCGGCCATCGACGGCGACATCATGATCCTCGGCGTCGGCGGCAAGATGGGCCCTACCCTTGCGCGTCTTGCTCGTAATGCTGCACCCGGCAAGCGCGTGATTGGCGTAGCACGCTTCAGCGAAGCGGGCCTTCGCGACAGCCTTGAAGCCAACGGCATCGAGACTATCGCCTGCGACCTCACGGATCGGGCCGCAATCGAAGCCTTGCCGAAGGCCCGCAACGTGATCTTCATGGCAGGGAGGAAATTCGGCGCACAAGGAAACCAGGCACTCACCTGGGCCATGAACGTGCACGTGCCTGGGCTCGTAGCCGAAGCATTCCGCGGTTCCCGCATCGTGGCCTTCTCGACCGCCTGTGTCTATCCATTCGTGGAGATCGGGAGTCAGGGGGCGACGGAAGACAGCATTCTGAACCCGCCGGGCGAATATGCTTTCTCCTGCATCGGCCGCGAGCGGATCTTTGAGCATTTTTCTCAGCTCTACAAAACGCCCGGCCGGCTGTTTCGTCTGAGTTATGCCATTGATGTCCGCTATGGAGTCCTGTTCGACGTCGCACAAAAGGTGCGCGACAATGAGCCCGTGGACGTCACCATGGGTCACGTGAACGTCATCTGGCAGGGTGACGCCAACACCCAGGCCTTGCGCTGCTTGCGTCATGCAACGGATCCGACGAGCCCCATCAACGTTTCAGGACCAGAAACCACGTCCATCCGCTGGCTCGCCAAGGCATTTGGCGAGCGCCTGGGCAAGACACCCCAGGTCGTCGGCCAGGAGGCTCCAACCGCGTGGCTTGTGAATACGGCCCAAGCGTCGGGTCTGTTCGGATATCCCTCCGTGCCGATTGAACGCATGATCGACTGGGTTGCGGACTGGGTCGCCCGTGACCGCCCCAGCCTCGGTAAGCCGACGCATTTCGAGACGCGCGATGGCGCCTACTGAGGTTGTCCGGCCCCAACCCGTCGATGCGAGCCTGATGAAGGGCTGCATGGCGCTGTCAACGGAAGCCGGCTGGAACCAGCTCCCTGACGACTGGTCGCTTTTCATCCAGCATGGCAAGGTCTTTGCCGTTCGGGAAGATGGGCAACCCGTCGCCACGGGGGCCACCATGTCCTATCCCGGCGGTTTTGCATGGATCGGCATGGTTCTGGTCGCCTCTTCCCATCGGCGGCGGGGCCTCGGTACGCGTATCCTCGAGACGTGCATGGAAGAGGTTCGAGGCAGAGGCTTGGTCCCTGTCCTCGATGCGACGCCCGCAGGGGAAGCAGTGTATCGGCCCCTCGGTTTTGAACCCCAGTTCGGCTTGTCGCGCTGGCAGGGTCAAGGCGGCGCTAAGAAGAGCATCCGCAGCGGGGTTCGGCCGCTGCAGGAGGAGGATCTCCCGGCTCTCGTCGCGTTCGATGCCGTGGCCTTCGGAGCCAAGCGTCCGTTCCTGCTCGAAAGTCTGTTCCGGAGAGCGCCCCAGCTTGCGCTCGCTGCTGACGATGGTGCGGGTTTCGTGCTGGCTCGTCCGGGCCGTATAGCGACACAACTGGGCCCTATCATCGCGAAGTGCGAGGCACAGGCAAGCGAGCTTCTGGAGGCCGCACTCGATCGTGTGGACGGCTCCGTGTTCATTGACGTTGCCGATTCCCACACGCTTCTGAATCGTACGTTGAGAAAGCGCGGCTTTACGATCCAACGGCCCTTCCTGCGCATGGCGCAGAAATGCCCCACTCCCTTCGGCGATCCTGGGCGGCTCTTCACCGCTGTCGGACCCGAATTCGGCTAATCACCCTACCCGCTGAGAGGACGACCCGCATGGCCCTGGACTATTCCCATCTTCCGCCGGATATTCTCAGCATGATCCGCAGGGGTGTCGCAATCCCGGCACACCCTCTGGCGCTCGATTCCGAGCGCCGCTTCGACCGCCGCAGACAGCGGGCACTGACCCGCTACTATGTCGACGCGGGTGTCGGCGGTCTTGCGGTGGGGGTGCACACGACCCAGTTCGCCATTCGCGAGATTGGTCTCTACGAACCGGTTCTCGCCGCGGCCGTGGAAGACAGCAAGGCGTGGACGGATCGGCCCTTGGTGATGGTGGCCGGAATCTGCGGCAAGACCGAACAAGCCGTTGCCGAGGCACAGACTGCGGTTCGTCTCGGCTATCACGCAGGGCTTTTGAGCCTCTCGGCACTCAAGGGAGCTGGCACCGACGAGATCATTGCCCACTGCCGTCGCGTGGCCGAGGAAATCCCCCTTGTCGGCTTTTATTTGCAGCCGGCCGTCGGCGGCATGTCCCTCGACGCCAGTTTCTGGGAGCGCTTCGCCGCCATCGAGAATATCATTGCCATCAAGGTCGCGCCGTTCAACCGCTACCGGACCCAGGATGTGGTGCGTGGTGTAGTGGCTGCAAGAGCCGAAGAGCGCGTGACGCTCTACACCGGTAACGACGACCACATCGTGCTTGATCTCGTCACACCTTTCTCCGTCATGCGTGACGGCAAGCCCGTCACCGTTCGCTTCAAAGGTGGCCTCCTCGGCCATTGGTCGGTCTGGACCCGGAATGCAGTCCGCATGTTGGATCAGCTTCATCAGGCCGTTTCTGCCGGTGCGCTCTCGCCGGAAATCCTCGCGCTGGACTCACGCGTCACGGATTGCAACTCCGCACTCTTCGACGTGGCTCATGACTTCCACGGCTGCATCGCAGGATGTCATGAGATCCTCCGCCGCCAGGGCCTGCTCGAAGGAACCTGGTGCATTGATCCCCACGAGGGCCTGAGTCCTGGACAGGCGGAAGAGATCGATCGGGTCAGCCGTGAGCACGCAGACCTGTCGGACGACGCGTTCGTAGCAGAGAACCTGCAACGGTGGCTGGCATAATGAGTACGGTTGCATCGCCCCAAGCACCCGTCGTCTCCAAGGCGGATCCCATGATCCGGCTGCGTAACGTACGCAAGATCTATCGTACTGGCGGACGAGAATTCGTCGCGGTGTCGGACGTGACGATGGACATTGCGGAAGGAGACATGGTCTCCCTCGTCGGCCCGAGCGGATGCGGCAAGAGCACCCTCCTCAAGATTCTTGCCGGCCTTCACGATGCAGATGAGGGCGAAGTGACGATCGGCGGGAACTCTTCCAGCTTCACGCCCGGGCGTGACGTCGGCATGGTCTTCCAGCAGGCACTTCTGTTGAAGTGGAGGACGATTCTGGAGAACGTTATCCTGCCAGCGGAAATCCTCGGTCTCCCCCAGCGGGAGGCGAAAGAGCGTGCTCGCGACCTGCTCAACATGGTCGGCCTGCAGGGATTTGAGAGCAAGTACCCCTATGAGCTGTCAGGCGGCATGCAGCAGCGCGCCTCGATCGCCCGAGCCCTGGTTCACGATCCAAAGCTCGTTCTGATGGACGAGCCTTTCGGGGCGCTCGACGCTCTGACGCGTGAGAAGATGAATCTGGAAATGCTGCGGATCTGGCAGCAAAGCTCCAAAACGATCGTCTTCGTGACACACTCGATTCAGGAGGCGGTATTCCTGGGCTCCCGCTGCGCGGTTCTGACAGCAGGCCCGGCCCGTATGGCGGACTATTTCGACGTCCAGCTACCGTCCCCGCGGACGCTCGACGTCAAGACGACCGAGCAATTCGGCACCTATACAAAGCGAATTTATCACCTTCTCGGGATGGATTAGCGGTTTGAGCAATTCGAGGTTTGTCTGACAGGGTTGGCTCACACTGGTGGTAGGGAGCCAGCCCCATTCTGCGTCGGCCAAACCCCGATTTTCAGCCGAGCTCGACTTTGAAGGCGGCGTTGGTTTTGGCTCTGATCTCGTCGAGAGTGACGCCCTCGGCGAGCTCGATCAGGCGCATGCCGGTGCCGCCCTTCTTGTCGATGGCAAACACCCCCAGATCCGTG
>NZ_JBVVAJ010000031.1:0-64799 GCF_055792805.1 Microvirga sp. HS2
TCTCCGCATCGTCCGCGACAATGCAGGATCCACTGAAACCCCGGTCGACATCTATTCCTCCTCTGCCAAGGAGGGGTCAGTTCTTCGTTTCGTCAGGGGGTCAGTTTCTCAGTTCGGCCGACAGCAAGTTAGGGTCTTCTCATCTCACAGCATCTGGAGATCGTCCGGAAATCCCGATCGACACTACGTTTCAAGAACCGTAGGAACGCCTTCTTGGCCCTTGTTATCGACCCGGCTTTGTCTGATCTCCCACGAACACAACGCGACGATTTCCGAGGCAAGCGCTGTCCTCTTCCAGTTGAGCCCCAACTGCCGCCAGACTTCTGACGACATCAGGGAACTTAAGTAGCGCGAATACGCTGCCGAGGTGCTCGAAGTTCAGCATGACTGTCCGATAAACCCACGTTTTGCAGGATGCCATCACGGGAGGGGGGATGCGGGTCGAACCGGTATCTGGGATCGAAAAGCTCAGATGTGCGTGATGCACCGCCCATAGCGGAGGTCCAAAGGTCGAAAAATCCTGGTGACCTAGAGGCTGTTATGGACCCAGCTTGAGGTGATCTCCGTTGGGGCGAGATGACCTCAACTCGCAAACCCTACCCCCTCTGATGTGTCCGATGAGGAATGGGCGCTGGTGGCGCCCTATCTGACGCTCCTGCCCGAAGAGGCTAGCCAGCGGGAACACTCCCTGCAGGAGGTGTTCAACGGCCTGCGCTACATCATCAAAACGGGGGCGCCCTGGCGCTGGATGCCCAACGATCTGCCGCCCTGGGCGGCCGTCTATCAGCAGGCGCAGCGCTGGCTTAACGCCGGCTGTTTCGAGGAACTGGCGCACGACCTTCGCGCCGTGCTGCGCCTGGCGGCTGGACGCGATGGGGAGCCCTCGGCAGCTGTGCTCGACAGCCGTACGCTGCGCTCCAGCCCTGAGAGCGGAGCCCGCGCTGGCTATGATGGTACCAAGCGCAAGAAGGGCTCCAAGCTGCACATGGCGGTGGACACGCTGGGGCATCTGCTGGCGGCCCACGTCACCCCCGCCACGGCGGATGATCGCGCTCAAGTGGGACAGCTGGCTCAGGCCATGCAGGGGGCCACCGGTGAGAGTGTTGATCTGGCCTATGTCGATCAGGGCTATACGGGCGAGAGGGCGGCGGATGCGGCCCGGGAGCATGGGATTCAGCTGGAGGTGGTCAAGTTGTCTGAGGCCAACGCGGTTTCGTGCTGCTGCCGCGCCGGTGGGTGGTCGAGCGGACCTTCGCCTGGGCGACGCGCTTTCGGCGTCTGGTGCGCGATTACGAGCGTCTACCTCAAACGCTCGCAGACCTGCATGTCATTGCGATGGTCTGTCTTATGCTGCGCCAGGCCGTCAACTACATCGCGGTCCATAACAGCCTCTAGATACATAGAGATGCTGATTTCTCTTATGGGTCGATAACGGCAGCGGCATTTACAATCAAAAGATGCATAAAGAACTCTTGTTTCATTTACAGTTGCATTGATAATAAGCCTCTGTGAAACAGAGGCACAACCGTATCCCGATGACCAAAGCTCCGCTCTCCGCTCCATCCGTCCCCTTGCTCCGCGACGACGAGCTTGCCGATGGGGGCATCCGTGGCGATCGACACGGCATGGATGCGGCCGAGACGGCGCGGTACGTCTCCGAGCTGACGGCAGAGCTGTCCTACCTCGCGCGGCAGGCCCGTCTCGACCTGCTGGCCTATCTCCTGGACATGGCCAGGCTCGAAGCGGCGCGCGCCGTACAGGCGGATACCCGGAAACGGTAGTTCAGGAGCCGGCCGTCAGCGACACAGCATTGCCGCCGTGGCGTTCCAGGCGTCCTGCGATCTCAAGTTCGAGCAGGGTCATCTGAACGGTCCGGATCGGGAGCCCGGACTGGCGCACCAGATCGTCGATGGCAACTGGCGAAGGGCCGAGAAGCGCGATGAGCCCGGCGGCGGCATCCGTGCTGGCCTCATCGATCCCCGCAGCAGGCGAGACGGAGCCCTTCGGCGCCCGGGGAATGTCCGGTAGATCCAATTCGTCCCACAATTCCTCGGTGCCCAGGACATGGTGCGGTTCCTCCGCCCCGGGCTCGACGCGGGGCCCTGACGCGACGAGCGGCTCGAGCACGCTCGTGACATGCTCGACGGTGGCGCAGAGGATGGCCCCTTCCCGAATGAGGTCGTTCGTTCCCTCTGCACGGGGATCGAGGGGAGATCCCGGCACGGCGAAGACCTCCCGCCCCTGCTCCAGGGCGAAACGGGCGGTAATGAGCGAGCCCGAGCGGCGCGCCGCCTCGACGATCACCACCCCGTAGGACAGGCCTGAGATGATGCGGTTGCGGCGGGGAAAATCGCGCCCGCGCGGCTCCCATCCCATCGGCATTTCCGAGACCACGGCCCCGCCTTGCTCCACGATGGCGCGCAGGAGCGGCTCGTTCTCGGACGGATACACCTTGTCCTGCCCGCCTGCGAGGACGGCGACGGTGCCGGTCTGCAGAGTTGCGCGATGCGCCCGCGTATCGACGCCGCGCGCGAGGCCCGAGACGACCACGTAACCGGCCTCGCCGAGCTGCCGCGACAGGCGCTCGGCGAAGGTGAGCCCGGCGGCGGAAGCGTTGCGGGATCCCACCATGCCGACGGATGGCCTGGCGAGCACTTCCGTGGAGCCGCGCACGCCGATCAGCGGCGGCGCGGTGTCGACGGCCTGGAGTGTTTTCGGATAATCGGGCTCGCCCATGGCGATGAAGCGCACGCCCAGACGCGCGGCGGCGGCCATCTCCTTCTCGGCCTCGGCCCGGCTCGCCACCTTCAGCGACGGCCGCCCGCCGCGCCGGGCGAGGTCGGGCAGCGCATCCAGCGCCGCGGCCGCGCCACCGAACTTGTTGACCAGGGCGCG
The DNA here is from genome assembly GCF_055792805.1 of Microvirga sp. HS2. Classification (NCBI taxonomy): domain Bacteria; kingdom Pseudomonadati; phylum Pseudomonadota; class Alphaproteobacteria; order Hyphomicrobiales; family Methylobacteriaceae; genus Microvirga; species Microvirga sp. HS2. The sequence goes on from NZ_JBVVAJ010000031.1 coordinate 2,896, forward strand.
GAACGTGCGCGGCCCCACATTCTCCGACCGGATCAGCCGGAGCCAGTCGAGGCGCTGCTCATCCGTCAACTGCACGGCTTTAGCCCTTCTGACCGATCTTGCCCTCCGTTCCGGCCAGGAGGCGGCTGATGTTCGGGCTGTGCTTCCACCAGAGCAGCGCCGCGAGGATCACCACCATGCCGGCCATCGCGGGCTGGCCGAGAAGCCAGAGCGCGATCGGAGTCGCGGCACTGGCGACCAGGGCCGACAGGGACGAATAGCGCGAGGCGAAGGCGACGCCGAGCCAGATTACGGCGAAGATCAGCGCGGCGACCCAGTTCAGGCCGATCAGCACGCCGATGAAGGTCGCAACGCCCTTGCCGCCCTTGAACCCGAGCCAGACCGGAAAGAGGTGGCCCAGGAAGGCGCCGAGGGCGGCGACGCTGGCGGCGTGCTCGCCCCAGCGGGCCGCGATCAGCACGGCGGCCGTTCCCTTGAGGGCGTCGCCCACGAGCGTCGCGGCGGCCAGCCCCTTCCGGCCGGTGCGCAGAACGTTGGTCGCGCCGATATTGCCCGATCCGACCTTGCGGATGTCCCCAAGCCCGGCCATGCGGGTGAAGATCACCCCGAAGGGGATGGAGCCCAGGAGATAGCCGAAGACCAGGGCTCCGAGCAGGTACATCAGGTTCACTTCGTCGGACATTCGCGTCTCGTCACGTTGGGCGGCGGTCGAACACGATCCTGCCCGCAACCATCGTGATCGTCACCTGTCCTTCCAGACGGGCCTCGTCGAACGGCGAGTTCTTGGACAGGGACTTCAGGTCGCGCTTGTCGAGCACATAAGGCGCGTCCGGATCGAACAGGATGAGGTCGGCGGGAGCGCCGATCTTCAGCCGCCCGGCCGGCAACCCGAGGATTTCCGCGGGTTTCGTGGTCATCGCGCGCAGGAGCTTAGGCAACGAAATGCGATCCGAATGCACGAGGCGCAGCGCCGCCGAGAGCAGCGTTTCGAGGCCCACGGCCCCGTTCGCGGCCTCGGCGAAGGGCAGGCGCTTGTTCTCCACATCCTGTGGATTGTGGTCCGAGACGATCACGTCGATGGTCCCCTCGGCCAGGGACTCGATCATCGCCTGCCGGTCGTCCTCGTGCCTCAAGGGGGGCGAGAGCTTCAGGAAGGTGCGGTAATCCCCGATATCGTTCTCGTTGAGCGACAGGTGATTGATGGAGACGCCGCAGGTCACGGGCAATCCCCTCGCCTTCGCGGCCCGCACGATCTCCGCCGAATCGGCGGTGGAGATCATGGCCGCGTGGTAGCGCGCGCCGGTGAGGCGCACGAGGCGCATGTCGCGCTCCAGCATGATGGTCTCGGCCTCGCGGGGGATGCCCGGAAGGCCGAGGCGGGCGGAAAACTCGCCCTCGTTCATCACGCCCTGGCCGACCAGATCGGGATCCTCCACGTGATGGACGATCAGCGCGTCGAAATCGCGGGCATAGGTGAGCGCCCGGCGCATCACCTGCGCATTGGTGACGGAGCGAGCGCCATCGGTGAAGGCGATCGCCCCCGCCTCCTTGAGCCGCCCGATCTCCGCCATCTCCTCGCCCATGAGGCCCTTCGTGAGGGCGGCTGCCGGCAGGATGTTCACGACGGAGGTGTCCCGCGCCCGGCGCACGATGAAGTCGATCACGGCCGGATCGTCGAGAACCGGGCTGGTGTCCGGCATGGACACGACGGTCGTCACGCCCCCGGCGGCGGCGGCCTCGCCCGCGCTCTTGAGCGTCTCGCGATAGGGCCCGCCCGGCTCGCCGATGAAGGCGCGCATGTCGATGAGACCGGGGCTCAGCACCTGCCCGCCGCAATCGATCACGTCCGCGTCGGACACGTCCGCCAGCTGCGGCCCGAGATCCCGGATCACGCCGTCGCGGACGAGCAGAGCGCCGACTTGCTCACGCCCAGTATCGGGATCGACGAGGCGTGCGTTCTTGAAGAGAAGAGGTTTCGTGCTCATCGCGCGTCTCACCCGTTCGGCAGATGGCTCGCGAGAGCCTCCAGCACCGCCATGCGGACGGCCACGCCCATCTCGACCTGCTCCCGGATCAGCGACTGCGCGCCGTCCGCCACGTCGGAGGAAATCTCCACACCCCGGTTCATGGGGCCGGGATGCATCACGAGCGCATCGGGCTTGGCGTAGGAGAGCTTCTCCTGATCCAGCCCATAGAAGCGGAAATACTCCTTCACGGAGGGGACGAAGGAGCCGTTCATGCGCTCGCGCTGAAGGCGAAGCATCATGACGATATCCGCGCCCTCCAGGCCCTTTCGCATATCGGTGAAGGTGGGAAAGCCGAGCCGTTCGATGCCGGGCGGCAGGAGGTTCGTGGGCGCGACGAGGCGCACCTGCGCCCCCATGGCGGCGAGCAGGATCATGTTGGAGCGCGCCACGCGCGAATGCAGGATGTCGCCGCAGATCGCCACCGTCAGGCCTTCGATACGCCCCTTGTTGCGGCGGATGGTGAGCGCATCGAGGAGCGCCTGGGTCGGATGCTCGTGCGCGCCATCGCCGGCGTTCACCACCGCGCAATCGACCTTCCGGGCCAGGAGATGGACCGCGCCCGCCGCGTGATGACGGACGACGATGATGTCCGGGCGCATGGCGTTGAGGGTCGCCGCCGTGTCGATCAGCGTCTCGCCCTTCTTCACAGAAGAGGAGGCCACCGCCATGTTGAGCACGTCGGCGCCTAGGCGCTTGCCCGCGATCTCGAAGGAGGATTGCGTACGCGTCGAGGGCTCGAAGAAGAGGTTGATCTGGGTCCGTCCCCGGAGGGAGGTTTTCCGCTTCTCGATCTGCCTGCTCACCTCGACCTGATTATCGGCCAGATCGAGCAGCGCCTGAATGTCCAAAGGAGACAGCCCCTCGATTCCGAGGAGATGCCGGTGGGGAAAAACGGTTCGGGGGGTGACTGTCATCTTAAAGCCATCGCTATAGGCGCTCCGGCTGTGGGCAGCAAGCAGGCTCGCTATTTTTCCTCCCTGTTGAGCAAGGGCTATTCAGCGAAAATCCTGCGTCATGGCCGGGTTTGTCCCGGCCATCCCCGTCTTGGAGGCGTCACGCCATGAAGACGTGGATCCCCGGCACAAGGCCGGGGATGACGTGAGAGCAGTGAGTAAGACACCGTTTCATCTGCCCTCTGCCCCTCCGGCAAGGGAAGGGAATATTCCGGAGTGAAGATGTCACCCTAAAATGAATGAACGAGCTTCGGGAATCGTGCCATGTCCGCATTCCAGACCCATGAGATCGTCAACCAGACGCCCCCCTTCGCCGATGTGAACCTGATCGCGGGGGATCGGCCCCTGCTGGATGCCCTCAGGAGCAACGGGGTCGATCCGGAGGCCGAGGGGCTGATCGCTTTCGGGGCGGCCCGGGGCAGCGCGGAGCGGCTCGATCTCGGGCGGCTCGCCAACGAGAACCCGCCGAAGCTGCGCACCCACGATGCGCGCGGCTTTCGCATCGACGCGGTGGAGTTTCACCCGGCCTACCATGCGCTCATGCGGGCGAGCATGGCGGACGGGCTTCATTCCTCCACCTGGGACGAGCCGAAATCAGGTCACGCGCATGCGGCGCGGGCGGCCAGGATCTACACCGTGGCGGGCGTGGAAAGCGGCCATGTCTGCCCGATCACCATGACCCATGCCTCCGTAGCGGCGCTCGCCGCCGCGCCCGCCCGGCTGAAGGAGTGGCTGCCTAGGATCCGCTCCCGCGACTACGATTCCCGCTTCATTCCCTTCTGGGAAAAAAGCTCCGTCACCCTGGGCATGGGCATGACCGAGAAGCAGGGCGGGACGGATGTGCGCGCCAACAGCACCCGCGCCGTCCCCGTGGCCGGGGACGAATATGCGCTCACCGGGCACAAATGGTTCATGTCCGCGCCCATGTGCGACGCGTTCCTCGTGCTCGCCCAGGCGCCCGGCGGCCTCACCTGCTTCCTCGTCCCGCGCTTCCGGCCGGACGGCTCCCTCAACGGCCTTCGCCTGCAACGGCTGAAGGATAAGCTTGGGAATCGCTCCAACGCCTCCTCCGAGGTCGAGTTCGTGGACGCGTTCGGCTGGCGCATCGGCGAGGAGGGAGCAGGCGTGCGCACCATCATCCCCATGGTCCAGATGACCCGCCTCGACTGCGCGGTGGCCTCCGCCGGGCTCGTGCGCATGGGCCTGACCTTGGCCATGCATCATGCCCATCACCGCAGCGTCTTCCAGAAGAAGCTCATCGACCAGCCCGCCATGCGGATGGTGCTCGCCGACCTCGCCCTGGAGAACGAAGCCATGACGGCGCTTGCCCTGCGCACGGCCCACAGCTTCGACCTCGCCGCCAAGGACGAGCACGAGGCGGCCCATGCCCGCCTCGTCACGCCCGCCGCCAAATTCGGGATCTGCAAGGCCGCGCCCCGGCTCCTCTACGAGGCCATGGAGAGCCTGGGCGGCAACGGCTATGTGGAGGAGAGCCCCCTGCCCCGCCTTTACCGGGAGGCTCCCGTCAACGCGATCTGGGAAGGATCGGGCAACGTGATCGCCCTCGATCTCCTGCGGGCCGAGAGGCGCGACCCGGAACTCTCCGCCTCCGTCCTGCAAAGGCTCATGGCCGACGCCGGAGACCTGCCCGGAGCCTCCGAGACGGCCCGCGACATCGTCCTGGCCCTGCAATCGCCTCATGCCGAGGCCAAGGCCAGATTCGTCGCCGAGCGTCTCTTTTCCCTCGCCGCCGCAGCGGCCATGGCCCGCTCCGCCCCGCCGGACATCGTGGAGGCCTATGCCCTCTCCCGCCTGGCGCAGCCGGCCCGGATGATTGGAGCGAACGAGCTCGGAGAAGCCGTCGAACCCTTGCTGGAGCGGGCTTTCGTCACCAAATAACAGGGTGGGGAAAACGGCCGATTTGACTTGTCTTCAATCATCAACCACTTATCGCGCCTCTGACGGTCAGAACCGACCGCAGCCTCCGGTCACCAGAACTTTGAGCATCCGCTCGCGGCCATCTACGGGAAGTCGCCCATGAAAGTCGTCGTCGTCGAGTCGCCTGCAAAGGCCAAGACGATCAACAAATATCTCGGCAAGGACTATGAGGTCCTGGCTTCCTTTGGGCATATCCGCGATCTGCCCGCCAAGGACGGCTCGGTCGACCCGGATGCCGATTTCCGCATGATCTGGACGCTCGAGGACAAGGGCTCGAAGCGGGTCTCCGAGATCGCCAAGGCGATCAAGGGAGCCGAGAAGCTCATCCTCGCCACCGACCCGGATCGCGAGGGCGAGGCGATTTCCTGGCACGTGGTCGAGGCGTTGCGCGAAAAACGCGTCCTCAAGGACCTGCCGATCGAGCGCGTCACCTTCAACGCCATCACCAAGGACGCGGTGCAGACCGCGCTCCGGCAGCCGCGCGAGATCGATCAGGCGCTGGTCGATGCCTACATGGCCCGCCGCGCCCTCGACTATCTCGTGGGCTTCACCCTGTCCCCCGTTCTCTGGCGCAAGCTGCCCGGAGCGCGCTCGGCCGGCCGCGTGCAGTCGGTGGCCCTGCGCCTCGTCTGCGACCGCGAGCTGGAGATCGAGACCTTCAAGCCGCGCGAGTACTGGTCCCTGATCGCGACCCTCGCGACGAAGGATGGCGCGGTGTTCGATGCGCGCCTCGTCGGGGCCGATGGAAAGAAGATCCAGCGCCTCGACATCGGCAACGGCAAGGACGCCGAGGCCTTCAAGAAGGACCTGGAACTCGCGACCTTCTCGGTCGCGACCATCGAGGCCAAGCCCGCCAAGCGCCACCCCTACCCGCCCTTCACCACCTCGACCCTGCAGCAGGAGGCCTCGCGCAAGCTGGGCTTGGCTCCGGCGCAGACCATGCGAATCGCGCAGCGTCTCTACGAGGGTGTCGATATCGGCGGCGAGACGGTCGGTCTCATCACCTATATGCGTACGGACGGCGTCGACATGGCGCCCGAAGCCGTGCAGGCCGCCCGCCGGGTGATCGGCAGGGAATACGGCGACCGCTATGTGCCGGCCGTTCCGAGGAAATACTCGACCAAGGCCAAGAACGCGCAGGAAGCGCACGAGGCCATCCGCCCGACCGATATGGGCCGCCTGCCGAAGGCCGTGGCGAAGTACCTGGAACCGGAACAGGCCCGCCTCTACAACCTCATCTGGACCCGCACCCTGGCGAGCCAGATGGAATCGGCCGAGCTCGAGCGCACCACCGCAGACATCGCCGCGCAGGTCGGCCCGCGCAAGCTCGATCTGCGCGCGACCGGTCAGGTCATCAAGTTCGACGGCTTCCTCACGCTCTACAACGAGAGCAAGGACGACGAGGCGGACGAGGACGAGGGCCGTCTGCCTCCCATGAAGGCGGGCGACCCGCTGGAGCGCCGCCGCATCAACGCGACCCAGCATTTCACCGAGCCGCCGCCGCGCTATTCGGAAGCCTCGCTCGTGAAGCGCATGGAGGAGCTCGGCATCGGCCGGCCTTCCACCTATGCCGCCGTGCTGCAGACCCTGCGCGACCGCGAATACGTGCGCATCGAGAAGAAGCGCCTCGTGCCCGAGGACAAGGGCCGCATCGTCACCGCCTTTCTGGAGAGCTTCTTCCGCCGCTACGTGGAATACGACTTCACGGCGGACCTGGAAGAGCAGCTCGACCGGGTCTCGAACAACGAGATCGACTGGAAGCAGGTGATGCGCGAGTTCTGGCGCGACTTCTCCGCCGCCATCGGCGAGACGAAGGAGCTGCGCACCACGGAAGTGCTCGATGCGCTCAACGAACTCCTCGGCCCGCACATTTTCCCGGACAAGGGCGACGGCTCGAACCCGCGCACCTGCCCGACCTGCGGCACGGGCCAGCTTTCCCTCAAGCTCGGCAAGTTCGGGGCCTTCATCGGCTGCTCGAACTATCCGGAGTGCAAGTACACCCGTCAGCTCGCCGCATCGGGCGTCGACGGCGACGGCGAAGGCTCGTCGGAGAACGGCGGCCAGCCCGGCGTGAAGGTTCTGGGCGACGACCCGGAGACCGGGCAGCAGGTGACCCTGCGCGATGGCCGCTTCGGTCCCTTCGTGCAGCTCGGCGAAGGCGAGAAGCCCAAGCGCTCGTCCCTGCCGAAGGGTCTGGCGCCCTCGCAGGTGGATCTGGAAAAGGCGCTCAAGCTCCTGTCGCTGCCCCGTCAGGTGGCGACGCACCCGGAATCGGGCGAGCCGATCCTGGCGAGCATCGGCCGCTACGGGCCCTACGTGCAGCATGGGAAGACCTATGCCAATCTCGGCCCGGGCGACGACGTTCTGGAGATCGGCGCCAACCGCGCCATTGACCTGATCGTCACGAAGGAAAGCGGCGGCGGCAACGCCCGCCGCGCCGCCGATCCGGGCCGCCCGCTGGGCAATGATCCCGAATCGGGCAAGCCCATCGTGGTGAAAGCCGGGCGGTTCGGCCCCTACGTCACGGACGGCGAGACCAACGCCACCCTGCCGCGGACCTTGGCCGCGGAAGCGGTGACGCTGGATGAGGCCGTCGAGCTTCTGAAGGCGCGCCGGGCCGCCGGTCCGTCGAAGAAGTCCGCCCGCGGCCGCAAGGCGCCCGCCAAGAAGGCCGCTTCCGCGAAGAAGGCTCCGGCCAAGAAGGCGGCGGCGAAGACGGCAGCGCCGAAAACGGCCGCGAAGAAAGCGGCAGCGAAGAAGCCCGCGGCCAAGAAGACGGCAGCCAAGAAGGCGAAGGCGGCCGAATGACATGAAGGAGTGGCTGTCCTGGCTCCTGCTGGATCATGCTGACGAGATCGAGGTTCTGCTGCGCCTCTGCGTGGCGGCGATCGCGGGCATGGCCGTGGGGATCAACCGGGACATCCACAACAAGCCCATCGGCATGCGGACGCTCGGCCTCGTGGCGCTGGGCTCCGCTACCGTGATTCTCTCAGGGTCCGTCTATGAGGGGCTGCATTTCGGGCAGGACGCCGTCAGCCGTGTCGTCCAGGGCATTCTGACCGGCCTCGGATTCCTCGGCGCCGGCGCCATCATCAAGGCCAGGGACGGCACGGAAGTTCAGGGGCTCACCACCGCTTCGACTGTCTGGATCGCAGCGGCTCTCGGCGTGACGGCGGGCCTCGGCGCCTGGTTCATCACGTTCGCCGGGACCGCCATGACCCTGCTCGTCCTGACCTTCGGCAAAGCTCTCGAAGGATGGCTCACCCGCCTGTTCACGGGCAAGGAGAAAACCGTGCAGGACGACGATCAGTTGAAGGCGTAACCCAGGCCCAGAACGGCGAAGGCCGCAATCGAGAGCCACAGGAGGCTCGACCCGAAGGTGCTGCTCTTCACGACGGGCGTGGTGTCGGGCTCATCGAAGGCGAAGGCCTCTCCGGCGGTGCGCGCCGCGCGGTCCAGATGAAGTTGCCGTGCCGATCCCATCGTCGTGCGCATCGCCGCCCTCGTTCTCCGTTAAGCCCATGCTTATCCAGCCAACGTGAATGGTAACTAAACAGTTCCTGATGACAGGTGAAAGACATCCTTTAGGGGCAACCACGATACTGTTCGAACGAGGGTTCCCAAGCCGCCTTTTTTGTGGCTTGTGACCCTAAGCCGCCTTCTCGTTTCCGTTTTGTTCTCGTATAAAAACGGAATGAGAAATAGTGTAAACAAGCGCGAATCATCGAAACGGACCAAGGTCCCAATGGACAATGACGATCTCTTCGGGGGCGGAGCCGCCAAGCGCGCGACGCCCGCCGCAGCCAGAACGGCTACCGTGAAATCCTCCCGCGCCGCGCCTGCGCCGCAGCCAGGCACGCCGGGCGAGGCCGGATACGACGCGTCCGCCATCGAGGTTCTGGAGGGTCTGGAGCCCGTCCGCCGCCGTCCGGGCATGTATATCGGCGGCACGGACGAGAAGGCCCTGCACCACCTCTTCGCCGAAGTGATCGACAACTCGATGGACGAGGCGGTCGCGGGCCACGCGACCTTCATCGAGGTGGAGGTGGAGGAAGGCGGCTGGTTGTCCGTGACCGACAACGGGCGCGGCATTCCGGTCGATCCGCACCCCAAGTTCCCGAAGAAGTCGGCCCTCGAAGTCATCATGACGACCCTGCATGCGGGCGGCAAGTTCGACTCGAAGGTCTACGAGACGTCCGGAGGCCTGCACGGCGTCGGCGTGTCGGTGGTGAACGCCCTGTCCGAGACCCTCGAAGTCGAGGTCGCGCGCGGCCAGCAGCTCTATCGGCAGGTCTTTTCCCGCGGCCTCCCCCAGGGCAAGCTCGAAACCATAGGCCGTGTCCTCAACCGGCGCGGCACGAAGGTGCGCTTCAAGCCCGACTGGCAGATCTTCGGCAAGGACGCCCATTTCCTGCCCCGTCGCCTGTTCAAGATGGCCCGCTCCAAGGCCTATCTGTTCGGCGGCGTTGAGATCCGCTGGAAATGCGCCCCGTCCCTGCTCGAAGGCGTCGACAACGTTCCCGCCGAGGCGACCTTCAAGTTTCCGAACGGCCTGAAGGATTACCTGCTCCACGACATCGACGGGAAGGAGCTGGTCACCGACCAGATCTTCTCCGGCAAGATCACGAAGCCGGGCAGCCACGGCTCCCTGGAATGGGCCGTCGCCTGGATGGCGAACGAGGACGGCTTCTCGATCTCCTACTGTAACACCGTGCCCACGCCCGAGGGCGGCACGCACGAGAACGGCCTGCGCATCGCCCTGCTGCGCGCCCTGCGCGACCACGCGGAGCGCGTGGGCCAGCAGAAGCGCATGGCGGCGGTGACCACCGACGACGTGATGGCGACCTGCGCCTCCATGCTCTCGGTCTTCATCCGCGAGCCGGAATTCCAGGGCCAGACCAAGGACAAGCTGGCGACCGTGGAAGCGGGCCGCATCGTCGAGAACGCGATCCGGGACACCTTCGACCACTGGCTTGCCGCCTCCCCGCAGCAGGCCAACAAGCTTCTCGACTGGGTGATCGACAGGGCCGAGGAGCGCCTGCGCCGCCGCCAGGAGAAGGAGGTCGCCCGCAAGACGGCCACCCGCAAGCTGCGCCTGCCCGGCAAGCTGGCGGATTGCTCCAATGCCGGCGCGAAGGGCTCCGAGCTCTTCCTCGTCGAGGGCGATTCGGCCGGCGGCTCCGCCAAGCAGGCCCGCGACCGCGCCACCCAGGCCGTGCTGCCGTTGCGCGGCAAGATCCTCAACGTGGCCTCGGCGGGCCGGGACAAGCTGCACCAGAACCAGCAGATCTCCGACCTTGTCCAGGCGCTCGGCTGCGGAACGGGTTCGCAGTACCGCGAAGCCGATCTCCGCTACGAGAAGATCGTCATCATGACGGACGCGGACGTGGACGGCGCCCATATCGCCACGCTGCTCATCACCTTCTTCTACCGTCAGATGCCCAAGCTCATCGACGGCGGCCATCTCTACCTCGCGGTTCCGCCCCTCTACCGCCTGTCGCACGGCGCCAAGTCGGCCTATGCCCGGGACGAGGCGGATCGCGACCGGCTGCTGAAGACGATGTTCAAGGGCAGCGGCAAGGTCGAGATCAGCCGCTTCAAGGGTCTGGGCGAGATGCTGCCGGGCCAGTTGAAGGAAACCACCATGGACCCGAAGAAGCGCCTGCTGCTCAAGGTCGTGGTGGAAGCCGACGACCGGCCGGAGGCCAACGACACAGTGGAACGCCTGATGGGCAACAAGCCCGAAGCCCGTTTCACCTTCATCCAGGAACGCGCCGCCTTCGCCGACGAGGCGGATCTGGATATCTGAACTTTATAACGATAAGCTCCCGGCGCAGAACCTCCCGTAAGAGGCATGGGGATGCGCCGGGTTTTTGTTTTTCTGGGATTGTGCCTGCTCTGCGCCCCTGCATCCGCACGCGAGAGGCTAGAGCCGATTAGGACCTGTCCCCTGACGCGTTTTCCGAAGCCGTCCCCTGCCTCCGACCCATCATGCGGCGAGGGTCATTGCGTCGATCTGGGGCAAGGCCGATCCATCTGCAAATGCCTCGGCAAAGAGGACGACGCAGCGGCCCAGATGTCCTATGTCGTTCACGGGCAGGCTGTCCAGCATTGGCCGGTCGCGGCATATCTGACTGAAACGGAAGACTTTCACGTCCTCAGCGGCGACCTGCGCGGAGATGGACGACCGCTTTGGATCGTTGCCAATCGTGAACTCACCTCCCAGGGCATCGGCATCAATTATTGGAGCCTGCACGTTCTCGATCCGGCCCATCACGCCGTTGCGCCAATCTCATGGTCTGCCTCGGATTACGGAAGTGGCAGCTTCGCTCGCCCCCGAAGCCGACGGCAGAAGGGATGTGATATTCTCATCACGGACTGGGTCGAGGGGCGAGAGCCCAAGCGCGGCAGCGGCCTCTACTTCGTGGGCGATTGGTACCGGTTGGGGCGCACAGACATCGTGCGTCACCCGACCAGACAGCCACGCTTACGCCGCTACCTTTTTTCCTTTGAGGCCGAGCGCGCCGTGAGCGGAGAGGACGATGACCCTCGGCGTTACCAGGGCTTTCCTGCTCTCTGGCTCCGGCCGGAGAAGGCGCGGCCACGCACACCGCTCATCCATCTGGAAAATTAAGGGGTTCTGAGCAGAGACAGGCACCCTCGCCGTCATCCCAGGCCTTGTGCCGGGGATCCCCGTCTTTGAGGTGAGGCGGTTCCTGAAGACGTGGATGGCCGGATCAAGTCCGGCTATGACGAAGGATAAATTATTCAAGATATTCCAATAACTTAACTCCCATGTGAAACTTTTTTGAAATTTTTTTGAAAAAACCGGGAACCAATGTTGAAGCCCGCGGTTGATTAGGCATCACCGGCCCATTCTGCCCCCACGGGCCGGTCCCTCACAGGCTCCACTCCGGAGCCTTTTTTTTTGCCCTGAAGCGCTGTTACCGTTCCGATGGATCAATGGCGCGGCTTGTGCGTCATCCCCAGGGGCGCATGGCCGGATGGGCGCATTGGATCAATCCCAAACGTGGAATCCACTTTTGGGGCCGATGCTCTAGCCGCGGCCAAGCTTGCATGCGACAAGACCTGACGAACTCAACGAGTTTTCCCTTGGCCAAACGTTCAAAAGCACCCTCCTCTTCCGCTCTCCCGTCCCGGGAGGATCTCGTCGCCTTCATCGCCAACACCCCCGGCAAGGTCGGCAAGCGCGAGATCGCGCAGGCCTTCAACATCAAGGGCGGCGACCGCATCTGGCTCAAGCAGATGCTGAAAGACCTCGAAGTCGAGGGCGTCGTGGACCGCCGGGGCAAGCGCGTCCACAGGGCGGGGCAGCTGCCGCCGATGGTGATGGCCGATATCGTCAAGCGCGACCGCGACGGCGAGCTGATCGCCGTGCCGACCGAATGGGACGAGGAGGAGCACGGCTCCATCCCCACCATCGTCATCATGCCCCCGCGCAAGCCCAGGCCCGGCATGCCCGTGGCGGGCGTCGGCGACCGGGCGCTGCTGCGGGTCGATCCGTTGAAGGCCGGTGACGTTCACCGCTATGCAGGCCGCGTCACCAAGATCCTCGCCAAGAAGCAGGCGCAGGTGCTCGGCATTTTCCGCGCCCTCCCCGAAGGCGGTGGCCGCCTGATCCCCGTCGACAAGAAGTCCCGCGAGCAGGAACTCCAGATCAATCCCGGCGACGAGGCCGGGGCGCTGGACGGCGACCTCATCTCCGCCAGCATCGTGAAGCACGGGCGCTATGGCCTGCCCCACGCTAAGGTCAAGGAGCGGCTGGGCTCCATCAAGTCCGAGAAGGCCGTGAGCCTGATCGCGATCTACGCCCATAACATTCCGAACGAGTTCCCGAAGCCCGTCATCGACGAGGCTGAGCGGGCGGAGCACGCCTCCATGGCGGGCCGCGAGGACTGGCGCGACGTGCCGCTCGTCACCATCGACCCTCCGGACGCCAAGGACCACGACGACGCCGTCCATGCGGTGCGGGACGAGGACCCGCAGAACGAGGGCGGTTTCATCATCACCGTCGCCATCGCCGACGTGGCGGCTTATGTGACGCCCGGCACGGCGATGGACCGGGAGGCGCAGGAGCGCGGCAACTCGGTCTATTTCCCCGACCGGGTCGTCCCCATGCTGCCGGAGCGGATTTCCAACGATCTCTGCTCGCTGCGCCCGCACGTGCCCCGCCCCGCCCTCGCCGTCCGGATGGTCATCGGGCCCGACGGACGGAAGATCCGCCATTCCTTCCACCGGATCATGATGCGCTCGGCGGCGAAGCTCTCCTACCAACAGGCCCAGGCCGCCATCGACGGCCGCACCGACGAGGTGACGGCCCCCATTCTCGACGCGATCCTGAAACCCCTCTGGGCGGGCTATGCGCTCGTGAAGAAGGCGCGCGACATCCGCGAGCCGCTCTATCTCGACCTGCCGGAGCGCAAGATCGTGCTGAAGCCCGACGGCACCGTGGATCGCATCTTCGTTCCTGAGCGGCTCGAAGCCCACAGGCTCATCGAGGAGTTCATGATCCTCGCCAACGTGGCGGCCGCCGAGGCGCTGGAGAAGGTCCAGTCGGACCTGATCTACCGTGTCCACGACGAGCCCTCGCTGGAGAAGATGCGCTCGTTGAGCGAAGTGCTCGCCTCCATCGGCCTGAAACTGCCCACGCAGGGAGCGCTCAAGCCGGAACTCTTCAACCGGATTCTCCGCAGCGTCGATGGCTCCGAGCACCAGCTCTTCATCAACGAGGTGGTGCTGCGCTCGCAGTCGCAGGCCGAGTATTCGGCGGAGAATTACGGGCATTTCGGCCTGAACCTGAAACGCTACGCCCATTTCACATCCCCCATCCGCCGCTATGCGGATCTCATCGTCCACCGCGCGCTGATCACCGGCCTCAAGCTCGGCAAGGACGGGCTGCCGCCCGACACCACCCGGGCGGAGCTGATCGAGATCAGCGCCAAGATCTCGGCGGCGGAGCGGCGCGCCATGGCGGCGGAGCGTGAGACAATCGACCGCCTGATCGCCCACTTCCTCGCGGACCGGATCGGGGCCACATTCCAGGGACAGATTTCCGGAGTGACGAAGGCGGGACTCTTCATCAAGCTGGCCGAGACCGGCGCGGACGGTTTCGTCCCGGCGGCGACCATCGGCGACGACTACTATCGCTTCGATGAGAAGACCCACTCTATGCAGGGCGAGCACACGGGCGAGACCTACCGCCTCGGCGACAAGGTCGAGGTCAAGCTCGTGGAGGCGGCTCCCGTCGCCGGCGCCCTGCGCTTCGAGCTGCTCACGAAAGGCCGCTTTACGGGCAAGGCCGGGGGCGGCAAGAAGGGAGCGAAGCGCCCGCCGCGCGGAGCGAAGAAGGCCCCGAAGGCCGCTTCTTCGAGCCGCCGCTCTCCGACACGGGTGAAGGTGAAACGCCGCGGTCGCGGCTGACAGGAAACGAGAAGACATGTCCCTGACGATCCGCACTGCCTCGGCCCCGGCCGAGGATGTGACCCTCATGCCCGCCATGAAGCGCGGCTTTCGCGGCCGCTGCCCGGCCTGCGCTCAAGGCCGCCTCTTCGGCCGCTTCCTGAAGGTCGTGGATCGCTGCGAGGCCTGCGGCACGGAGTTCCACCATCACCGCGCCGACGATCTTCCGCCCTACGTGGTGATCACCATCGTGGGCCACCTGATCGGCTATGGAATTTTCATGACGGAAACCAAGATGGAGATGCCCCTCTGGGCCCATCTGGCGATCTGGCCTGCCTTGACCCTCATCCTCTCCCTGCTGCTGCTCCAGCCCGTCAAAGGGGCTGTCGTGGGGCTGCAATACGCGTTAGGAATGCACGGCTTCGGCGTGGCCCGCCAAATGAGGCAAGCAGACAGGGAGGACGCGGGTGACGGACGCGCAAGCATTGACCAGAATGGATACGCTGGTCGCCGGGGAGCGTAAGGAGCACGCCCCCGTCCTTCGGCCCGCCGACGCCGCGACCCTCATCATCATCGACCGGAGGGGCAGGCACCCCAAGGTGCTGATGGGGAGGCGCCACGAGGGCCACACGTTCATGCCGGGCAAGTTCGTGTTTCCCGGTGGGCGCATCGAGGCCGGGGACCGCTCCATGGCGGTGGCGGGCGCTCTGCATCCGCAGGCCGAGCAGGCTCTCATGACCCGGGTGTCCCGCGCCTCCGTCCAGCGCAGCCGTGCGCTGGCGCTGGCCGCCATTCGCGAGACCTTCGAGGAGACCGGCCTGCTCCTCGGCACCAAGGACTACGGAAGCCCCGATTCGGTCCCCGCCGGCACGCCCTGGGAGGCTTTCCGGGAGCATGGCGTTTTTCCGGACCTGGAGGCGCTGCACTTCATCGGCCGCGCCGTCACGCCCCCGAAGCGCGTGAAGCGTTTCGACACCCGCTTCTTCGCAATCGACCGCAATGCCGTCGCCCATGAGGTCGAGGGAGTGGTCGGGCCCGATTCCGAGCTCGTGGAGCTGGCCTGGGTGACCATGGCCGAGGCCAGGAAGCTCGACCTGCACGCCGTGACGAACATGCTCCTCAACGAGCTGGAAGCCCGCATCGCCGCCGGCTTCAGCCCCATGCTGCCTGTGCCCTTCTTCTATCAGAAGCGCGGCCATTTCGTCCGGGAACTGCTGTAATCCCCCCGCCCCGGCCGGGACAGGCCCGGAGATGGCGGAAAGGTGCCGTCCCACCCTCCGTAACCCTTGACGGAAGCGGCATAATCGGGCATGGGAACGTCACGATTTTCCGGCCGGGTTCGCCCGGCCTTTGCGTTTCGGCCACGCCGCGGGGCCAACCGAGCGCGTTGACACCGAACGAGAGGTCCGACCCATGGCCAAAGCCGCAACGATTAAAGTGAAGCTCGTCTCCACCGCCGACACGGGCTATTTCTACGTCACGAAGAAGAACTCCCGCACCATGACCGACAAGATGTCGTTCAAGAAGTACGACCCGGTCGCGAAGAAGCACGTGGAGTTCAAGGAAACCAAGATCAAGTAAGCTTCCTGCCACCAGCGCAGAATCGAAAAGGCCGCTCCCTTCCGGGGGCGGCCTTTTTCATGTCCGGCCTGCGGATCGGGGCAGCAGCGCCCGCGAGCGACACTCCGTATCTCGTTCCTGATCGCGCAACGCCGCAGCGCCGCGCGGCCGGGCCGACAGCGCCGCGGGCGGGAATGCGTGCCCTCGCGGCTGCGGCGGCCTATGGCTTGGCATCGGAGGATTCGTGCGGGACGATTCGGGAAGGAAGAGCCGCTTCGACACGCGCCGCGATCGATGGACGGGCCTGCGTGGAGCAACGAGCGCTGGCGCTCGCCAGAGTCAAAGGCAACGGCGCGGGCCAGTGGAGCCGCACCCCGACGAAACACCGGACGTGAACATTGAACTCACGTCCGGCGCTTCAAGTTTTCGGGCATCATTCCACGCAGGACCGGTCACCGGCTCTGCGTTCGATGCGCGAGAAGGACCTCAGATCGATTCCTTCAGGTCCTTGGCGGCGCGGAAGGCGATCTTCTTCGAAGCCTTGATCTTCACGGGCTCGCCGGTCTGCGGGTTGCGGCCCATGCGGGCAGCACGCTTGCGGACCTGGAGAATGCCGAGGCCGGTCAGGCGGATCTTGTCGCCCTTCTTCAGGCTCTTTGCGATGAGCTCGACCACCTGGGTGAGCATCTCGTTCGCCTGACGCTTCGGCAGCTCGTGCATCTCGGAGAGCGTCTCAGCGATGTTGCGCAGCGTGAGGATGCCGTTCGACGATGCGGCCTTCACGGTCTTCTTGGCCGTCTTGGCTGCGGTCGCCTTCGCAGGCGCCTTCGGTGCTGCCTTGGCGGTCTTCTTGGCCACTGTCTTGGCTGCCGCCTTCTTGGCGGGGGCCTTAGCGGTCTTCGTTGCTGCGGCCTTGCGGGCCGGGGCTTTCTTCGTTGCTGCTTTTGCCACAGGAAACTCCTTTCGAGGCCATGCGCATATGGAATAGCATTATCTGCATAGTGCTTGGAGACAAAGTTCCAAGTTGTCAGAAACGCGTTTCCACAAGGCAAATGTCACAAAAATCCGTCGATAACCTTGCCGAATACGGTCGGCGGCGGCCCTAACCTACCGGCACGTCTTGCTCCATCGTTCCGAGAATCCCTCCCTTTGCGATTTTCGCGTCCGCACAATCGAACAGCAGAATCACTTTCAGCATCGCAACAGCCAAGCTGAAACGGTCGCGTGGCAATGCCGTTGAAGGAGCAGACATCGCAAGGCGCGATTGAACTCCATGGAGAAGCAACGATGCGTGTCAGCATGAAGGCCACCCTCGTCGCGGCGAGCTTGATGATTCCGTCTCTGACCCTTGCGGAAACTGGCGGCGCTGCCGCCGGCGCCGCGGCGGGCGGCGCGGCCGGAGCAGCGGTCGGAGGTCCCGTTGGGGCAGCAGTCGGCGCGGGTGTGGGCGGTGCCGTTGGCGGCGCGGCCTCGGGCCCGGATCAGCAGAACATCACGATCGAGCACCGCGATACGGGAACGACGGGCAGCGTCGGATGCACGACGGAGACCAAGCAGAAGACCGACGTGACCGGCACGACGACCAGGCAGGAAACCAACTGCTGAATGGGCCCGCTGCAGGCGGTGCATGACACGTGCCGCCATGCGCGCCGATCAGCTCACGAAACGGCCGCCGAGTTCATCGTCGATGTGCAGGCGGACGATGTCGTCGAAGCTGGTCTCCGCCTTGAAGCCGAGGCTCTCGGCTCGGCTGGCGTCGAAGCGGCGCGGCCATCCGGCCACCATGCGCATGATGTCCGGATCGGGCTCGCGGCGGATTCGGGAGGCGACCCTGTCTCCCGCGATTCGCCTCAGGGCATCAATCTGCTCCGCGACGGTGACCGAAACGCTCGGCATCGTCAGATTGCGGCGAGGCCCGATCCTCGCCGTGTCCATATTGGCCGCATGCATGAGGAAGCCGACTGCGGACCGCGGCGAGGCATGGGCGTGACGCACATCCTCCGGCACGGGCAGAACGGCTTCCTGTCCGCTCAGGGGCTCGCGGATGATGCTCGAGAAGAATCCCGAGGCTGCCTTGTTGGGCTTGCCCGGTCGCACGCAGATCGTGGGAAGGCGGATGCCGACGCCGTCGAAGAATCCGCGTCGCGTATAGTCGGACAGCAGCAATTCGCCGATGGCCTTCTGGGTGCCGTAGCTCGTCAGGGGCGTGAGGAAGAACTCGTCGCCAATGGCTTCGGGGAACGGGGCCCCGAATACGGCGATGGAAGACGTGAAGACGAGGCGCGGACAATAGCCGTCTCCGATCCGGCGGATCGCGTCGAAGAGGAAGCGCGTCCCGTCGAGATTGATCCGGTAGCCCTTTTCCAGATCGGCCTCCGCCTCGCCGGAGACGATGGCGGCGAGATGGAAGATGACGTCCGGGCGGCTCTCCACGAGCCTGTCGGCCTCGCCCGGCGCCGAGAAGTCCGACGTGAGCGCCGTGACATGGAATGGGGCCTGCGGAACCTCGGCCTGCACCACGTCGTGCAGGACCATGCGCGTTATCGCCTGGCCGCTCAGTTGCCCCTCTTGGACAAGGCGTTCGGTGAGCTTCCGGCCGACCATTCCGGCGGCTCCGAGAATGAGAATCTGCATCGATCCAAACTTCGTTCGAGAATGCTGCTATAGGAATGTGGGGCGGCGTTCCAAGCCGTCCAGGCGTTGCCACGCCGGACGGCTTGGTTCGATAACGGGATGCGTTACTTCTTGCGCATCTTATCCAGCTCGCTCTGCATCATCTTCACCGTCTCCGGGCCGATGGTGGACGCGTGCTTCTCCCAGACGGCCTTCGCCTGCTCGCGCATACGGTTGGCCTCCTGCTCGTTGAGTTCGTTCACGACGACGCCGGAGCCCTTGATTTTCTCCAGGGAGGCTTGCGACAGCTCGCGGGACACCTTGCGCTGCTCGTCGCGGGAGACTGCGGCGCACTCGCGAAGCGCCGCCTGCTCATCCTTCGACAGCTCGTCCCAGAGCTTCTTGGAGTAGAGCACCAGGAACGGCGTATAGGCATGACGGGTGACGGAGAGATATTTCTGCACCTCGTAGAATTTTGAGGTGTCGATGGTCACGAAGGGGTTCTCCTGCCCGTCGATGGCCTTCGTTTCGAGCGCCGTGAACACCTCGCCGAAGGCCATGGGCACCGCGTTCGCGCCCATATTCTTGAACGTGTCGAGGAACACGTTGTTCTGCATGACGCGGACCTTCAGACCCTTGAAGTCCTCCCACTTCGCCACGGGACGGCGGGAATTCGTCAGGTTGCGGAAGCCGTTCTCCCAATAGGCGAGATTGACGAGCCCCACGCCTTCGAGCTTCGAGTCGATATGCTTTCCGAAATCACCGTCGAGAATTGTGTCGGCTTCCTTCTCGTTGGCGAAGAGGAATGGCAGGTCGAAGACGCCGAGTTCCGGCAGGATCCCGATGAGCGGCGAACTCGACGTGACGACCATCTCCTGCGTGCCGGAGCGCAGCGCCTGCGTGGCCTGGAGGTCGCCGCCCAGGGCGCCGCCCCAGAAGCCCTGAACCTTCATCTTACCGCCCGACTTGTCGGTGAGGCAGGCTTTGAACTTATCGACGCCCTTGCCGTTCGGGTGATCCTCGTTCACGCCGTTGGAGAGGCGGATGTTGCGCTCGGCGAACTGCGCGGAGGCCGGCAGCGTGGACAGGAGCGTGACGGCGACGCTCGCCGCGAATGCGTATTTCAACGTCTTCATGATTGTTTCCTTCCCTTGTCTTCTTCTTTCCCTTCTGCTCACCGCCCCCTGAGCCATGACAGCGGCACCATCACGAGTTCAGGGAAGATGATGAGCAGGACGAGCACGATAAGCTGCGCAATCAGGAAGGGATTGACCCCTTTGATCACGGCTCCCATCGGGACACGGGCGACACCGCTCACGACGTTGAGCACGATGCCCACCGGCGGCGTGATCAGCCCGATTGCATTGTTGATGATGAACAGGACGCCGAAATAGACCGGGTCAATTCCGGCCTGCTTCACGATGGGCATGAGGACCGGCGTCAGGATCAGCACGGTCGGCGAGAAATCGAGCGCTGTGCCCACGATGACGACCAGGAACATCAGCGCGAACATGAGCAGAGTCTTGTTGCCCATGAGCGGCTGGATCAGATTGCTGATCTCCGCGGGGATATTCGCCTGGGTGATGAGCCAGGCCGACACGAGCGCCGCCGCCACGAGGAACATCACCACGGCCGTCGTCTTCGCGGCCTGCAGGAAAATTCCGTAGAGCATGGACGGCTTCAGCTCGCGATAGACGAACATGCCGATGACGAAGGCGTAGACCGCCGCCAGCACGGCCGCCTCCGTGGGCGTGACGATCCCCCACTTGATGCCGCCGAGGATCATCACGGGCATCAGGAGAGCGAAGAACCCGTCGACGAAGGCTTTTCCCCGCTCCCGCATGCTCGTGCGGGGGCTGGTCTTCAACGCCTCCTTCCGGCTGACGATCCACCAGGCGACGACGAGCGACAGGCCCATCATGATGCCCGGAGCGACGCCCGCCAGGAACAGCTGTGAGATCGACACGTTCGCCGCCACACCGAACACGATGAATCCGATGGATGGCGGGATCACGGGCGCGATGATGCCGCCCGCGGCGATAAGGCCCGCGGACCGGGGCACGTCGTAGCCGGCCTTGCGCATCATCGGGATCAGGATCGCCGCGAGAGCGGCGGTGTCCGCGGCAGCGGAACCGGAGAGGGCGGCCAGGATCAGCGCCGCCACGATCGCGACATAGCCGAGGCCGCCATGAATATGCCCGAGACACGCGAGAGCAAAATTGACGATGCGCTTCGACAGGCCGCCGACATTCATCAGCTCGCCTGCGAGCAGGAAGAACGGAACCGCCAGAAGCTGGAAGTTATCCGCACCGATGATCATGTTCTGCGCGACGATCTGGCTGTCGAAGTTTCCGAGCCACAGCATCAGGGCGAGCGCGCAGACGATGAGCGCAAACGCAATCGGCATGCCGGTCGCCATGGCTCCCAGCAGGGAGACGAGAAAGACGAGGATTGTCACTCGAGGCGCTCCCTCAAGGCATGCGCCTCGTCGTCGCCGTACTCTCCGGCGAATGCGCGCAGCTCCTGCTCGCTGATGCGCCCCGTGATCACCCGCAGGATCCGGAACACCGCCATGAGGCCAAGGCCCAGGCTCGTGAAATACCCGATCCCGTAGACCCACAGCATCGAGATTTCGGTGATGGGAGCATAGTTCGTCGCGTTGATCTCGGCCTGCAGCCAGGTGCCCCAGAAGAAGACCGCGCAACAGATGACCACGAAGATATCGGCCAGAACCATGCAGACCTTGCGGCCCTTCTCTCCAAGCTTGGCGACGAGGGTCTCGACGCCCAGATGAGCGTTCTCCCGCCCCACCACCACGGCGCCGATGAAAGTCAGCCAGACGAAGAAGAAGCGGGACATCTCCTCCGAAACGTCGATGCCGGTATCGAAGAGATAGCGCAGCACGACATTGCCGAAGACCATGACGACCATGCCGGCCAAGAGAAAGACCATGAGTCCTTCCAGGCCTCTGAAGAAGAAGGTCCCTACCCTGCTCACAGTTCCTCCCAGCTTGGCTATTGGTTTTCTCTATTCTGTTCGCAAGGGTGGATTATTCAAGCCGCGTAGAACTGTCCCGCTATCAGCTTATGGTATGAGGCGCTCGCGCAGCATTGTTGCGCATTCGACTTATGACTAGCCGGTTTCCTTGCCGTCGTCGGTGGATCTCGGAACCTTGTCATGGATATCCTGTCGCGCGAATCCCGACAGCCCGAAGCCCTGAAGGCGCAGCCCCAAGAGAGGCCCATGAAGATCACCCACGTCGAAACCGTCCGCCTGCAGGAATTCGCGAACATCGTCTGGGTGCGTCTTCATACGGACGAAGGCATCGTCGGGCTCGGGGAAACCTTCATGGGAGCCGCGGCGGTCGAAGCCTACATCCACGAAACGGCGGCGGCGAAACTGATCGGGCGCGATCCGCTTCACATCGAAGGCATCAACCGCGATCTGCAGAATTATCTCGGCTGGCGTTCCGCAGGCGTGGAAACACGCGGGAACTCAGCCATCGACATTGCGCTCTGGGATATCTTCGGCAAGGCGCACGGCAGGCCCGTCTGCGACATGCTGGGCGGCCGTTCCCGCGATCGGATCCGGGTTTACAATACCTGCGCCGGCTACCGCTACATCCGCGACAGCCGCGCGCAGAAGGTTGCGAATTGGGGCATCGAACAAGCCGAGGGCGATTACGAGGATCTGGACGCCTTCCTGAACCGTGCCGACGAGTTGGCCCATTCGCTGCTCGAGCAAGGCATCACCGGCATGAAGATCTGGCCCTTCGACGTCGCCGCCGAGCGAAGCGGCGGATACGACATCTCACCGGACGAGTTGCGGACAGCGCTGGAGCCTTTCGCCAAGATCCGAAAGGCCGTCGGCGACAAGATGGACATCATGGTGGAGTTTCACTCGCTGTGGAGTCTGCCGATGGCCAAGAAGCTCGCCGGAGCCCTCGCCGAGTTCGAGACCTATTGGCACGAGGATCCGTTCCGTCTCGACAATATCGGCGACCTCAAGGAATACGCTCGGCACTCTAAGGCCTGGGTCTGTGCCTCGGAGACCCTGTCCTACACTCATGCCTTCCGGGAATATCTGGAGACCGGGGTCGCAGGCGTCGCCATGCTCGATCTGTCCTGGTGCGGAGGCCTGACGGAAGCGCGCAAGATCGCAGCCTTGGCGGAAGCCTGGCACGTTCCCGTCGCACCGCACGACTGCACGGGACCGGTGGTCTATGCAGCCTCCTGCCACTTCTCTCTTCATGCCCGCAACACATTGATCCAGGAAAGCGTGCGGGCCTTCTATACCGGATGGTACACGGAACTGGTGACCGAACTCCCGACGATCACGAGAGGAGAAGTCACGGTGAACATGAAGCCCGGCCTCGGCCTCGAATTGCTGCCGGAGATCTGGGCACGTCCCGACGCCATCATTCGCGTCACCGACGGGATGTAGCAGCCCGCCCGGGACATCTTTCGTCGGAGGTGGTTCCAAACCCGAAAAAACCGCCTCCTCGCGGAGGCGGTTTTCGGACGATGCGTTCTTCCAAGAGGAGAGCATCGGATCAATCTCAAAAGTGCAAGTCCACTTCTGGGGCCGGCGCGCTAGCGGTAATGGACCCGCCGGACATGCTGACGGTGGTTGACGGATCCGGTGGAGATCACGTCACGACGGGACGAGCGGACGACGCGAACCGGCTGGGCGCTTGTCCGATACACCGTGCGGGTGCGGTAACGCGGAGCCTGATAGACCGTCCGGGTTTGATAGCGCGGCGCGCGATAGACGACCCGGGTGCGGTATGCGGGCTCCCGGTAAACGACGCGGGTCCTGTACGCCGGCGGCGCATAGACGACGCGCGTGGTAACGGGAGCGGCGTAATAGCCGTAATTGGCAGGATAGCCGTAGCTGGCGGGATATCCGTAACCATAGCCATAGGCCGGGTAGTTGTAGCCGTAGCGATAGCCATAGGCAGGATAGCTGTATCCATAAGGATATCCGTAAGCCGGAGTCGCCGCGGCTCCGATCAGGCCGCCGAGCACCGCGCCGCCGACCAAGCCGGCCGCAACGGCGCCGCCATTACCCCAGCCGCCATTGTGATGGTAGTAACCGCCACGCCATCCATCACCGCGATAAACCCTCTGAGCTTGAGCAGAGCCGATACTGGCGAAGGTCAGCAAAGCAGCGCTCGATAACAGGATCACCTTCTTCATGACACACCTCACAACGCAATGGTGAGAACCATTCGTGCGTTACTAATCATGAACTCAGGAAAAGGTTTCACAGACTTCTATACTGAACTCAATTATACATTCCATCGTTCATCCAGCGTTCAGCTCGGGTCAACTGAGGCGAATACTGCCAAGCAATACAAGCGAATACGGACTTCAGCCTTCATGATTGATTTCATTGGCGAATGCGCCGTTTCCGGAGGGGCCTCGTCACTCCGCATAGACCTGCGAACAGAAGGAGGCAGCGCCTTCTGACACGACCCGTGCGATCGCTCTTGCGATCTTGTCGCCCCCTTTGGCGGAAAGCTCGATCGGATCAGCATAATCGTCATGCTGATTGCAGATCAGGCGCAGATCGATCAGGGAGAGCTTTCGGCTGAAAGCCTCACGCGTGATGATATCGTTGAAGACCGACAGGGAGGCCACCACGTGGCGGCGATCCTCCTGCTCTGGAAAGCGTCCGTCGTGGATCGTGCAGAGTGCCGTCGGCAGGCGATAGCTCATCACCAGGTCGAGCATCCTGCGATAGCCGCGGGCAAACGCATCCCTGGTATCGGCGATGCGGGTCAAAACCTCCGCCACGGACCGGGCGCCCTCCCGAAAGATCGCACTGCAGCCGAGCGCATCGCTTCCGCCGATGCTCAAGATCAGGTGACTTGCACCATCGGGCAATCGGGCGACCTGGCGCTTCACGTTCGTCGTGATGGCGCCGTCGACCGCGTGCAATGTGGCGCGCCAACCGTCCGGAAGCTTCGCTTGAACCTGCGCCAGCACGTCGGGCTCTCCTGGCTTCACATAGGCCCTGTTGTCGAACACGCTGTCACCGAGCAGAACCACGTGGTTCATAGCGCAGCCCTCACATTTTTTTGATATGATAACGTAACACGAAAGCGGTCATGGAGGGAGGCAATTAAGTATAGTCGCGCCAACGCTTCGGGAAGGCTCTCGCTCCGGGATCAGCGGGGCCTGCCCTCACTCCGGAACGGGCGGTCTCAGGCGACGTTGATCTGCCGATCCATGTGCTGATCCGGAGGACGACGGATGATCGGGACCATCAGAACATCGCTGCTGACGATGATACTGACCGCGTGGAGCGCTGCCGTGATGGCGCAGAGTGCGCCGAGCGGAACGTCGGGCGCTCCGGGGGCGGCACCGTCTGCGCCGACGAGCACGGGAGCGGTCGGGGACGCCGGAACGAGCAACTGGCTCTGGATCGTTCTGGCCGTCATCGTCATCGCCGGGCTGCTTTACTATTTCCTGGGGCGGGGCCGCACAACGCGGATCTAGAGGCATTCGGGACAGGCCCTCTTTCGAGCCGACGCTCATCTCTCGGATTGAAAGAAGGACCTGAAATTCTTGAGCCACGCGACGAGCCACAGCTCGAGAGCGGTCTTTGCGGCGTCCTCTGTCGGCCCATACCCCCAGACGTCTTCCTGCAGGGGCGTCGACCAGACCCAGAACCTGTTGCTGCCGTCATAGGCGACACTGCCGACCTCGATGGCGCCCACAAAGCCCATGTGACGGCTGAGCGGCACGCCCGCGACCCTGTCCTGTTCCCATCGAATTCTGCTCATGCGGGCGATCTAGCGCGCCAGGAGGTCGGCGCAAGCACCCGTCCGGAACAGAGGCTCCATGTCACGGCGCGAGCGATCCGGCGGATTGTGTCGGCTCGAGCGCCACATGAACGAAGCTCTCCCCTTGCTAGCGGACCCGCATGAGCGTAACATCGTGTCGCTCCAAGGAGGCGGCCATGTTCGAGGAAGCGGTTCAGGTCAGCGAGGCACTTCGGCAAAGCGCGGGTCATATGCAAGGAGCACTCCGGATGGCGATGAAGCGCTGTCCCGAATGCGGCGCCACGCAGATGATTGCATCGCCCGAACTGGGCACATGCGTGGATTGCGGCTCCGCCTTTCAGGTGCTGGAGACCGAGGCATAGCCCGCGGTCCGTGAACCACTCTTGATGCTCTGCGTTCGGACAATGGCATGGCATTGTCAGGGTGGATCGAAAAGGCAGCCGGACGGATCGGAACGCATCAGGCGGAGATGAAACTCGCCCTGCGCGTGACCATCGCCGGCACACTCGCCTTCACCATCACGAAAGCCTTCAATCTCCCGCAGGGCTATTGGGCGGCCATCACCGCCGTGGTCATCACGCAGGCCAGCGTCGGCGGCTCGCTCAAGGCCGCCGTCGAGCGTTTCATGGGAACCCTTGCAGGGGCCATCTACGGCGGCATCATCGCAGCACTGGTGCCGCACGGCTCGTCGTCCGGCATGGGCGTTGCGATGATCGCGGGCCTCTTCCCGCTGGCGCTGCTCGCCGCGGTTAAACCGAGCTTTCGCGTGGCGCCCGTGACGGGTCTGATCATGCTCCTGCCGCCTGCCGGCCAAGCCATCGGTCCGCTTGCCGCGGCCATCGATCGGGTAGTGGAAATCACGCTCGGCAACATCGTGGGCGTGGTCGTGTCCCTGTTCGTCCTGCCCGCGCGGGCGCATACGCTGATGACGGAGGCGGCCGCGAAAGTGGTTTCCCTCAACGCCGACCTGATCGAGCTCCATATCGGAGAACTCACGGCCGAACCGAAAGGACGAAGCGCGATTCAGACGATTCATCCGCAGATCCGCGCTGCCCTGAAGAAAGCGGAAGCCGCCGCCGACGAGGCGGCGCGCGAGCGCAAGAGTCACCTCACCGACGCGGCCGACCCGGAGCCGCTCATCCGAACGCTCTATCGCGTGCGCCATGACTTCGTGATGATCGGACGGGCCTCGACCAATGCCCTGCCGGGGCCGGTTCTCCATAAGCTCGGCCCCTCGCTGAAAGGGCTTCGGGATGAAACCTGCGCGCTCCTTCTCGGCATCGCCAAATCTCTTCGGACCCGCACGGCGCCCCCCGATGCGTCGCGCTTCGAGACGGCCCTGCACACCTTCGTCAGCGAGACGGAGGCCTTGCGCACGCAGGCGATTTCACGCGACCTGCCCTACGGCAGCTTCGGGCAGGTCTTCGCCCTCGGCTTCGCCTTCGAGCAGTTCCGGAAGAACGTCGAGGATCTTTTGGCCCGCGCCGGCGAACTCGCCCAGAAAGAACACGCCGAGGCAGCCGAATGAGAAGCCCTCATTCGTGCCTGAGCGCCTCGATCGGATCGAGGCGTGCGGCGCGGCGCGCCGGAAAATAACCGAAGACAACACCGACCAGGGCCGAGAAACCGAAGGCCATGAGAATGATCGAGGGATCAACGAGGAAGGGCACCTGCATTCCGTTCGCCACGAGGGCGGCAAGGCCCAGGCCCAGCAGAATGCCCGCGATTCCGCCGAACAGAGACAGCACGACCGCTTCGACGAGGAACTGCAGCAGCACCTGGCCTTCGAGCGCTCCGATGGCGAGGCGGATGCCGATCTCCCGGGTGCGCTCCGTCACGGAAACGAGCATGATGTTCATGATGCCGATGCCGCCGACGAGCAGCGACACGGCCGCGACCGCGCCGAGAAGCCCGGTGAGCACCGATGTCGTTCCCGCCATGGTCTGCACAACCTGCTTCATGTCGCGGACGGTGAAATCGTCCTCCTTTCCGCCCGTGATGCCGCGCCGCTCGCGCAGCAGGCGCTCGATATCGGCCTGCACCTTCCCCGTGTCCACGTTGTCCTTGGCCGAGACGTAGATGCGCCCGACATCCGTGTTGCCGACGATGCGGCGCTGGAAGGCGCGCAGAGGCATGATGACGGTATCGTCCTGATCGGTGCCGAAGCTCGACTGGCCTTTGGCTTCGAGCACGCCGATCACCTCGCAGGACACTTTGTTGACCCGGATGCTGGAACCGAGCGGATCCGCGCCGCCGAACAGCTTGTCGCGCACCGTCTGCCCAATGATGCAGACGGCCCGCCCCGCCCTCTCCTCGCCTTCGAGGAAGGAACGGCCCGAGGCCAGCGCCCAGTCCTGAACCACAAGGAAGTCGCGCTCGGTGCCTGTCAGCGTCGTGCTGCGGCTCTCGCTGCCATAAATCACCGTCACCCCCTTCTGCCCAACGGGAGCGATGGCGCGAATGCCCGCAAGCTGCGTGCGCATGGCCTCGACGTCGCGCACGTTGAAAGGACGCGCCTCGGAGCTCGCGCGACCCGGTCCGAACTGGCCGGGCGAGACGAAGAGCAGATTGCTCCCGAGCTTGGCGAGATCCGCCGTGACCTTCGCCGTGGTGCCATTGCCGATCGTGACCATGGCGATGACCGCGCCGACGCCGATCACGATGCCGAGGACGGTCAGGAACGAGCGCAGCGCGTTGCGGCGGATGGACGAGAACGCGAGCTTCACCGCTTCGAGCAACATCAGGCCGTCTCCGCCTTGCGTTTGTCGCTGTCGATATGCCCGTCCACGAACCGGACGATGCGCCTGGCATAAGCCGCCATATCGGGCTCGTGGGTCACCATGACCACGGTGATGCCCTGACCGTTGAGCCCGGAGAGCAATTCCATGATCTCGTTGCTCGTCCGGCTGTCCAGATTGCCGGTCGGCTCGTCCGCAAGGAGCACGGAGGGTTCCGTAACGATGGCCCGCGCGATGGCGACGCGCTGCTGCTGCCCGCCGGAGAGTTCGCTCGGCATGTGGTGCGCGCGGGCTTCGAGGCCGACGCGCTCCAACGCCCCGAGGGCCTTCGTCCGCCGCTCCCTCTGCAGCACGCCGCGATAGGTGAGCGGAAGCTCCACGTTCTCCACCGCCGTGGTGCGCGCGATGAGATTGAAGCCCTGGAACACGAAGCCGAGAAAGCGCCGGCGCAGAAGCGCCCGCCCCGTCCGGTCGAGGCGTCCCACGTCGATGCCCCTGAAGAGATAGCGACCTGCGCTCGGCACGTCGAGACAGCCGATGATGTTCATGGCCGTCGACTTTCCGGACCCCGACGGCCCCATGATCGCGACGAACTCGCCCGCTTCGATCCTGAGATCCACGTTGTCGAGGGCACGCACCCTCGCGCCGCCCATGCCGAAGACCTTCGACACGCCATCGAACTCGATCAGGTGCGTCTCCGGCTTCTGGATGTCGACGGGCTTCATTTTGCGATCACCGCGTCCACGATCACAGACTGACCGGGCTTGATGTCGCCGCCCCGGATCTCGGTGTTGCGCCCATCGCTGGAGCCCACGGTCACCGGAACGGCAACAGGCACACCCTCCCGCAAAATCCAGATCTTGCGCTCGGGTCCCGTCACCTCCTTTTGACTTGCCGGGCGGAACTGGGGCATGCGGGGCAGAATGCTGCTCAGAAGGCTCCGCTTCTGCTGAGGCTCCACTGCGGGAGGCGAGAAGCGAAGCGCGGTATTCGGAACGAGCACCGCGTCCTTGACCTCCTGCACAGAGATCTGAGCGGTCGCCGTCATGCCGGGACGCAGGAGGAGATCCGAATTGTCGACGCTGAGCAGGGCCTTGTAGGTCACGACTCCCTGCACGACCTCGGACGCGAAGCGCACCTCGCGGATCGTGGCGGGAAACTTGCGGTCCGGATAAGCGTCCACGGTGAAGGTCGCCGATTGACCGACCTTCACTTTGCCCACATCAGCCTCGTCCACATCCACCTGAGCCTCCATCTGGGTCAGGTCTTCCGCGATCGAAAAGAGCACCGGCGCCTGGAACGTGGAGGCGACCGTCTGGCCCGGATCGACATTGCGCTTGAGCACGACGCCGTTGATCGGCGAGTAGATGACCGCTTTCGACAGGTTCGTCTCGTTGAGATGCAGGTCGGCCTCCGCCACTCCCACTTCGGCTTTCGCGCTCGCGAGGGACGCCACGGCCCGGCGGTAGAGGGCCTCTGCGATCTCCGCGTCGTGGGGGGAGCTGATGCGGCGCTCGACGAGCGCCTGCTTGCGCTTGTAATCCTGCTCCGTCTCCCAGACCGTGACCTCGGCGACGTTCAGCAGCGCCTTGGCGGCTTCGAGCTTGGCCCGGGAGTTGTCGACTGTCGCTTTCAGCTTGTCCGTATCGAGCTCGGCGAGAGGCTGGCCCAGCGTCACGGGGCTGTTGTAATCCACGAAGACCTTGCGGATCGTTCCCGAGAGCTCGCTCGACACGTCGACCTGGTTCGTCGGCTGAATGCTGCCGGTGGCCGTCACCACGACCATCAGGTTTCCGCGGGTGACGGGTTCCTGCACGTAGCCGACCCGACCGCCGTTCCGGCCCGCGCCGAAAAAGGCATAGAGGCCGAACAGGACCAGAATGCCGACGGCGAGGATGGCCAGGCGTGCAGGAGAGATCCACGCACGTCTGGGCTTCTCGAGCTCCAACAGCGCCTCGACATCCTGGGTCCGGTCGCGCAGGAGATTGTCGGCCATATCTGCTCTTTCCTAGGAAGCAGCACCCTAGGATCTATGGCCGACCACCACCTTGAGATATCGCAACCTGCCTGCGCCGGATTGGCGCAGAAGGGTCACTCGAAGAGCGGCGCGAGCTTCATCTCGGGCACGAGCACCAGGCCCTTGTCGGTGATGCGGATCTCCGGGATGACCGAGAGCGGGATCAGGTTGAAGCCCATATACGGGATCTTGCAGCCCGCCTTCTCCCATGCGGCCTTCAAGGCGCGCGTCTCCTCGGCCACCTCCGTGACGCGCTTGTCGGACAGAAGCCCCGCGATCGGCAGCGGCACCATCGCGACCACCTTGCCCTGATCGACCACGCAGACGCCGCCCTGCGACTGGATCAGCGCGTCGAGCGCCACCCGCATGTCGGCCTCGTTGGTGCCGGCCACGATGATGTTGTGGGAGTCGTGCCCCACGCTGCTTGCGACGGCCCCGCTCTTCAGGCCGAAATCCTTCAGGAGCCCATGCGCGACGCCCTTGCCGCCGGAGCGCCCGTGGCGTTCGATGACGGTGACGAAGGTGAGATCGTTCGCAGCCAGGAGATCGTCCCAGCTCTCCGCCTTGTTCAGCGTCACCTTGTCATGGAAAAGCACGATGCCGGGCAGAGCCACGCGGATCACGTTCGCGGTGCAGTCCTGCTGCGGGAGATCGGGGACGAGCTTGGGAATGCTCGGGATGTGCACCGTGCGATAGGCCGCGTCGGGATAACGGTAGCGCTGGGACAGCGCCTGATCGAGAACGGGGGTGATTGCCTTGTCCTCGACGACGAGCTCGCCGCCATACCAGGTGTTCCGGACGTTCAGGTCGTCGTCGAGCAGCACCAGATCGGCCCGTCGTCCGCCGCCGAGGCCGCCGATCTCGCCCTCCATGCCGAAGCGGGTGGCCGGATGGAGCGAACCCATGCTCCAGGCCTGCTCGCGGCTCATGCCCGCGCGGCGCGCCTCCCGCGTCACCCAATCCATGCCGAACAGCATGAGGTCGTCCGCGTCCCGGTCGTCCGTGCAGACGCAGATGCGCTTGTGCGAGGCGCCGAGCTCCGTGATCGTCTTGATGGCTTCCGGAAGAGAATGCCACGGCGTGGTCGGAGGCCCGCCGCGCAGGAAGATCCAGATGCCCGCGTCGAGCAGGTCGTCGGCGATGTCGCGGTCGATGGCCTCGTGCGTGTCGGTCACGCCGCTCGCCGCATAGGCCGCCACGAACTCGCGCCCGTAGATATGGCCGGAAACGGGCTTGCCGCGTTCGAGGGCCGCAGCGAGGATCGCGTGGCTCCTCTCGTCACCCATGGTGACGGGGACGAAATCCATCTTCTCACCCAGGGCCGCGGCTTCGGGCCAGCGGTCGAAGAGCGCAGCGATCTTTTCGGGCGTCAGGTCACCGCCCGCGGTTTCAAGGTCCGGCGAGGTGGCGGGCACGGTGCTCGGCACGGTGAGGAAGATGGAGAGCGGAGCATGGCGCGCATCCTCCAGCATCATCTCGACGCCTGCCGCATCCATCACGTTGCCGATTTCATGGCTGTCGCAGAAGATCGTGGTGGTCCCGTTGAGCAGCGCTGCCTCCGCATAGGCGCAGGCCGTGATCATGCTGCTTTCGATATGGATATGCGGATCGACCAGACCCGGCGCGATGATGCCGCCCCGGGCGTCATAGACCCGTCCCGGCGTGCCGTTCACCCGGGTGTGGGACCCGGCGGGCTTGACCGCGGCGATGCGCCCGCCCGCGATCCAGATCTCCCGCTCCGGCGCGATGCGCTCGCTATAGGTCGAGAGCACCCGCGCGCCGGTGATGACCAGATCCGGGGGGGTACGTCCGGAGGCGACGTCCGCGAGCCGCCGGGTCATGGTCGACAGGGGGGCGACGGAAAACCGCGTGAGGGCCGATTTCGGAGGCATTGGAGGTGTACGCTGGTCCATGGTCGATCCCCTTTTTCTCAAACGATGCTCCCCAGGGCCTTCCCATGGGGCATCGGCAATTCGTCTGAATAGTCACGGCCAAGCTTAACTTGCAAGCTAAGCCGTATCGGATCCCTGATTCGGTTTCGGCGCGGCCGGAACGCGAACGGATGCGAAAGGAAAGCTAGAGCCTGAGGAATGCCGGGACAGACCGGGATCGGGGCAAGACCGGCAATAAAAAAGCGCCCTGAGGCGCTGCATGGACCCTGAGGTCGCCACCAAAATGGAGAGGTGGCCGGCTGGAAGTGGTGTTGAGGAGGCAACGATCCTCTTCCAGCCTGGCCGAGCCCACGAAGTCCCAGGAGATGCGGCGGACCTGAGCATCCGTAGGGCATTTCTTCCGCTTCAGCGGGAAACTGGATCGAACATATTAGAAACAAGAGCCGATGCAAGCGTCTATGTGCCTGAAAAGCTACATTTTACAAGAAAAGTTAACGGGGTTGACAGCTTTCTTAACGGAAGCGCCGCCACCCAGCTTGACAGTTAAGAAGAAGCACCGTCCGCCTCTAGGTATGTTTTCACAGTCGCGATGAACTTCGCGACGGAAATCGGTTTGGACATATAGGCTTCGCAGCCCCCTTCCCGGATTCGCTCCTCGTCGCCCTTCATGGCGAAAGCGGTGATCGCGATCACGGGAATGGACTTCAATTCCTCATCCGCCTTGAGCCAGCGCGTGACCTCGAGGCCCGAAACCTCGGGAAGCTGGATGTCCATGAGGATCAGGTCCGGCTTGTGGGCACGCGCCAGCTCCATGGCTTCGATGCCATGGCTGGTCTTCAGCGTGGCATAGCCATGGGCCTCGAGGAGATCGTTGAAGAGCTTCATGTTGAGTTCGTTGTCCTCAACGATGAGCACGGTCTTCTTCATTGGCACTGTCCCAGGGGCCAGACGCAGCATTTCACCGGCCCATTTCTTCCAGAGATGGTATAGTTAGAGCATCACCTATTGATGAAGTGCAAACCGACAGCATGAACACTCCCTTAAGAAGGATGAACAGAGACGAGGCGGAGAACATCGCGTTGAGCGCTTTCGCGTTCATCACGAGCGACGAGGAACGTATGGGCCGCTTTCTGGCGGTTTCGGGGCTGAGACCCGACACGATTCGCTCCGCGGCCTCCGATCCCGGCTTTTTTCCCGGAATTCTCGACTACGTGGCCTCGGACGAGCCGCTTCTGGTCGCTCTGGCCAAGGAGCTGAACACCAAGCCCGAGCACATCATGTCGGCTCACTGGACTCTCTCCCCGTCCGAGTTCGAGTGACCGCCCTCGCCTCAGGTGCCCTCGACCATGAGCAGTGCCCCGTTCTGCCGCGATTGCCTCACCCTCGCAGCCTC
Source organism: Microvirga sp. HS2 (assembly GCF_055792805.1). NCBI lineage: Bacteria > Pseudomonadati > Pseudomonadota > Alphaproteobacteria > Hyphomicrobiales > Methylobacteriaceae > Microvirga > Microvirga sp. HS2. Next base: position 36,237 of record NZ_JBVVAJ010000031.1, read on the forward strand.
GCCTCTGGCGGAGCGGTGCCAGGCCTGCGGTTCGCCGCGCCTCCTGCGCCACACGGAGCGTGACCGCCTCTCCATCGCCCACGTGGATTGCGATGCGTTCTTCGCGGCGGTGGAGAAGCGGGACGACCCCGGTCTCGCGGACAAGCCGGTGATCATCGGCGGCGGCAAGCGCGGGGTCGTGTCGACGGCCTGCTATGTGGCGCGCACCTACGGCGTGCGCTCCGCCATGCCCATGTTCCAGGCCCTCAAGCTCTGCCCGCACGCCGTGGTGATCCCGCCGAACGGGGAAAAATACCGGAAGGCGGGGCATGAGGTCCGCGCGCTGATGCTCGAACTGACGCCCCTGGTCGAGCCGGTCTCCATCGACGAAGCCTTCCTGGATCTGACGGGAACGGAGCGCCTCCACCACGGAAGCCCTGCCCTCACCCTGGCCCGCTTCGCGCACAAGGTGGAGAACGACATCGGGATCACGATCTCCGTGGGGCTGTCCTACAACAAGTTCCTCGCCAAGATCGCCTCCGATTTCCAGAAGCCCCGCGGCTTCGCGATCATCGGGCGTGAGGAGGCTCCGGCTTTTCTCGCGGACAAGCCCGTCGGCCTTATTCCCGGCATCGGCGCCTCGGCCCAGGCGCGGCTCGCCAAGGTGGGCGTCACACAGATCGCCCATCTGCGGGAGGTGCCCCTGAAAACCCTGTTCGAAGCCCTGGGCCGCGACGCGCAACGCCTGTCGCGGCTCGCCTGGGGCGAGGACACGCGGCGCGTGACGCCGGACCGGGAGACCAAGAGCATTTCGGCGGAGACCACGTTCGAGACGGATCTCCGATCCTTCGACGAACTGGAGCCCGTTCTCTGGCGCCTGTCGGAAAAGGTATCGCGTCGCCTGAAAACGGCGGGGCTTGCCGGACGCAGCGTCACCCTGAAGCTGAAAGACAAGGATTTTCGCCTTCTCACCCGCACCCGTTCCGGGATGGCGCCGACGCAGCTCGCCGCACGTCTGTTCGAGCCCGCCCGGCAGCTCCTCAAGGCGGCCTGCGACGGGACCGCCTATCGCCTCATCGGGATCGGCGCTGCCGATTTGTGCGACGCGGCCGAGGCGGATCGCGGCGATCTCGCCGACCAGAGCGTGATCCGGCAGGCTCAGATGGAATCCGCCATCGACCGGATCCGCGACAAGTTCGGCGCAGCGGCCCTTCAGAAGGGGATCGCCCTGCGCAACAAGCCTCAGCGCTGACAGGTGCTCGCGATGGGGTGAATCTCCAGGCTCTTGAGATCACCCTTCAGGGCGAATTCCCCGTAATTGATCTTCAGAGCGCGGGCGATCCCGTTCTCGTAAAGCTCGAACGAGATCGTGTAGGCAGGCTCCCGGTCCGCTTTGCCTTCCTCGAAATAACTGATGGTCATCGGCCAGCGCGGAACCGTGGCAAGGGCCTCCTGACGGGCGGGCGCTTCCACCTTGTCCTCCGCTCCGGGCTCGATCTTGTTGCCGATGACGCTCAGCGTTTCATAGACCTTCTTGCCGTCGTCCGACCCGTCATAGACCCGTGCGGAATAGGTGCGCTCGCCTTTGCGCGCCATCTCGATCAGGCGCTTCATGTGATCGGTCGGAAAGATCGGCTGCCCCGTGGCCGCGAAGCTGTCGTTGCGCGGCTGCTTGAAGCGGACGTTGAGCGAGCCGTCGGGCCGCAGCTGGGCGTCGCCGTCGACACCGTCCCGAACGAGCCCCTGCGAGGTCGAGGTGCTCTTGAAGCGCATCGACAGGCCGTCACCCGTCTCATAAGTCGCGGTTTGCGTGTCGAGCGTGCGCGAGCCCGCCTCGCCCGTGTCGAGCACCGTGACCTGACGGTATTTCAGGGTGTAGCCCTCGCAGGCGTCGCCGCCGAATTCCATGGCGATCCGCCCCCTCGCCGCCTCCACGCCCTTGGCCCCCTCCGAGCGCAGGAGAGACAGGTCGTACACGGCCCTGTGCGGGATAAGATGGACAGGTGTTTTCGCAATGTCCGCCATGGCGGAGGTAACCATGACGAAGGAAAGGCCGGTGGCCATCATGAGGGAACGCATGTCATCTCCAAACTTCGCCAAGAAACCGGCCCAAGGTCGATCGTCCGCCTTTGGAATCCGTCCGACGCTCGCCTTTCGAGCGGCGCATCGCCGGGCGCCGAAAACCGGCCCCGCCATTTTTTGCCGGGTACGCTACGCGAAAATAGGAGCACCTTGAGGACAGGGCAATGTTCCGGCTTGCGTCCTTAAGCGTCATCCGCCACTAATCCCCACACTGTTACAGCAGAGGGCTCTCATGAGCGCAGTCGACAAAAAACTTCAGGACCTCGGCATCACCCTGCCGACTCCCGCCGCTCCGGTTGCGAATTACGTACCGTTCGTTCGCACCGGCAACCTGGTCATCATCTCCGGGCAGCTCTGCCTCGGGCAGGACGGCAAGCTCGCCGACGCCCACAAGGGCAAGCTCGGCGCGGAGGTTTCGCCGGAAGTCGGCCAGCAGGCCGCGCGCCTTTGCGCCATCAACCTGCTAGCGCAGCTGAAGGCCGCGGTCGGCGACCTCGACAACGTCGTGCGCTGCGTGCGCCTCGGCGGGTTCATCAACACCGTTCCCACCTTCGCCGCCCTCGCGCCCGTGATGAACGGCGCCTCCGACCTCATGGTCGAGGTGCTCGGCGATGCGGGCCGTCATGCCCGCTCCACCATCGGCGTTGCGGAGCTGCCGCTCGATGCCTGCGTCGAAGTCGAAGGAATGTTCGAAGTCAAATGAATACGCCCAGCTGGCTTGTCGCGAAGCCCATCGCCCATCGCGGCCTCCACGACAAAGCGAACGGCATCATCGAGAACACGATCTCGGCCGCGGAGGCGGCGATCGCCCGCGGTTTTCCGATCGAGCTCGACGTTCAGCTGACGGCGGACAACGACGTCGTGGTTTTTCATGACTTCGAGCTCGACCGCGTCACGGGCGAGACGGGATTCGTGGCCGAACGTACTCTTTCAGCCCTCACCGGGATCGGAATTTCCGGCACTCTCGGCGGGGACAAGATCCCTTCCCTGAAGGATTATCTTGCCAGGATCGCCGGGCGCACCCCGCTGGTGATCGAGGTGAAGAGCAAGTTCAACGGCGACATGCGCCTGACGAAGCGCGTGATCGAGATCCTGGCCGATTACAGCGGTCCGTTCGTGGTGAAGTCCTTCGACCCCGACATCGTGGCTTATCTGCGCCAGAATGCCCCGAACATCACGCGCGGCTTCATCGGCGAGCTGGAATATGCGTCCAAGGCGGACAACTTCCTCTCTCCCGAGCAGAAGCACCGCATGGCGAACCTGCTGCATTTCGAAGAGACGCAGCCGCATTTCCTGTCCTGGCGGGTGAAGGATCTGCCCTGCGCCTCGACCTATCTCAGCAGGCTCCTGGGCCACCTGCCCGTCATGACCTGGACCGTGCGCAATCCCGAGGACCGCGCCAAGGCCGAGAAGCATGCCGATCAGATGGTCTTCGAAGGGTTCATTCCCTAACTATTGAAGGGATCCCGCCGAGTGATTAGCTCTAGGCCCGAACGGCGGGATCCTTCCATTCAGTGACGTTCCAGATCAAAATCGCCCAAGGCCTGAAAGCGGTCGCAGCCACCGCCTGGGATGCCTGCGCGCTCCGGACGGGATCGGGCGACGACGACCCGTTCAATCCCTTCGTGTCCCACGCCTTTCTGTCGGCCCTCGAAGATTCCGGCTGCGTCGGGCCGAAGACCGGCTGGGCGCCCGTGCATGTGCTGGTCGAGGATGAGAACGGGCAGCTCCTGGGCGCCACCCCCTGCTACGTGAAGTCCCATTCCATGGGCGAGTACGTGTTCGACCATTCCTGGGCGGACGCCTATGAGCGCGCCGGCGGGCATTACTACCCGAAGCTCCAGGTGGCCGTGCCCTTTACACCGGTGACCGGCCCCCGCCTGCTCGTGCCGCACGGTGCGCAGGCCGAGTTCGTGCGGGCGCATCTCGTTGCGGGTCTGCGAGCCCTGCGGGATCAGATCGGGGCCTCCTCGATCCATGCCACCTTCCTCCAGGAGAGCGACCTGGAATCCCTGACGGCCCAAGGCTTCCTGCGCCGGGACGATCAGCAGTTTCACTGGTTCAACGAAGGCTATGGCAGCTTCGAGGATTTCCTGGCAGCGCTCGCCTCCCGCAAGCGCAAGGCGATCCGGCGCGAGCGGCGCGACGCGCTCGCGAACGGCATCTCCATCGAGTGGCTCACCGGGAGTGAGATCACGGAAGCGCATTGGGATGCGTTCTTCGCCTTCTACATGGATACCGGCTCGCGCAAATGGGGCCGCCCGTATCTCAACCGCCGCTTCTTCTCCCTCGTCGGCGAGCGCATGTCCGACCGCATCCTGCTCGTCATGGCCAAGCGCAACGGCCGCTATATCGCGGGCGCCATCAATTTCATCGGCGACAGGCGTCTCTACGGGCGCAACTGGGGCTGCATCGAGGATCACCCCTTCCTGCATTTCGAGGTCTGCTATTACCAAGCCATCGCGTTCGCCATCGAGCGCAGGCTCGATCGCGTGGAAGCGGGCGCGCAGGGAGAGCACAAGCTCGCGCGCGGCTACAGGCCGGTGATCACATCCTCGGCCCACGACATTGCCGACCCGTCCTTACGCAAGGCGATTCAGGCGTATCTCGAGCAGGAGCGCCGTTATCTCTCCGAGACCGTCGAGGAACTCTCCGACGAGACACCCTTCAGGCATACCCCGAAGGAGTAGGCCCCCTCACCCGGGAAGCCGTCTTCTCCATAGGTTTTGATGGATCGGGCTCCTTTGGACGAAAGGGCACCCTAGTTCCGTCACAGCCCCCATCTTGACCCTGTGGGCGGGAGTTCGACCTTGATCGAAACGACACCGGGCGATTGTTGCAGCCATGCCGAAGGAATGCCGGCCCTTCGCCGGTCGGCGCGGCCTGCGGCATTTCGGCGGCCCGCCGCCTTCGAAGTCCATCGCGCATGATCCATCCGGAACACGCCAGCGAAGCACTTCCTCCCGAAGCTCCGGTTCTCGTGGGCGGAGTGGTGGACGCCGCCATGCAGGGGCGCGATTGGTCGTGCTCGCCTCTCGGACATCCGGCAAGCTGGCCGGCCGCTCTGCGACAGGCCCTCGGCTTCGCCCTTCCCTCTAAATTCCCTATGTTCATCGCCTGGGGACCCGATCTCTGCCTGCTCTACAATGACGCGGCCGCCCCCATCCTGGGCGGGAAGCATCCGGCCTCTCTCGGAAGCCCGCTTCGGGAGGCATGGGCCAATATCTGGGACGAGGTCACCCCATTCGTCGAACGGGCGCTGGCGGGTGAATCCACCTATCAGGAGAACCTGCCCCTTGTCGTCAGCCGGCACGACTACGAGGAACGGGCCTATTTTACGTTCTCCTTCTCACCCCTGTTCGACGATTTCGGAAGAACCGGAGGGTTTCTCGCCGTCGTGGTCGAAACCACGCAGCAGGTGGCGAACGACCAACGCCTCGCCTTCCTCCTTGAACTGGGAGACCGGCTGAGGAGCCTGACCGATCCGACCGACGTGATGGCGATCGCCGCCGGAATGCTCGGGCAATATCTTCAGGCGGCGCGAGCCGGCTATGCCGAGATCGACGAAACGCTCAAGATCGCGAGAATTCACCAGGATTGGACCGACGGCACGGTCGCAAGCCTTGCCGGCGAAAGCCGGATCCTGGACGCGTTCGGGCCCGCTCTCATCGGGGAACTTCGCGCCGGTTCGCCCATCATCGTCAATGATTGCCTGAACGATCCCCGGGCCGGTCCCACCTGCTCGGCCATGTGGGGCGGCGTCGGGACGCGCGCACTCATCGTCGTCCCCCTCATGAAGGAAGGGCGTCTCAAGGCGCTGTTCTACGTTCACGAGCCGCATCCCAGGCGCTGGACGGAAGGCGAGGCCATCCTGGCGCGGGATGTGGCCGAGCGCACGTGGAATGCGATCGAGCGCACCCACGCCGAGCTGGCCCTGCGCGAAAGCGAAAGCCATCTGCGCCTGGCTCTCGATGCGGGCCGCATGGCGGTATGGGAGCATGAGACCGCCACGGACAGCCTTCGCACGAGTCCGGAGCTGAACCGCCTGCTGGGCTACGCGCCGGGCGCTCCGCTGAACATCGAGGAAGTGCGCAAACGCTACTACCAGCGAGACCGCGACCTCATCGTGGCCGCTGCCCACGAGGCGTTGAACCGATCCAACCGCTTCTTCGAGGTGGAATATCGCTTCTATCGCGCCGACGGGGCCCTGCGATGGTTTCTGATGCGCGGCGAAATGATCCCCGGGCCCGACAGCCTGCCGGTGAGAACCATCGGTGTCATCCTGGACATCACGGACCGGAAGAAGGCGGAGGAAGCCTTACGGGAGCGCGAGATGGAGCTGCGCTCAGCCCTCGATGCTGGTTCCTTCGCGATCTTCGGGATCGACCTCGTCACGCGACAGGTCAAGCCGTCGCCCCGTTTCAATCAGCTCTATGGGTATCCGGAGGATCGGATCCTCACCCTCGACGATCTTCGAGCGCGCTATCACCCGGACGATCTCGAACAGATCCAGAGCAAAACCCGCGACGAGCTGAACGATCCTGCGGTCCATTTCTTCGACTGGACCCTGCGGCTGCTCATGCCTGACCAGACCGTCAGGTGGCTCAATGGCCGCGGCGAGTACATCAGGGATGGCGGCAGCCGTCCGGTCCAGGCCCGCGGAATCGTGCTCGACATCTCAGACCGCAAACGCTGGGAGGAACACCAGCAGCTTCTCATCAACGAACTGAACCACCGGGTGAAGAACACGCTCGCCACGGTCCAGTCGGTGGCGTCGCAAACACTCCGCAACGCCGATACGCCCCACGCCGCCCGCTCCGCCCTCGAGGCCCGCCTCTTCGCCCTGTCGAGAGCCCATGACGTGCTCACCCGGGAAAACTGGGGCGGCGCGAGCCTCGGCGAGATCATCCGGGAGGCGATTGCGCCTTACCGGCACGACCGGGAGGACCGCATTCGGGCCTCCGGACCGGATATACGCCTCTCGCCTCGCATGGCCCTCGCCATCTCCATGGCCCTGCAGGAGCTCGCGACCAATGCGGTCAAGCACGGCGCCCTATCGGATGCCTCCGGGAGCGTGAGCATCGGGTGGTCGCTTCAGGACAAGAGCCACAAGCCGCACCTGCATCTCGCCTGGCGCGAGCAGGACGGCCCGCCCGTCTCCGCTCCCACGCGCCGGGGTTTCGGCACCCGCCTCATCGAGCGCAGCCTCGCTCAAGATCTGAACGGCCAGGCCGAGATCAGCTTCCTGCCCTCGGGCGTGACATGCGTCGTGAACGCGCCGCTGGAATAGGAGCCCGCCCCGGCAACGAAAAAGGCGCGGACCTTTTGAGGTCCGCGCCCGGGATCGGCTATTCTGATGTTCTAAAGTCTCAGAGAGCGTCCGTGAGAGTCCTGAGACCTTCCATGACGGCCTCGGGAGAGGACCCCATGGCGGCCAGGCCCGCATTCAGAAGCCAGTAACACCCGAAAAGGATGGCCGGCACGAGGATCCAGGCGAGGATTTCCTCAAACCAGACCCGCCGACGCCGCCGGCGCTCGCGCTTTTCGCGCCAGGACAGCTTCGGCGTCGGCTCGATGATCCGGGTGGCCTCGATCGGGGCCTGATTCAGCTCACTCGTCATGCTCTAACCAACGGAACCTTGGGAACGGTGCGGATACCTCCGCCCCCATTACCACCGGATCCTTTTGGTTTCACGGACTTTTTTGCCTTTGAGGACGACTTCGCGCGAGGCTTCTTTTTGCCTGCGTTCGTCACGTCCTTTTCCGGCTTCGGCTTGATCGGGCCTTCGACATACTCGAATCCGAGACTTTGCAAGCCGATCTCGTCCGTCTTGACCACGACCTTGACCGCGCCGCCGCTCTTCAGGCGTCCGAACAGCACCTCGTCCGCCAGCGGCGTCTTGATGGTGGACTGGATCAGACGGCCCATCGGGCGGGCGCCCATGGCCTCGTCGTAACCGTGCTCGACCAGCCAGTCGCGAGCCTCGTCCGTGAGCTCGATGGACACGTTGCGTTCCGCAAGCTGGGCATCGAGCTGCATGACGAACTTGTCGACCACCTTCTGCACCACCTCCTTCGGCAGGTGACCGAAGGAAATGACCGCATCGAGACGGTTGCGGAATTCCGGCGTGAAGAGCTTGTTGATCGCGTCCGTATCCTCGCCCTCACGCTTGGTGCGGGTGAAGCCATAGGCCGGGCGGGCCATGTCGGCGGCGCCCGCGTTCGTGGTCATGATGATGATCACGTTACGGAAGTCGACCTGCTTGCCGTTGTGGTCCGTCAGCTTCCCGTGATCCATGACCTGGAGCAGGATGTTGAACAGATCCGGATGCGCCTTCTCGATCTCGTCGAGGAGGAGCACGCAATGCGGATGCTGGTCGACGCCGTCGGTCAGAAGACCGCCCTGGTCGAAGCCCACATAGCCGGGAGGCGCGCCTATCAGGCGGCTGACCGTATGCCGCTCCATGTACTCCGACATGTCGAAGCGCAGGAGCTCGACGCCCAGCGAAGCCGCGAGCTGCTTGGCCACCTCCGTCTTACCGACACCGGTCGGGCCGGCGAAGAGGTAGGAGCCGATGGGCTTCTCCGCGTCCCGCAGGCCCGCGCGGGCCAGCTTGATGGCGGAGGACAGCGCCTCGATGGCCTTGTCCTGCCCATAGACCACGCGCTTCAGGGTCTCCTGAAGGTGCTCGAGCACCTCCGCATCGTCCTTCGACACGGTCTTGGGCGGGATGCGGGCCATGGTGGCGATGGTGGCCTCGATCTCCTTGATGCCGATGGTCTTCTTACGGCGACCTTCGGGCAGGAGCATCTGGGACGCGCCGGTCTCGTCGATCACGTCGATCGCCTTGTCCGGCAGCTTGCGGTCGTTGATGTAGCGGGCCGACAGCTCCACCGCCGCCTTGATGGCGTCGTTGGTGTACTTGAGCTTGTGGAAGTCCTCGAAATACGGCTTCAGGCCCTTCACGATCTCGATCGCATCCGGAAGCGACGGCTCGTTCACGTCGATCTTCTGGAACCGGCGGACGAGGGCGCGGTCCTTCTCGAAATACTGGCGGTATTCCTTGTAGGTCGTCGAGCCGATGCAGCGCAGGGTTCCCTGAGCGAGCGCGGGCTTGAGCAGGTTCGAGGCGTCCATTGCGCCGCCCGAGGTGGCGCCCGCGCCGATCACCGTGTGGATCTCGTCGATGAACATGATCGCGTTCGGGTGCTGTTCGATCTCCTTCATCACCTGCTTGAGGCGCTCCTCGAAGTCGCCGCGATAGCGGGTTCCGGCGAGCAGCGTGCCCATATCGAGGGCAAAGACCGTCGCGCCCTTGAGAACCTCCGGCACCTCTCCCTGCACGATCTTGCGGGCGAGGCCCTCCGCGATGGCGGTCTTGCCGACGCCGGGATCGCCGACGAGGAGCGGGTTGTTCTTCTGGCGGCGGCAGAGGACCTGGATCGTGCGCTGCACCTCGGGCTCGCGGCCGATGAGCGGGTCGATCTTTCCTTCCTTCGCCTTCTTGTTCAGGTTGACGCAGTAAGACTCGAGGGCATCGCCCTTCTTCTTCCCGCGCGCATCGGACTCGTCCTGGGTCGGGCGCTCGCTGGGGGATTCCTCCTCAGTGCCGCGCGGCGAGCGGCTCTCCGCCAGGCCGGGACGCTTGGCGATGCCGTGGCTGATGTAGTTCACGGCATCGTAACGGGTCATGTCCTGCTCCTGCAGGAAATAGGCCGCATGGCTCTCGCGCTCGGCGAAGATCGCGACGAGCACGTTCGCACCTGTCACCTCGTCCCGCCCCGACGACTGAACATGGATCACGGCCCGCTGGATCACGCGCTGGAAACCAGCCGTCGGCTTGGAATCCTGGCGCCCGTCGGCGACAAGGTTGGCGAGCTCGCTGTCAACGTAATCGACCAGGTTCCGTCGCAGGACTTCGAGATCGACATTGCAGGCCCGCATGACGGCGGCCGCATCCTGGTCGTCGATCAGTGCAAGGAGAAGGTGTTCGAGGGTTGCATATTCGTGTCGGCGCTCACCCGCGAGAGCGAGAGCTCGGTGAAGGGCTTGTTCCAGACTGCGAGAAAAGCTCGGCAACGGCTTGTCCTTTATGAGACGGGTCTCGGCTAATTCTTTTCCATCACGCATTGCAGAGGGTGCTGGTGCTTACGGGCGAAATCCATCACCTGGGTCACCTTGGTCTCCGCAATCTCGTAGGTAAAAACTCCACACTCCCCGACGCCGTTCTGATGCACATGAAGCATGATCCGGGTCGCATCTTCGCGGTTCTTATTGAAGAAACGCTCCAGCACATGCACCACGAACTCCATCGGGGTATAATCGTCGTTCAAGAGAAGAACGCGGTAAAGGTTCGGCCGTTTCGTGCGCGGTTTAGCTTTTGTGATGATGGCGGTGTTCGAGCGGCCATCATCGTCGCCGCCAGGGGGCTGTGACCCGCCGGCAGCGGAGAGTGGAAACCGCTTCGTCCGGATCAGACTGTCCTGAGCTAACCGCAGCATGATATTTCGACCGACCCCTTGTTATTGGCCCTTTGGACCGCGCCCTGCATGTTCGCCAGGCCGCGGCGCCATGAGTCGAATGTATAGTCGCTCCGTTCGGTTCGCTAGATCAACCAGATGGGAGCCCGAACCGGCTTTGAAAACCGCGACATCTTCTCGCTCCCCGCGAGGCTCTTCCCGAGGCGCGGCTTCCCCGCGCCCCCCAAACGCAAAGCGCCCGGCATGGTGACCGGGCGCTCCATTCAGGACTGATGAGGCGATCAGGCTCGGCTTCAGGCCTTCCCTGCCTTGGACAGCAGGCCCTCGAAGGGCTTGAAGGTCTCGGTCGCCAACGCGGTATAGAGCGCGCCCATCCTCGTGGACTGGCCCACGAGGCTCTCGTAAGCCCCCTTCACATAGGCGGTCTGCACCTCGATCGCCTTCTCGACGTTCTGGGCGCCGGTCAGCTTCTCGAAGGTGTCGGAATTGTATTCGAAGGATTTCCGGGCGAACTCGGCGGTCTCGTTGACGATCGCCTGGGCATTGCTGGAGAAGGCACCCGCGGCCTTGATGGCAGCGTCCAGGTTCTCCTGGCCAAACTTTTGCAAGTTTGCGAACGGCTGAATCATTGTTAACCTCGACTATAAGGCGTTTAGTGGCGGCAAGTGCCGATGAGCAGTTACGAAATGCATTATGTGCACCGCACAAATTTTGTCAAGAATTTTGTGCATTGCACAATAGGCTGTGCATCCGAAACGATCCCTGTTAACGCCCTCGTAACCCCACTCCCGTACGGTCAAAGGATGTGTTGCGCCGGCAACATTCTCCGTTTGGAGGACCGGTCGCGGAGGCCAAAGACCCAACTCAACAGGGATTTTTCAGCATGACTTCGGTTTGGGTAGGACGCCGAACTGCATGGACGTTTATTGGTATTGTCACTTCTGCCGCCATAGCCCTCTCCTCTCCCGCTGAAGCCGCGCGCCGCAAGGTTTCCTCGGGGGGCGGCTACGCCCCTCCGTCGGCGTCCATCGTCGTGGACGCGAAGACCGGCAAGATCCTGCAGGGCGAGAACATCGATTCCCCGCGCATTCCCGCCTCCATCACCAAGGTGATGAGCCTGTATCTGCTGTTCGAGCAGCTCGAACGGGGCCGCATCGCCCTGAACACCCCCCTCACGGTCTCGGAATACGCGGCGAGCCAGCCCCCGACCAAGCTCGGCCTGCGCCCGGGCTCGACCATCGAGGTGGATGACGCGATCAAGGCCATGGTGACCCTTTCCGCGAACGACGTCTCCGTCGTGGTGGCCGAGAACATCGCCGGCTCCGAAGAGGCCTTCGCCCGCATGATGACGCGCAAGGCTAAGGAACTCGGCATGAATTCCTCGGAATTCTACAACCCGCACGGCCTGCCGAACTCGCCGCCGAATATCACGACGGCGCGCGACCTCTCGATCCTGGGCCGCGCGATCCAGGACCGGTTTCCCAAATATTTCGCCTATTTCGACACCCGCTCCTTCCAGTTCGGAAAGCGCACCATCCGGGGCCACAACCGGCTTCTGGGCCAGGTCAACGGCGTCGACGGCATCAAGACCGGCTATACCCGCCTCTCCGGCTTCAACCTGCTGACGTCGGTCAATACGGAGAGCCGCAGCCTCGTGGCCGTGGTTCTCGGCGGCCGCTCGGCCGGCTCACGCGACCAGAAGATGGCGGGTCTCATCGACAGTTATCTGCCGCGCGCCTATGCCGGGGCCCGCGTTGCGCCGCCCGTCGTCGAGCGCGGCGCTCAGACCCAGGTAGCCGATGCGGCTCCCGCCCCTGCTCCTGTCCAGGTCGCCTCGGCGACGCCGCAGGCCGTCGCAGCCCCCGAGGCTCCCGCGCCGGTCCCGGTTCCGGAGCGCAAGCCGCTCGACTTGAACACTCTGCGTCCGGTGGTGGCCTCCGCGACCGGCGCCAGCACCACGACCACCCCATCCTCCGTTCGCTGGCAAAAGGGTCCTGAGCCGCTGCCTCTGAATGCCCAGGCCTATGCCGCGCTTCCGGCCCAGCCTCCGAGGATCTCGGAATCCCAGAAGGCCGCCCTGCAGGCCAAGATCGAGGCGAAGCCCTCTGCCCAGGCTCAAGTCGAGCCGGTCAAGGTGGCGTCGCTGAAAGCCGAGGTGCCCGAGGTCAAGAAGACCGTCAGTGGCTGGGTGATCCAGCTCGGTGCGACGGACGACGAGGGCAAGGCCAAGGATATTCTGGATTCCGCCCGCGGTCGCTTCGGCAATGTTCTCGGCAAGGTCTCTCCCTATACCGAGAAGGTGGCCTCCAACGGCGGCACCCTCTACCGCGCCCGCTTCTCCGGCTTCAAGGAATCCGGCGATGCCGAGAAAGCGTGCAAGGCGCTGAAGAAGGGCGGCCTGAACTGCTTCGCCTCCCGCGGCTGACGAAGTTTTAATCTCTTACCATTCTAATCATTGGCGACGGGCGTTGTGTTTGCTCCGTCGCACTCATCCAAACCGGATCGCGCGTGGAGTATCAGCGATGTCGGCCCAGCAGGACTTCTCTCGCCTGATTCACGCGAGCAGCGAGATACGCCGTCCCTCCCTGGTCAGGGTGGAGCTTCTTGATCAGCGTGCGATGCGCATGTCGGATCTCATCGAGGCTCGCTCCAGGCTTAAGCCCCAGGATCTGATAGGCTTCATCTTTCGTCATTACGCCCGAATGCGCATGAGTGCGCGTCCGCGTGTCGCGGTCTCCCTGAGCGTCTTCACGCCAGCCGGAAAACCGGCGATCAAGATAAGCCTCTAGGAGAGGAACCCCTTCGGGATCGAGGGTGCCGCATTCGTCGTAAAGACGGCGCAGGTTCTCAGGACCCAGGCTCGACAGCCGCCGGCCGGCGAAGGCACCGGCCAGGACGCTGCCCTCCACCCCGCCCGTCGCATGGTCGATCTCCATCTCGATCATGGCGGACCGGATCCGCGAATAGCGGCCGGAGGCCTTCTGAAACCGGCTCAAGGGCCCCGGCAGCGGCAATCCGCCCCAGCCCAGCATCCAGGCGCCGAGGCCGCCCACGAGAAGAGCCGTAGCGACCTGCCCCTTGGCTCCGATCACCATAGCTGCGCCGAGAGCGGCGATCCCTCCGACGATCTTCACGGCCTTGGCGATGGCAGCCGTGTCCGATCGGGCGAAAACCTTGAGAAGCCACCACACGAGGGCAGCGGCCGCAATTCCATAAAGCAGCATCATGTGTCCATTCCCATCACATGATGTGGGCCGGGACGAGGCGCTTGTAAATCGTCAACCCTCTCTTTGACGACAAAGCCGGCCCCACTTTCGTGGAACCGGCTTCGACAGAACCGGAATTCGTGTGTGACGGCTCAGTGGAGGAGGCGCGCCGATCCGCGCTGGCTCTCCCGCTCCCAGGCCTGAATGACCACGCCGTTGATGCCGGAATCGTGCAGGCGGTCGCTCAGATCGATGAAGTGGCGCTCCGTGGCTTCCACGTCGATCTCGATCTGCTCGTCTTCGACCTGCTCGAGCTCGCAGGCGGCATAACGTTCGTAAGCGGCCGACATCTCGGCATAGGCGAATGCGACCGGAAGCGTGCGGAAGATCGTGGAGAAATCATCGTCCAGCTCCCCCGTTGTCAGATCCCGCATCTGGACGAGATATCCGTCCTCGTGCTCACAGACTTCATAACGCCAGTGCCGGCCTTCGGATGCGGACAGGAGCATCGGAACCTCCACTCTACTGAACTGAAAAGCCAATGCGAATCCAGCCAGCGGGGTTCCAAGATGATCCCCAGCAAAAAAGTCTAACGGCGCCAGCCCATTTCAGCCCGCACGCGACCTCCGATACGCACCGTCGTGCCATTCCCCAGATCAAAGGCGCCCGGCTCGCTCCTCAATGCCTCGGTCTTCGGCTTTGAGCGCGCCACGTCCTTGCATTCCGGTGGAACATGAAGCGCCTGCCCCGGCTTCGGCTCGGGAATGCGGCATTCCTTGGCGAGAGCGGGTCCCGTCATGATGAGAAGAGAGGATGCGAGAAGAATCGGGAGCCTCATAGTCTTCTCCGGGATTCACATATGTTAAAGCAGGCCGAGTTCGGCCAATTCCCGTCGCATGTCCTCGGGCATCTTGGCAAGATCGCCCGCCTTGCCGTCGATATCGCGCGGCGCATCCTTCGCCGCCAGATAGCGCCAGCCCTGAAAAGGCCTGTAGGGACGCGGCTCCACGGCAACGACCTTGGGATCCAGGACGAGCCGACAACGGCCGATGCCATCTGCATCGGTGAAGGGGCGCACGTCCAGAAGTGTCTGTCGCGCGGCGACCTGCCCCTTGATGACCCAATAGAGAGAACCGCCGCTCAGAAGCTCCTCGAGGCGCTTGGGCACCATGCGGGTGGTGTGCGTCTGTTCGTAATCGCGCCCGAGCCGCTGATGATGGGCGCGGTTCTCCTCGATCCACTCCTCGAGATCGGTGATGGATTCGCAGCCGACGCAGAGCTTGATGAGATGAAGAGCCATAGCAGCGTTGAACCATGCGGATGGGGAAACGCCCATCAGGCGTTCCGCCGCACTCCTATTCCCCTTCGGCCTTCAACACAATGAGGCGGGCGCCTTCCGCCACCTGCGCACCGGGCTCGGCGGCGATCTCAGCAACTTCCCCATCGGAGGGTGAGACGAGCACATGCTCCATTTTCATCGCCTCGACGATGGCGAGCCGCTGCCCCTTCTCGACCTTCTCTCCCGGCTGCACGAACACGGCCACGAGCTTGCCGTGCATCGGCGCCTTTACCGAACCGCCCTCGTCCATGTGCTCGAGATCGACGTCGAAGGGATCGTAGAATGCAACGTGCGTCTGCCGCCCTTCTCTCACGACAATGACGCCTGTGCCCGTAAGATAGAACCCACTGCCGGATTGCGGCACGTAATCCTTGAGAAACTCGAGCCGGCAGTCTGCAAAGCGAACGACGTTTTCCAGAAACTTTGGTTTTGAGCTCGGCTCCGGCCATTCGACCGCTACCTCGGCTCGCTCCCCGTCAACCAATATGGAAAACCGCTGGTGTCGAGCATGGCCGATCTGAAAGCCATCCGGCACGATCCAAGGGGATCTGCGGAATTCGTCGATCATGGTTTCTCTCCTCCAATCTCGGCTCAAACCAGATTGAAGCAAGCTGAATACACCAAGGCACACGCTCTCAGGGTCGGGCCCGTGCGAGCCGTGGAGCAGATCAGTTAGATTTCGATCGATGAAACCCGTGTCGAACTGCCCTGCCCTGAATTCTGGAGCCTCGCAGAGCTTCTTCAGAAAGGCCGTGTTGGTCTTCGGTCCGGCGACAACCGTCTCACTGAGCGCCTCGGCGAGCTTCGACAACGCCTCGTCGCGCGTGGCTCCATGGGCGATCACCTTCGCGATCATCGGGTCGTAATAAGGCGTCACCTCCGCTCCGGCTTCGACACCCGTGTCGATGCGGATGCCTTCCCCTTCCGGAAATTCCAGAGCCCAGAGCTTGCCCGTCGACGGCAGGAATTCCTTTTCCGGATCCTCCGCGTAGAGACGCGCCTCGACCGCGTGACCGTCGATAGAAAGGTCGTCCTGCGTGAAGGGAAGCGTCTCGCCGGACGCCACGCGGAACTGCAGCTCCACGAGATCGAGCCCGGTGATCGCTTCCGTCACCGGATGCTCCACCTGAAGGCGCGTGTTCATTTCCATGAAATAGAAGCGGTCGGGGCGGAGGCCTTCACGTCCATCGGCAATGAATTCCACCGTGCCTGCGCCGACATAACCGACCGCGCGCGCGGCCTCGACCGCCGCATGTCCCATGGCCTGACGCATCTCCGGCGTCATGCCGGGAGCCGGCGCCTCCTCGATCACTTTCTGATGCCGCCGCTGGAGCGAGCAGTCGCGCTCGAAGAGATGCACCACGTTACCGTGGGCATCGGCGAAAACCTGCATCTCGATGTGGCGCGGCGAGAGGACGTACTTTTCCACCAGCACGCGCGGATCGCCGAAGGCGTTCTGCGCCTCACGTTGCGCGCTCTCCAAGGCGGCATCGAAATCGGCGGCCTTGTCGACGCGCCTCATGCCCTTGCCGCCGCCGCCCGCGACGGCCTTGATAAGAACAGGATAGCCGATCTCATAGGCTTTCTGGCGCAGGAAATCGGGATCCTGCTTGGAGCCGTGATAACCCGGCACGACGGGCACGCCCGCCTGCTGCACGAGCGCCTTCGCCGCGTCCTTCAGGCCCATCGCTCTGATGGCGGAAGCAGGCGGCCCGACGAAGACGATGCCGTTGGCGGCGCAGGCTTCGGCGAACTCGGCACGCTCAGAGAGAAACCCGTAACCGGGATGAATGGAGGCCGCTCCAGCCTGCTTCGCGACATCGATGATCGTGTCAACTTTAAGATAGCTCTCGCGGGCGGGCGCGGGGCCGATCGGGTAGGCCTCGTCGGCCATCTGCACGAAGAGCGCATTCGCATCCGCCTCCGAATAGACCGCGATGGTGCGCATCCCCAACCGCTGCGCCGTGCGGATGATCCGGCAGGCGATCTCGCCGCGATTGGCAATGAGGACACTCTCGAGCATGGTCATCCCTTCCGGTCCGAATTCAGGTTCGGTTGATCAACAGCTAGAGCAAAACCTAGGCTGCTTGTCACCTTCGAACAGGTGCCGCTGGGGCATCATGCGAACGGGAGCCTGAACCTCCGTCGTCAGAGTCTGTCCGCGCAGGTTCAATTCGGACAGGCTCTTCGCCCTCCAGGATCCCCCACCAGAACTTCCAGTCAAACGCCCTCTTGCGCACGGGGCGGACCCGCGCTACCTTTTACTTGCAAATGACTTGCAACTGCAGAATAGGCCATGGATCAGTCTCCTCCCGTTTCCCTCGTCCAAAAGGCAGCCTGGCGTCAGGAAGCCCACCTTCCGTCGATGCCCGAAGTGAACCGATCGATCCGGGTCCGCTCCGGCTCTCCCTGGCGGCGGGCCATGGCGTTCTTCGGGCCAGGATATCTCGTGGCCGTGGGGTATATGGACCCCGGCAACTGGGCGACCTCCATCGCCGGCGGCTCGAAATACGGCTATGCCTTGCTTTCCGTGGCCCTGATCTCGAACGTCATGGCGATCATCCTGCAGTCGCTCTGCGCCCGGTTGGCGGTCGCCACGGGCCGCGACCTCGCCCAAGCCTGCCGCGACGCCTATTCGAGGCCCGTCGCATGGGGGTTGTGGGTTCTGGCGGAACTGGCCATCTGCGCCACGGATCTCGCCGAGGTGATCGGCACCGCTATCGGCCTCAATCTCCTGTTCGGCATCCCGCTGGAGATCGGCGTCGTCATCACGGCGCTCGACGTGTTTCTCATTCTCTATCTGCAGAATCTCGGTTTCCGCTGGGTCGAAGCCTTCATCATCACCCTGCTCGGCGTGATCGCCGTGTGCTTCGGCATCCAGATCGCCATGGCCGATCCGAATTGGGGCGCGGTCATCGCAGGCTTCGCGCCCACGACCGAGATCGTCACCAACCCCGACATGCTCTACCTCGCGCTCGGGATCCTCGGCGCGACGGTGATGCCGCACAACCTCTATCTCCACTCGGGCATCGTGCAGACGCGCGCCTATGGCGAGTCCCTTCCCGAGAAGCGCGAGGCGCTGCGCTTCGCAACGCTCGATTCGACCGTGGCGCTTATGTTCGCGCTCACGATCAATGCATCCTTGCTGATCCTCGCCGCGGCGGCCTTCCACCATACCGGCCGCACCGAGATCGCCGAAATCGGCGAAGCCCATACCCTGCTCTACGGCATTCTGGGGACGGCCATCGCCCCCATGCTGTTCGGCCTGTCGCTGCTGTGCTGCGGCCTGAACTCCACGGTCACGGCCACGATGGCCGGCCAGATCGTCATGGAAGGCTTCATCGCGTTCAAAATGGCGCCGTGGTTGCGCCGCCTCGTCACGCGCGGCATCGCCATCATTCCGGCGGCCGCCGTGACCATCGCCTATGGGGAGAGCGGCACCGCGAGGCTCCTGATCCTCAGTCAGGTCGTCCTCAGCCTTCAGCTTCCCTTCGCGGTCATCCCGCTGGTTACGCTGACGGCCTCGAAGCAGAAGATGGGCGACCTCGTCACGCCCCGCTGGCTCACCGCCGTCGCCGGTGTGATCGCGGCCGTGATCGTGGTGCTGAATGTGAAGCTGCTGGCGGATTTCGTAATAGGCTGATGGGGTGATGCGAAAGACGCGTCACCCCATCCCGACTCATTCCGTCATGGCGTCCCCGGACCCGATCCGGGGATCAGACCCGACTATCCACGCCTTGAGAGCCGCGACGTTGAAAAGACGTGGGTCCCCGGCACAAGGCCGGGGATGACGAGGGTCCAAAAAGGATCACTCAAGCGTCCTTCAGCCGCCCGAGCGCCTCTTCCATTTTCGTCTTGCGGGCCGTTGCATCATCGCGGCGCTCGCGCTGCTCCTCGACCACCTCTTCGGGAGCGCGCTTGATGAAGTCCGCGTTCCCGAGCTTCGCGTCGATCTTGCCGATCTCCACCTCGAGCTTCTGGATCTCCTTGGCGAGACGGGCGCGCTCGGCGTCGAGATCGATCACGCCTTCCAGGGGAAGCGCCGCCACCTCGCCGCGGATGAGGAGCTGGATCGAGCTCTTCGGCGCGGCATCGGCGAAGGAGATTTCGGAGATGCGCGCGAGGCGCTTCACGATATCGCCCCAGCGATCGGCGCGGGCCTTCACGTCCGCGGAGGATGCCACGAGCACGAGCGGGATCTGCGCACCGGCGGGCACGTTCGTCTCGGAGCGGGCGGAGCGGATCTCGTTGACGAGGTCCACCACCCAGCCGATTTCAGCCTCGGCCTGGCTGTCGATGAGGTGATCGAGATTGGACCACGGCGCCAGCGCCAGAACCGTCTCGCGCTTGGGCCCCTCCTGCCCCTTCACGTCCCACAGCTCTTCGGTGAGGAAGGGCATGAAGGGGTGGAGCAGCTTGCAGATCTCATCGAGGATGAACGCGATGGTGGCGCGGGTCTCCGTTTTCGCAGGAGAATCGGCGCCCTGCAGCACGGGCTTGGCGAGTTCCAGCGTCCAGTCGCAGAACACGTTCCACACGAAGCGATAGGCCGCGAGCGCCGCCTCGTTGAAGCGGTAGGCCTGGATGCCGGCGGCGACCTCGTTGATGGCCTTCGCGCATTCGCTGAGCGCCCACTTGTTGAGCGTCTCCTTCACGGCCTTGGGATCGAAACCATCGACGCGCTTGCACTCGTTCATCTCGGCGAAGCGCGCCGCGTTCCAGATCTTCGTCGCGAAGTTGCGATAGCCTTCCACGCGCTGCACGGAGAGCTTGATGTCGCGGCCCTGCGCCGCCATGGCGGAAAGCGTCATGCGCAGCGCATCCGCGCCGTATTGCTCGATCACGTCGAGCGGGTCGATGACGTTGCCCTTCGACTTGGACATCTTCGCGCCCTTCTCGTCGCGGACGAGGGCGTGGATGTAGACCGTGTCGAACGGCACTTCTTCCATGAAGTGCAGGCCCATCATCATCATCCGGGCGACCCAGAAGAAGATGATGTCGAAGCCCGTGACGAGGGTGTTGGTCGGGTAATAGCGCTTCAGCTCCGGCGTCTCGTCCGGCCAGCCGAGCGTCGAGAACGGCCAGAGCGCGGAGGAGAACCAGGTATCGAGCACATCTTCGTCGCGCTTCAGCGCCACGTCCTTGCCGTTCTTGGCGCGGGCCTGCGCCTTCGCATCCTCTTCCGAATGCGCCACGAACACATTGCCCTGATCGTCGTACCAGGCCGGGATCTGGTGGCCCCACCAGAGCTGGCGCGAGATGCACCAGGGCTCGATGTTTTCCAGCCACTGGAAGTAGGTCTTCTCCCAGTTCTCGGGCACGAACTTGGTCTTGCCCTGGCGCACGGCGTCGAGCGCGCGATCGGCCAGCGGCCTCACGTTCACGTACCACTGGTCGGTCAGATAGGGCTCGATGACCACGTTCGAACGATCGCCATGCGGCACCATATGCGTGTGCGGCTCGATCTGAACGAGAACCTCGCGCTCTTCGAGCATGGCGACGATGCGCTTGCGGGCCTCGAAGCGGTCGAGGCCGTCGAGAGCGAGAACCGCCTTGAGGTCCTCCGTCTCGGCGAGGCCTTCGAGGAAGCCCTCGTTGCCGGAGAGCGCGAGCTGCGCCTCCGTGCCAAAGATGTTGATCAGCGGCAGCTTGTGGCGCTTGCCGACCTCAAAATCGTTGAAGTCGTGCGCGGGCGTGATCTTCACCGCACCCGTCCCCTTCTCGGGATCCGAATATTCATCGGCAACGATCGGGATGCGGCGGCCCACCAGCGGCAGGATGGCGAACCGGCCGATCAGGTCCTTGTAGCGCTCGTCCTCCGGGTGCACGGCAACCGCCACGTCGCCCAGCATCGTCTCGGGCCGGGTGGTCGCAACGGTGATCGAGCGGTCGGGGCTCCCCTCGATGGCGTAGCGGATATGCCAGAGATTGCCCTTCACCTCGACCTGCATCACCTCGAGATCCGAGATCGCGGTCTGGAACTTGGGGTCCCAGTTCACGAGGCGCTTGTCCTTGTAGATCAGGCCCTGGCTGTAGAGATCCACGAACACCTTGAGGACAGCCTTGGACAGGCCCTCGTCCATGGTGAAGCGCTCGCGGGACCAGTCGCAGGAGGCGCCCAGGCGCTTGAGCTGGCGCACGATGGTGCCGCCGGACTCCTCTTTCCATTCCCACACGCGCTTGATGAACTCGTCACGGCCGAGCTCGCGGCGATGGATCTGCTTTTCCATGAGCCTGCGCTCGACCACCATCTGGGTGGCGATGCCCGCATGGTCGGTGCCCGGCTGCCAGAGCACGTCGCGCCCCCGCATGCGCTCGAAGCGGCAGAGGATGTCCTGAATCGTGTTGTTGAGGGCATGCCCCATATGGAGCGAGCCCGTGACGTTCGGCGGCGGGATGACGATGGAATAAGGGTCCGCGCCCTTGCGATCGGGCCGTCCGGCCTTGAAGGCCTCGGCCTCCTCCCAGCGGGTGGCGATGCGGGCTTCGACGGAAGCGGGGTCGAACGTCTTATCCATCATGATGTGATACCGGCCAGTTGGCGCGCCAAACGCGCAAGCAAGACGGCTACAAACCGGACGGATCGAGGGAAGTCAACCGATGGACGAAAACTTCAAGCTTGGCCTCGAGCCACGCGCCTGATTTCGGCCTGGACGAGGCGCTCCACGAGGTCAGGAAGGTTTTCATCGAGCCACGCCTTGAGCATGGGGCGGAGCATCTCCTTCATCAGATCCTCGATCGTCGGAGAGCGGCTCGCCGCGCGGGCTACCGCCAGTTGAGCGAAAGCCTCGGAGACGGACGCCTCCGCCGAACGGGACATCAGCGCCTCGGCCGGATTTCGGTCGCAGGGCTGGGTGAAGGCCTGGTCGGCTGGTGCCTTCGCCGGCGTCGGGGAACCGATGGGCTCCGGGACTGCATCATTCGCCCCGAAACGAGCAGCGGGACGCTCCTCGCGTGAAGAATCGTCCTGAGCGAGGGGCCATTCCTCCCCGGCAGGCTCGGGCAAAGCATCGGCGTAGGAGGCGAACGACACATGGCGCTCGGCAATGTCGAGGACAGTCTGGAGGGGCGATGGTTCAGGCTCGTGAGGGTTCGGCTCGTGATCTTCTGAAATAATCCGGCGAATGGAAGCTAAAATATCCTCCATCGACGGCTCATTAACCTTCAGGTTCGCCGAACCCATAGCCCCACCCAGTAAAATAGAGTTTTTAGAATCTCATTCTTGAGAATTTTATGAGTATTTTACGCAAACTTGCAGAAAACAAGCGGGGCCGAAACTAAAACGTTCCGGCCCCGAAACTTATCAACGACCGTCAGGCGTCGTCGTACCGATCCAAAGATCTTTGACTTGGTCATAATGGACCTTCGGGCTGTAGTGATTCACAGCGAGGCCCAGGGCGCGGGAGGTGAGGCGCCCCATAGCGCTGACGAGCTGATAGGACGCGACGACGCGATCACGCTGCGCCTGAATCAGGTTCACACGCGCCGTGAGAAGCTCCTGCTGGGCGTTCAGGACGTCAAGCGTGGTGCGCTGGCCAACGCGGGCCTCCTCGCGAACACCGCTGAGCGCCGTCTCCGCCGCATCGATCTGCGCCTGGGCAGCCTGGATCTGAGCGCGAGCGGCTTCGAGCGCGCCCCAGTTCGACACGACGGCCGCGCGCACCTGATCGCGAACCCAGTCGGCCTGAAGCTGGGCCTGACCGACCTGCTCCTTGGCCTGCCGCGTTGCGGAATAAGCCTGACCGCCCTCGTAGATCGGCACGGTCAGGCGGGCTCCGGCGGAGGCGGTGAGAACCTCGTCGTTGCCGATCCGGGTATCGAACCGCTGCGCGACGGAAGCCGTCACACCGAGCTGCGGGGCCAGAGCCCCCTGCGCAATCTTCACCTGCAGCTCGGCCGCATCCACGGCGTGCTGAGCCGACTTGATGGCCGGGTGCTCGCCGAATGCAATTCTCAAAGCCGCATCCACCGAGCTCGGCGTGAGCTTGTCGAGAGGCCGTCCCGGTGCCAGTTGCCGGGGCTCGACACCCACGAACTGGCGGTACCGCGCGATGCTCGCCCGCAGATTGGCCTCGGCCTGGCTTGCCTGGGAGCGGGCTGCCGCCAGGCGCGATTCCGCCTGGGCCACGTCCGTCCGGGTCACTTCGCCGACATTGAAGCGGTCCCGGGTCTGACGCAACTGCTCGTCGATGACCTCGACGTTGTTGCGCTGGAGGTCAAGGATCGCCGTGTCCCGCAGCACGTCCATATAGGCCGTGGCGGCGCTGACCAGAGTGGTCTGCTCCGTCGTGGTCAGGTCCTCGCGGGCGGCGAGGACGCCGGATTCGGCTCGGCGTACTGAATTGTCCGTCCGGAAACCGTCGAAGATCGTCTGATTGAGCTCGATCCCATAGCCGCGCGGCGTGAGAACCGAGGTCTGCTCCCCCCCTGAACTGAGGAAACTCGGTGGCTGGCGGCTGTCATATTGAGAATAGCTGCGGCTGATGTCGGCCGTGCCCGTGATCGTCGGGCGGTAGCCGGACTTCGCCTGAGCGACGTTCTCGTCCGTCGCACGCACGCTGGCGCGCTGGGCGTTCAGGTTGGGATTGTTGCCATAGGCCTTGGCCAAAGCGCTTTCCAGCGTCTCGGCCGAGACGCTGCCCGTGGCCGCCAGAACGAACACGGAGGTCATGGCCCCGAGGAGGATGCGATACTGCCTGCTGGATTGCTTCCCGTTCACGCTCACCTGCCTAACGACCCAAGATACCAAAAACTCACGACCGAAACCGATTCACAAGACTCGCACGATTCAAAGCGCAACAATACCCATCCCAAACGAGTCGGCAATAACGCACGGCTCATGACTGCATTTTAGCAGTGAGGTGGCGCAAAAAAGCGACACCTTTCACGAAGGAAATTAAGGATATTAAGGATTTAGAGAACGGGATTAGAACGTGAAACCGGGCTCTTGCACGAATGGCGCAAGCACGGGAGCCGCCGCATCGAAGAGGGCCCGCTCGCCGAACGCATTGCCCGAGCGAACATAAAGCGTCACTCGCGCCGCGCGGCCCCGGCCCTTCACGCAGACCAGGCGACCACCTTCGGCCAGCTGTTCCAGAAGCGCATCGGGGCGCAGATCGACGGCGCCGTTGATCAGAATAACGTTATAGGGAGCATTCTTGGCGAAGCCCTGATCGAGAGCACCCGTCACGACCTCGACGCTCTCGGCGCCGGCGGCCGCAAGGCTCTTCTGTGCCTCGGCGGCGAGTCCCTCGTCCGATTCCAGCGCCGTCACCTGGGCGCCGAGCTCGGCAAGGACGGCAGAGGCATAGCCACGGCCGCAGGCCACATCCAGAGCCTTGTCTCCCGCCTCGATACTCAGGGCCTGAATCATGCGGCCCAAATTCATCGGAGAGAGCATGTATCGATGGGAGGCGCCTTCACCGACCAGGATGTCCTGATCGATATAGGCAAGCTCCTCACGGCCCGGGAGAACGAACTTCTCACGCGGAACGCTGCCCATGGCGTCGAGCAGCGGGATGTCGTTCACATCGAAAGTGCGCAGCTGGCTATCAACCATCATTCGGCGCGCTTGCGAGAAATCGACCATGGAGATTGCCTTCAGAAATTCGACTTGGAGGCCTCGCCCGGAATCGAACCGGGGTGCAAGGATTTGCAGTCCTCTGCGTAACCACTCCGCCACGAGGCCATCCGGGGCGTGCCACGATTGCGGCGGGAGCCTCATAGCAAGTGCCCTCCCAAAGAGCAACAGCCCGTTTTGCAAGATCGCTGACGAAAGGGGCTTGCACCCCGCAAAACTCGTGCTATATGCCACGCACCGTCGCCGACGAGAGCTGCTCCAGCAGCCCGGCGAGAAGAGGCGAAAGTCTCCCGAAGGTATGGCTTATTCCGGCGTGGCGCAGCGGTAGCGCAGCGGACTGTTAATCCGTTGGTCGTAGGTTCGAATCCTACCGCCGGAGCCAACCTCCCCAACTCTCCTGCAATCGAGTTTTCCTCTTGAAGGTGCCCTGCTTGGCTTGGCGTTGCGCGGCTTTCGTGTTGCATAGCTTGCCATCGCAGCACTGGCCTTCCTCGATGTGTCTTGTGGAGAAGCGGCGTGGCCTCCCCTGCCCTAGTCTGGTTTCGTGACGATCATCGCCTGAGCGACAATCCTGCCCTCCTCGCAGCCGTGGAAACGGGCCTTCCGGTTCTATGCCTCGCCATCCTGGAGGATGCGACGGATGGATTACGGCCTCTGGGCGGCGCGGCCCGCTGGTGGCTCCATGGCTCGCTTGCCGCCCTCGACGATTCTCTGAAGAGAGCGAGTTCTCGCCTGCTCATCCTGCAAGGCCCCGCCCAGGACGCCCTCGATAAGGCCGTGACCGCCACCGGAGCATCGGCCGTTTTCTGGAATCGGCGCTATGGCGCAGCCGAGATCGCCCTCGACGGCATGATCAAGAAGCGCCTGACGGATCGCGGAATCAGGGTTCGAACCTTCAAGAGCCGGCTGCTCAACGAGCCCTGGCAGGTGGTGAATCAGGCCGGGAAGCCCTTCCAGGTTTTCACGCCATATCTGCGAACCGTGATGGCGCGGCCCGTCGAAGCGCCTCTCCCTGCCCCGAAGAAGGTGGCGCACAGTCCCTGGCCCCAGGCCATTCTCGATCGAATCGTGCAGATCGAGGACCTGGGCCTGAGGCCGGTGAAGCCCGATTGGGCTGCCGAGTTCCACACGACGTGGCATCCCGGCGAACTGGCCGCTCAGGACAGGCTGCGGCATTTTCTCGAGCATGGTCTGCCCGGTTACGCGCAAATGAGGGACATGCCTGCGAAGGAAGGTACGTCCCGCTTGTCGCCGCACTTGCGTTTCGGAGAGATCAGCCCCCGTCAGGTCTGGCATGCCGTCCGCAATCTCGTGGCCGAGCGCTCCGAACTCACGCAGGATGCGCAGAAATTCCTGAGCGAGGTCGTGTGGCGCGATTTCAGCCATCAGCTCCTGTACACTTATCCACACCTGCCGGAAAAATCTCATGCCCTCCGCTTCGAAAAATTTCCGTGGGAGGTCGAACCAACGAGTCTCGAGGCCTGGCAGAAGGGCCTGACGGGATATCCCGTCGTAGATGCGGGCATGCGTCAGCTTTGGCGCACCGGCTGGATGCACAACCGCGTGCGGATGATCGTGGCCTCCTTCCTCGTGAAGCACCTGCTGACGGACTGGCGGCAAGGTGAAGCCTGGTTCTGGGACACGCTGGTGGATGCGGATCCGGCCAACAATGCCTTCAACTGGCAATGGATCGCGGGATCAGGCCCGGATTCGGCACCGTTCCACCGGATCTTCAATCCCGTCACGCAGGGCGAGAAGTTCGACCCGCAGGGAGACTACGTGCGCGCCTATGTGCCGGAACTCGCCCGGCTCCCTGCTGCGTTCATTCACAAGCCCTGGGAAGCGCCCGCCGCAACCTTGAGGGCCGCCGGCGTGGACATCGGGCGCACCTATCCTGCCCCCATCGTTCCGCATGGCCCGGCGCGCGAGCGGGCTCTTGCAGCCTTCCGCACCCTGCGCGACCTCGACGATGAGACCAAGGGAGCGGCTTGACCCGTCCCGCCTGTTGCCGTCAGCATCGTGCACCCCTGCGCAGGAACGCTCCTGCGCTCCCGTCTTTCGGATTGACCATGACAGCCACCGCTCTCCTGTTTCGCGACGATGCCTATGCCCGATCCTGCGCGGCGACCGTCCTCGATGTAACGCCGGACGGCGGCATCATCCTCGACCAAACCGTGTTCTACGCTCAAGGCGGCGGTCAGCCGGGCGACGTCGGCGTCATCCGGCGCCGGAACGGCGAGCGGATCGACGTGACGAACACGGTCTACGGCTCCGACCGCTCCCGGATCGTTCACCTCGTGGGACCGGAGGCCGCATCGCGCTTTTCAAAAGGGGAAAGCATCGACATGGAGCTCGACTGGGACCGCCGTTTCAAGTGCATGCGCGTCCATACCGCGCTGCACGTCCTGAGCGTCGTCCTGCCCTACCCGGTCACCGGAGGCGCGATCGGCGACGGCGACGGGCGCCTCGATTTCGACATTCCCGATGCGGGCCTCGACAAGGCCGATCTGACCGACAAACTGAATGCCTTGATCGCCCGGGATGCGCCCGTCACGGAGCGATGGATCACGGACGAGGAGCTGGACGCGAATCCCGGTCTCGTGAAGACCATGTCGGTGAAGCCGCCGCGCGGTTCAGGCCGGGTGCGTCTCGTGGAGATCGCGGGAATCGATCTGCAGCCCTGCGGCGGCACACATGTGCGCCGCACGGGCGAAATCGGACAGGCGCTCATCACCGACATCGAGAAGAAGGGCAAGCAGAACCGCCGCGTTCGCCTGTCCCTCGTGGACTGAACCGCTTTTCACCGACCGGACGACCGCCAGGAGCAATGCCATGCCACATCCCTTCGTTACACCCGAGCGATTGCAGGAACATCTCGAGGATCCGAATGTCGTGATCGTCGACGGCTCCTGGTATCTCCCGGCGCAGAACCGCGATCCGCAGGCGGAGTTTCTGGCCGGCCATATTCCCGGCGCGGTGCGCTTCGACATCGACACGGTCAAGGACACCGCGTCGTCCCTCCCGCACATGCTTCCTTCACCCCAGGACTTCGCGAAGGCCGCCGGCAGGCTGGGCATCAGTCAGGACATGACCATCGTCGTCTATGACGGCATAGGCCTGTACTCCGCTCCCCGCGTGCGGTGGATGTTCCAGGTCTTCGGCGCTCCCCGGGTGTACATTCTCGAAGGAGGATTTCCCGCCTGGAAGGCGGAGGGCCGTCCCGTGGAAACCGGACCGGAGAGGCCCCGTGCCCACAGCACATTCACTCCTTCTTTCAATGCAGCCGCCGTCGCGGATGCCGGCGTCGTTCGCGACGCGGTTGGATCGAACTCCGCCCAGGTGGTCGATGCCCGCGCCGCGGATCGCTTCAGAGGCGAGGCGCCGGAACCGAGACCCGGCCTCCGGTCGGGACACATTCCCGGAAGTCTCAACCTTCCGTGGAGCGAAGTCGTCGAGAACGGACGCCTCAAGGACAAGGCCAGCCTCACGCAGGCGATCCGGGACGCGGGTCTCGATCTCGATCGCCCCATCATCGCAAGCTGCGGCTCGGGGGTTTCGGCCGCCGTTCTCTCGGTGGCCTTCGAGACCCTGGGACATCCCGCGAAGGCCATCTATGACGGCTCCTGGTCCGATTGGGGCTCCCGCGAGGATCTGCCGGTGGAAACGGGACCGGCGAAGAGAAGATAAGCGCATAATGCTCTTCCTCTCCCTGCGGGGAGGGATTGAGGGTGGCGAGTCGCACAGTCAAAACACCGGGCATCGTCCTGTGAAGTTAGAGCAGATTCGACTTAGACGGGCTCATACCCGCAGTTCCTGATGTAGTTCTGGCACTCATTCGGCTCGAAGGCGTCCAGCAGTTCTCCGATGGTGGTCCAGAGCGCCTCCTTGGTACGTGC